>JAZSJW010000020.1:0-10483 GCA_045534555.1 Clostridia bacterium
ATTGTATTTTTCCTCCATTTGTTATTATTTTTTATATATACAAAGGGTTTACCTTTAATATAACGAGTTTTCTCTCCTTCCGTAACAGATAAATCTGTGCCACCTCCCTCGTCAGATGGAGGTAAATAAAAGGAAGTTATCTACTTTTTAGAATTTTATTTTTTATCATTTTTTAATAGCGAAGTTTTATTAACACCATCTAAATTACCTGTATTTTCGGCAGAAACACAGTTCAAATAATGTTATAAACCATTAAAAGAAACGACCCATAAATTTCTTCATACGTGGATTATTCTGATTTTTCATCATGAGCTTCGTCTGCTCAAATTGTTTTATAAGCTGGTTAACTTCTTGGATTGAAGTTCCCGAACCACTTGCAATTCTTTTTCTTTGACTTGCTTTGATTAAATCCGGATTAGATCTTTCTTTTTTTGTCATTGATTGTATTATTGCTTTATAAACTTTAAGCCTAGACTCGTCAACATCTTCTGGTCTAATTTTACCAGCCGCACCAGGTATCATAGCAAGAAGATCTGTTAAACTCCCCATTCTAGATAATTGTTCAAATTGAATTAAGAAATCATCAAAAGTAAATGTGTTTTTTCTTAAATTCTCTTCAATCTTCTTCATTTCCGCTTCATCTAGATTAGCTTGAGCTTTTTCGATAAGAGTTAAGACGTCACCCATACCTAAAATTCTTGAAGCCATGCGGTCTGGATAGAATGGTTCTAAATCCCCAATTTTTTCTCCAATACCGCAAAATTTGATTGGTTTACCAGTTACAGCTTTAATAGATAAAGCAGCACCACCACGAGTATCACCATCAAGCTTTGTAAGGATTACTCCAGTAACATTAAGCTTTTCATCAAATTCTTTTGAAACATTAACTGCTTCTTGACCAGTCATCGCATCAACAGTTAATAGAATTTCTGTTGGATTAACAGCGTTTTTTATTTCAACAAGTTCATTCATTAACTCTTCATTAATTTGAAGACGACCCGCTGTATCGATAATAACAGTGTCTAACCCTTTTTTCTTTGCCATTTCAATTGCTTCTTTAGCAATTTTAACAGGATTAATTGTTCCTTTTTCAAAGAACTCAACACCAGCATTTCCTGCAACAATCTTTAATTGATTAATAGCTGCTGGTCTATAAATATCACAAGCAACAAGCATTGGTTTTTTGCCTTGTTTTCTTAAAGAAAAACCAAGTTTTCCACACATTGTTGTTTTACCAGCACCTTGCAAACCACACATCATGATTATTGTTGGTGGATTAGAACTAACTTCAAGCTTGCTAACCCCTGAACCCATTAATGATATAAGTTCTTCATTAACAATTTTAATTACTTGTTGACCGGGTGTTAAACTGTTTAAAATTTGTTCACCAACAGCCTTTTCGCTAACTTTATTAATAAAGTCTTTAGCGACCATAAAGTTAACATCTGCTTCTAAAAGAGCAACCCTAACTTCACGCATTGCTTGTTTAATTTCTAGTTCTGTAAGTTTACCACGTTTTGTGAGTTTTGAAAAAATATGATTAAGTTTTTCACCAAGCCCAGAAAACATCGCCATATAGGTTTCTCCTTTTTTTGTTAGTTTTTACTGATTTTTAAGCACTTTTTTAAGATTTTCTATTATAATTTGCACTTTTTTATTGTTTTCACCAGCAAGAGGCATGTCATCAAGTGTTTTAATAGTTTCTATTATTATTGCCCTATTATCAAGATATTTTTCAACACAGTTGAGTTTTTCTTCAAAAGATACAAGAATTTTTTCACTTGATTTTACAGCGTCATAAATCGCCTGCCTTGATGTATTAAGTTCTGCCGCTATTTCAGAAAGACTAGTATCACATTCAATATACATACTCATAATTTGCCTTTGTTTTTCAGTTAGCATATTGCCATAGAAATCTAAAAGTAAACTATTTTTTAATTTCTCTTCCATACACCTATCTCACCAAAATAAAAATTGCAACCGTAAAGCAAATCAACTTTACAACTGCAATTATATACCAACACACATAAATTGTCAAGCATTAAATTAAACATTTATTAAAGAATTATTTAACCACTTTTATGCTACAACAAAAAAGCCTAAATCAAAAGATTTAAGCTTTTTTAGTTTCTTCATAAAGAAGTTTATTTACATAAATGACTGCAAAATTTTATGAAATTTCTGAACTTAATGACTGAAATATTGGCTAATTTATTCAAAGATTGCTTCTACGAATTCACGTGCATTGAAATCTAAAAGGTCTTCTGCTGTTTCTCCAACCCCAATGTACCTAATTGCTACATCAAACCCTTTAGCAAGAGGAACTAAAAATCCACCTTTACTTGTACCGTCAAGCTTAGTTATAGTAACATCAGTTAAATCTACAGCTTCGTTAAATAACTCTACTTGGCTCATAGCATTTTGACCTGTAGTTCCATCAACAATAATCATTCTGTGATATTCAGCCTCTGGCCACTCTTTATTAACCACTCTCGATATCTTCTTTAGTTCTTCCATTAAAACAGCTTTATTGTGCAATCTTCCGGCTGTATCTATTAAAAGAACATCTGCATTTCTTGCTTTAGCCGACTGAATACTATCATAAACAACTGCCGCAGGGTCTACACCATGCTCATTTGTAACAATTTTAACCTTAGATTTATTTGCCCAAACTTCAAGTTGGTCTGAAGCTGCAGCCCTAAAAGTATCTGCAGCAGCTAAAACCACACTTTTCCCAGCATCTGTAAACTTTTTAGCAAGTTTACCGAGAGTTGTTGTCTTTCCAACCCCATTAACACCAAGAACCATAATAACTAGTGGATATGTGTACTCTTCTATTTCGTTTTCTTCTAAAATTTCCACCATTATCTCTTTTAATAATTCACGACACTCATCTGTTTGTTTGACTTTCTTTGACCTATCTCTCAATTCTTCTATGATATATTCAGTAGTTTCTACTCCTATATCAGAAGATATTAAGATATATTCAAGTTCTTCAAAGAAATCTTCATCAATATCGTTACCAGTAAAAATATATTTAAGTTTTTCAGAAAAAGATTTCTTAGTCTTTTTCATTCCTTCAAATAGTCTTGAAAAGAACCCCATTATTTAGCCCCCTCGCTAGATTGTTTAATAGCATCACTAAGTTTAACAGATACAATCTTAGAAACACCTTTTTCTTCCATTGTAACACCGTATAAGCTATCTGCAAGTTCCATTGTTGGTTTACGGTGAGTAATTACAATGAATTGAGTATCTTTACTAAAGTTTTTAAGATATTTAGCAAATCTTTCAACGTTGGCATCATCAAGAGCTGCCTCAATTTCGTCTAACACACAGAATGGCATTGGGCGAAGTTTTAAGATAGCAAATAAAATTGCAACCGCAGTTAAAGCTCTTTCACCACCAGAAAGTAATGTTATACTTTGAAGTTTCTTTCCTGGTGGCTCTGCAATAATATTAATGCCGCATTCAAGTAAATTTTCCTCTTCTTCAAGCTGAAGTTCTGCACGACCGCCCGCAAACAATTCTTTGAATGTTTTTTGGAAGTTAACATTAATTTGGTCAAACTGAGTTTTAAACTTAGTTTCCATTTCTTTAGTTAATTCTTTGATAATTTTAAGTAAATCATCTTCAGCTTTTAAAAGGTCATCACGTTGACCCGCCATGTCATCATAACGAGCGGTAACTTCTTTAAGCTCTTCAATAGCTCCAACGTTTACATATCCAAGAGCTGATATTTGTTTTTTGATTTTTGCAGACTCAACTAGACCTTCTTTTAAATCAAAATCAGCAATTTTAAACTCTACAGCAGACGCATAAGTCATATTATATTCTTCCCAAACACGTTCCTGCATAGTCTCAATATCAGTATCAATTTTTTGCAAATTCATTTCTTCTTTTGTCTTTTTATCATTAGCACGTTGAATTTCGCTAGATAAACTCATTTTGTTTTGGTCTGCAACGTTCATATCAAATTGAAGCTGAGTTTTATAAGTATCAAGATTTGCAAGCTTATCACGAACTGCTTGAAGTTCTTTCATGTTTCCTTGATAAACGCTCTCTTGCATCATTTCTTCGTGTGTTGCATTAAGCTCTGCAATATCAGTAAGCATTCTTTGAAGTTCTAGTTTATTTTCTCTTAAGCGATAATTAGATTCCGCAATTGATGTTTCAATTCTTTCTTTATCATTTAAAAGGGCGGTTTGCTCTTGCATTGAAGATGCCTGCTTAACCTTAAGCTCTGTTAGCATGTCATATAAATCTTCTCTTTGCTTTCTTAAAGTATCAAATCTAGAAGTTTCACGGCGCTTGTTCTCGCTAACCTCTTCCTTTTTATC
Organism: Clostridia bacterium; assembly: GCA_045534555.1. GTDB lineage: Bacteria > Bacillota > Clostridia > Christensenellales > UBA1242 > UMGS2069. Next base: position 4,341 of record JAZSJW010000020.1, read on the forward strand.
ATTAATTGCTTGTTCTTCATTAGAAGCTTTATTTAAAGCATCTTCAAGCATTTCAAGTCTGTCTAAAATACTCTCTAATGTAAACTCTACTTGACGTTCTTCTCTCTCTAAATCAGAAACAGTATCTTCTAAACGATAAATTTCATCAGTTTCTTTTACTAAAAGCACTTCAGCCTCATGAATAGCTTCATTGATGCTGATTAATTCTTGATTATTTTTGTTAATAGCTTCTTTTAGTTTTTCTTGTTTTTCTAAAAGAACTTTAACATCATTTTTCTGAACTTCTAAAGCTTTAGTTAAATCTTCTATTTCACGTTGTCTACCAATAATTGTTGCTCCAGCATCTTTCTTACTACCACCAGTAATTGAGCCTTGAGAACTTACAATATCGCCCTCTAAAGTAACAATTTTTGCTGAATATGAAATATTTCTCGCTAAACTTGTGGCATTATCAAGATTATCAACAATAATTGTACCACCAAGCAAATGTTTAAAAATTGGCTCTAACTTTTTATCAAATTTAATTAAGTCACTAGCAATTCCCAAAACACCTTTTAAATTTAATTTAGATTTTACAAAATCTGGAATATCACGAACTTTTACAGTGTCAATTGGCAAGAAGGTTGCACGACCAAATCTATATTGTTTTAAGTAGTTAACCAAATATTTAGCATCTTCTTCATTTTGAGTAACAATATTTTGAACAGAAGCACCAAGAGCCATTTCGATAGCAGTTTCTAAATTCTCTGGCACCTTCATTAAGTTTGCAACAACACCAACTATCATCTTATGAAGAGTTGGATTAGTTTTAGATTGTTCAAGTAATCTTTTAACAGAAACAACAAAACCCTCGTTTTCTTCATGCATTTCTTGTAAAACTCTAACACGAGATAATTTTGTATGATAATCAACTTTTAAATCATCAAGCTCACGGATATATTCATTATTCTTTTCATTATAATCTTGAGCCTTATCTGATAGTTCTTGACGCAAATTTTTCTGTTTATCAAGAGTATTTTGCACTTTTTCGAAAGATGTTCTGTGACTTTCAATTTCACTATTAATATCACGAATTTTGCCTTTAATTTCACTTTGGCGAGCTAAAACTTCTTCTTTTTTATCTGATAATGCATTTTTTTCAGTTTTAATACTTGAAAGGTTTGACTTAACATCACTTAAGGTTTCAAGTGTATTATAAATCTCACCTTCATGCTCTTCTTTTATCTTTTCACCAGCTAAAATTCTGTCAGCAACTTCTAAATATTCTTCATTAATTTTGTTTGCCTGTCTTTCAAGTTCACTTAAAATATGCTCTAAGGTTTGTAAAGCTTTTGTTTTTTCTTCTAAAGCAAGTTCTAAAGTTTTATTAAGAATTTCATCTTGTTCAATCTCAGTTTTCATTTTGTCTGCTGATTGATTAAGATTTGTAAGTTTTTCTTGAATAAGTTTTGTTTCACCACTCTTCTTTTCAAGCCCTACAGTTAAATTTAAAAGCTCATCACGAAGTTCTTCAATTGTTTTATCAAGCTCTTGAATTTTTTGTGAACTTAAGTTAAAATCTTCAACAGCTTTTTCAAAATCTGCAGTTTTTATACTTAATTCTTCTTCAATAGCCTCTAATCTCTCACGAATTACAGCTTTATCTGTACTTGCAGAGTCATATTGATGAACATAAATATTAAGCTCAAGTTCTTTAAGTTTTTCTCTAAACTCTAAGAATTTTTTAGCATTTTCACTCTGTTTTGCAAGAGGTCCAAGTTGCCTTTCAAGCTCTGATATAATGTCACAAAGTCTTGTTAAATTTTCTCTAGTTTTCTCTAATTTTCTTTCAGCTTCTATTTTTCTACTTTTAAATTTAGAAATACCAGCAGCTTCTTCAAAAACAGACCTTCTTTCTTCAGGCTTCGCAGATAAAAGACTGTCAATTTTACCTTGACCAATTACACAATAACTCTCTTTACCAAGCCCAGAATCACGAAGAATATCAACAATATCTTTAAGCCTGCAAGGGTTTTTGTTGATCGCATACTCACTATCACCAGAACGATAAAGTTTTCTTGTTAAAACGACTTCGTCAAAATCTACAGGGAAGATTTTTTCAGTGTTATCAAAATGAAGAGAAACCTCAGAAAAAGACTGAGGTTTTCTATTCTCAGTACCATTAAAAATAACGTCTTGCATACTTGAGCCACGCATAGATTTAGCGCTCTGCTCACCCATAACCCATCTAATAGAGTCCGCAACGTTACTCTTACCACAACCGTTAGGTCCAACAATTCCTGTTACACCCGATTCAAATTTAACCTCAAGCTTATCCGCAAAAGACTTAAAGCCATATATTTCCAATTTCTTGAATTTCACTTTAGTTACTTCCTTTGTTACTTTTATATTTTACTTTAATTTGACATTTTTTAATGCTTCTTTAGCAGCCATGTCTTCAGCAAAACGTTTCTTACCTGAAACACCCCTGCCGCATGGTTTATTGTTAATGTAAACAATCGCTGTATAAGTTTTTTCTTGACCTTCACCATCATGGATTGTTTCATAACGAATTTTTGCAGTTTTAAATTTTTCTTGCAATAATGACTTATTACTTTCAGGCACACCTGTTTCATTAATATCTTCTAAGGCTGTTTCAAGCATAGATAAAACAAAATTTCTGGCTTTATCTAACCCACCATCTAGATAAATAGATGCAACAATAGCTTCAAAAGCATCTGCCATCATAGCATTTGTAGGTTTAGTATTTTTGAGCCCAACACCAACAAAAATATATTTAGCAAGGTCAAGATTTTCAAAAACAAACGACAACGATTTCTCACTAACAAGTGAAGACCTTATTTTAGACATATCTCCCTCATTATTTTTGTAATGCTTGAAGATATAATCCGTAATAATGACAGATAATACACTATCACCCAAAAACTCTAGTCTTTCATTACTTTTTAGTTCTTTATGCTCATTTGCATAGCTAGAATGAACAAAAGCCGCTTTTAAAAGATTTTTATCTTTGAATGTATATCCTATAATTTTTTCGATTGGTTGTTCGTCAAAATTTTGCATATTAACCTTACCTTTTATTATTCTTCACTTATTCCTTTTCTTAAGTTCTCAATAAAGTTGCTTTCATGAATATCTTTAACCTGCTTTACACAAGAAAGAATTGTTTCTGCTTTACTTGTTCCATGAGATTTAACAACGATTTTATTAATTCCAAGGAATGGAGACCCTCCTTGAGCATTATAATTCATTTTTGCTTTCAACTCTTTAAAAACTTTTTTCATAAGAGCAGCGCCAATTTTTGTACCAAGCCCAGCCTTGTTAATACTTTCTTTTAGCATTGTTAGTACAGCCATTACCGCGCCTTCGGTAGATTTTAGAGCAACGTTACCCGCAAAGCCATCTGAAACAACAACATCAACATCACCAAATAATAAATCTCTACCCTCAATGTTGCCAACAAAGTTTATTTTCTTGTTTTCTTTGAGTAGTTTAAAAGCTTCATGAGTTAAGCTGTTGCCTTTTTTATCCTCGGCACCAATATTTAAAAGTGCAACTCTTGGGTTTTCTATTTTTTGCATAGACTTCATGTATTCACTACCCATAACAGCAAATTGATTTAAGTATTCAGGCTTACAGTCAACATTGGCACCACAATCAATAAGCATAGTTTTTCCACCTTTAACATTTGGAAGATGTGGAGCAAGTGCAGGACGCATAACTCCTTCCATTCTGCCAATAATAAAAGTTCCGCCCGAAAGAACTGCACCAGTACTACCAGCACTAATAAAGCCTGCAATATCATCACTTTCTTTAAGTTTATTAAAGCCAACAACTAAAGAACTATCTTTTTTACTTCTAATAGCCATAGTTGGAGACTCGTCATTTGTGATTACCGTTTCAGCATTTAAAATTTCAATTCTGTCACCTTTATAACCATACTCATCTAATATGTTTTGAATTTCTTGTTGTTTACCAACTAAAATAATAGAAACATCTTCCATTAAATTGACAGAAGTAATTGCACCTTTAACAATTTCAAGCGGAGCATGGTCTCCACCAAAAGCATCAATAATAATTTTCATAAAAAGCCACCTTAATATATTTATATTTATTCAATGGTATTATATAACAAAACAACATAGTTCTCCAAATAAAATAAACAATTAATTTTAGTATAAAATCAATTTGTATGTTATATTTAATGTGCTATAATTAATTTAGAGGATACAAAATATGAAAAATTCAATAAATAAACTTTTAGAAGCTATCAAAAACATTCTTAAAGACAATATTTTATCTTTTTATATCTATGGTTCTACCCTTATGAACGACTATAAACATGGCTGGAGCGATATTGACATAATTTGTTTTACAAAACACGACATATTGGACACTCAAGCCGAAGAATTAAAAATGCTTCGCCAAACATTAAGAGATAAGGAACCAAAAAATAAATATTTTAGAAAATTTGAGGGTATATTTGTCCCTTTTAATAATTTTCAAAACAACGATATTTTAAAGGTAGTTTATTGGGGAACTAGCGGGCAAAAAATTAAAGATGATTACAAAATGGACCCTTTTTCAAAATATCAAATTATAAATAATAGCAAGCTAATTTTTGGAACTGATGTTTTAAACCAACTATTACCCCCAACTAAAGCAGAATTTATAGATGCAATAAAATATCACTATAATTCAATCAGAGAACATGCACAAACAACAGACACTTCCCTATATTCATGCGGTTGGCTACTTGATATTGCAAGATGTTTATATACACTTAAATATAATAGCGTCATTTCTAAAACTGATGCTGGAAAATGGGCACTTAAAAACAATCTTTGCCCAGAACCAGACCAAATGAAAAAAGCTTTAAAGGTTAGAAAAAAACCACTTAAATATAAAAACAACGAAAAAACAAAACAATGGCTTTCATCTCTTGGTCCATCAGTCCAACTTTTTGCAAACGTCCTCGAGCAAGAACTTGGTAAAACCCTTTAAATCTTTTACTTCAATTTACATCTTTTTAAGTTAAAATCAAATTTTGAGCAATAAAAAAACCAAGCAGTTTTGCTTGGTCTTTTTATGGTGGCTCACCCGGGATTGCGTCACAACTCAACCTCTACCTTTACTCGTTTTGTTAAAAACAAAACTTCGCTTTCTTCTTCGGTTGGTTGTTCCTTTCCCCTTAAAAATGCTTGCTCATTTTTCGGGGGGCCTCAAATACCGGGACCCCTTGATTGCGTCGAAATAAATCTAAATCTCTTGCTTGTTAAAAAAATATTTTTAACTGCGCTTTTTTATTAGATTAATTTCTCCTTTCCCCACAAATCTCATTCTTGCGATTTGCGGGGACCCCAATATTATCTGACTTTTAATCAAGTGTGAGACAAAAAAAATAACACTTCACAAGAAGTGCTATTTTTTTGGTGGCTCACCCGGGATTGCGTCACAACTCAACCTCTACCTTTACTCGTTTTGTTAAAAACAAAACTTCGCTTCTTCTTCGGTTGGTTGTTCCTTTCCCCTTAAAAATGCTTGCTCATTTTTCGGGGTCCCCGTCTATTTTGGTTCGAATCCCACTTTGTGCAATAAAAAAAACCAAGTAGTTTTGCTTGGTCTTTTTATGGTGGCTCACCCGGGATTCGAACCCGGGACCCCTTGATTAAAAGTCAAGTGCTCTACCGACTGAGCTAGTGAACCATATTAAATTGTTGTATTATGTCGACACGATGCCTAGTATATATCAATTTTTCTTACTTGTCAATAATAATTTTGATTTTTTTGGCTGGGGCGGAAGGATTCGAACCCTCGAATGTGGGAGTCAGAGTCCCATGCCTTACCGCTTGGCGACACCCCAACGAGTATTGTCCTAAATAAGTATCTTTCAAGCCTAACCTTTTAGGTAGGCTTGAAAAGGTATGGCTGGGGTGGCTGGATTTGAACCAACGAATGTCAGAGTCAAAGTCTGATGCCTTACCGCTTGGCGACATCCCAATATCGGTGTGACTTGCTTTGGCCGGACACACAGAGCATTATAGCACGGCTTTCACTTTTTGGCAATACTATTTTTACGAATTTTAACGGCGTTTTTTGGGGAAAATGTTCATAGATGCGGGAAATGGACAGAATGGATTCTG
>JAZSJW010000035.1:0-40161 GCA_045534555.1 Clostridia bacterium
CCCCCCCCATTTATTTTGAGGTCTCCTGTAATTGTTAAATTTGCCATTTAATTATTCCTCCTAATGACCTATTGCTATCCAACCAAAATTTGCAGCATCACTGGTTGGAACATTTTGAGAGTGATTTTCGCTTGAAACATACATCATTCTTAAACCACAACTGCTTACACCTTTTGAACCTGTTACCATTTTCATTCCTAATAGTGTTTGGTTGTTAGTTGTGTTTTGAGCCATAAATGCCATCACATAGTCTGCTGTAGAAAAGGCTGTTGGAAATGTTAAAGTTTTTTGCGAACCACCACTTCCGCCACTTATGATTCCCCACTGAATGATAAGTCCACTCGCATATTTGATATAACCATTCGTTGAATTGTTTACAGCCTTTACTAACTCGCTATTATAGAGAGTGCTACCCCCCCCCCCGTTGACCTTATTGTTCCATTAACATCTAAATTTGCCATGATGACACCACCTTTTCCAATTCTCTTAATTCAAGAATTAGATCTGAACATATTTTCTTTTTACTTTCGTAGTCTGCTCTTTCCATTCCAAAAAGTTCTACTTGCTCAACATCTTCTTTAAATTTTGCAAGAAGTGTTTTTTTGTCTTGTATTTGCATAATTGTTTTTTCTAGTTCGGTAGGTTCAGGAACTTCCTGAATTTTAAATCTTCTGCCTTTCTCATCTGGCTCTATTTCAACAATCATTAAATTATTATTATTACAAAATTCTGCTCTATCAGAATATTTTTCATCTAAATAAAAAACATCTCCAATATTATACATAAATTTTCTCCTTGTTAAATATTTCAACTACTTCCATTTACCAATTGCGAACCAAAAAGCCTTTGTATATGCAATAACATCATTATCTGCAGTATAACAAGAACACCCTGTGGTTGTTACACTTTGAATTGCACAGTTTTTAAAATTAAAATCACTCCTTGTTGATGTGCTTTCTAAAGTTTTAAAAACACAAGGAATTGAACTGAAAGCCATTGGAAAAGTGATACTTTGATTTTGCTCGGAAGAAGTTGCTGAAAGAGTTCCCCAACATATTTGAACTCCGCTGTTATATCTTATATAGTTTGTGCCAGAGCTGTTTATTAACTCTGCATTGAGGTAGGTGCTACCCCCCCCCCGTTGGTTTTAGTGTTCCATTAACATTTAAATTCGCCATAATTTTACTCCTTGTTTATGAATTATTTCCATTTTCCCACAGCGAGCAACTGAACATTAGGATCTTGATGGTAAATAAAAACAGTGCATCCATTTACAGAAATATTGTATGTTGATGAGTTTCTTATAACCGTATTGCCATTTGTTGCTCCTTGATTTGTTCTCATTACAATAGGAGTTGCAGAAAATGGTTTTGGAAATGAAAATGTTTTTTCTACATCAGCAGAACCAGAAGTCGAAAGAGTTCCCCAACATATTTGAAGCCCACTATTAAGTCTGATATAATTTGTTCCGCTTTCAGCAACCAATTCTGCATCATATAGAGTTGAACCTCCACCTGTCGACTTCAGTGTTCCGTTAATTGATAAATTTGCCATATCCTTTCTCCTTATATTGTAAATGTTCCATTAGAATAAGAGATTGTTGCTCCGCCAATCTGGAATGTTCCTGTAAAGTTCTTTGTTCCTGCAATACTTTGGTTGCCTGTTAACTTAACATTTTGAGCATCCAATGTATTAACCCTTGTTACTGTGTCATAACCTGCACCATTAGTTAAAGTGCTATTATTTGTTGGAACATCACTTTTTAAAGCTAAATCATTGCCATTATATGTTGGCCTTGTTGCCTTACCTCTAATAGTTGTAGGATAAGAACTATGACCTACAATGAAATTTCCAGAACTTCTTCCTAATAGAGTTGCTGTTGAGGCATCTGTTATTTGCCCATTTTCAGTTAATATAATTTTACCTGCAGTTGCACCATCTCCACCTGTAACTGTTAATGGAGCTGTTAATGTTCCACCTTGTGGTATTTTCTTTGCTATTTCTGTATCTTGTGAAGTGTTTTTATTTTCTATATTTGTGGCTCTTGTTTGAAGAGCTGATATTGCTGATGCATTGTTTGAGATGTTTGTGTCTTGTGTTGTGTTTTTAGATTCAACATTACCCACTCTTGTTGTTAAATTAGAAACATTTGTATTTGTTGTATTTAAATCAGTTTGACTTGCTTTTTTAGATATTGCATCATTTATACTTGAAACAACATCTTCATTGTTTTCAATTGCTTCTGCCAATTCGTAGATTGTGTTTAAATTATCTGGAGATGTTCCAACAATCTCTTCAATTTTCTCATCTGTGTATTGCTTTGCATCTGTTAATGCTTTAGTTATTTGTGAATCTTGAGAAGTGTTTTTAGCGATAATCTGATCAACAGTATTTGAAAGAGTGTTTAATGCTGATTGTTCTGCTTTATCACTTACTCCAATATCATCTGTAAATTGGCTTAATTTGGTTGGCAAATCGGATTGTCTTGCAAATACACTTGTTCCATCTCCATCATTTTGCAATTGACTTGTTTTTGTTGGTAATTGAGATGTTTTAGCATAATTCGCATCATTATTAAAATGACTTACATTTGTTGGCAAATCTTTTGTGTTTGCCTTTAATTCAATTTCAGCATTTACTTCTTCAAAAGTATCAGCAATAGATGTTTTATATTCTTCAAAAGTTGTTTTATCTACCTTGTTCTCTTCCAGAGCACCTTCAGCAGATTTTGCCCTGCTTACTTCATCAGTTATTGCTTTTGCATTAACACCTTCAGCAGATTTTGCTCTTGCAGTTTCTGTAGAGATTGCAGATGCGTTTTGTGATTCTGCAGCCTTTGCTCTTGCTATTTCATTTGTTAAAGATTGGTTAAGGTTATTTATGCTTGTTATGATTGCATCATATCCAACAAGTTTCATTGCTCCATTTGATTCGACAAATATATAACCATTTGCATTAGTGCTTATTACTCCACCAACTTCACTCTCGGTTGCAACCTGGATAACAATGGTTGTTATTGCTCCAGAATAAACAAAACTGCTCTCGGTTGTAATTGGAGAATCTATGCTTATGCAAGTATATTTACTTGTTTTTCCTTTCTCATCTTCTAACTCTCTGCTTTCATCTGCAACAACTACAAAGTAGTCATTAAGGTTAAGAGCAGTTGTTGACCAATCAAAAGACTGTGCATCTGCATAAGTATCAAATATTTTTATCTGCCTACCAATATATTTCAATGATTCAATATCTTTAACTGCTTTATTAAGTGCTGTAACCATTTCTTTGGTCATCAAACCTGTTGAAGAAGTTGATGCACTATTTACAACAGTTAACTCAATGCTTTGATCTTTACCTGTTACTGGATTTTTAAATGTTGCAGTTGCAACTCCTGTATCTCCATTTAGAGTAAAAACTATATCCTTGAGATAATTTTCATTTATGTTGGCCTTATCTAACTTATTTGTAGATAATTGTGTTTCAGCATTAGTTGCTCTAGTTTTCTCATTTAAAATTGCCTGGTCTAATCGTTGAGTCTCTGTAGTCAACGCATTTGATGCTCTTGTTTGCTCTGCAGTAATTGCATTATCTAATCGAGTAACCTCTGTAGCGAGTGCTGCATCAGATCTAGTCTTTTCATCAGCAATTGCTTGGTCTAGTCTTTTAGACTCTGCAGATAAAGCCTCTGTTGCTCGTTGTGTTTCATCTTCAATAGCCTTATTTGTTGCGTTTAAAGAGTTATTTAATCCAGCAATACTTGAATCTATTTGCTCAAACTTTGTATCTGCACTCTTTTTGTTCTCTGTTATGCTATTAAATAATGACACACAATAATCTATTAGAGCTTTTCCTTCTAATAGTGAATAATCGCCAATATCTGCATCAAGAGTTAATGTATCAGACTTAAGTTCGCCATTTTCAATCCATGTATAATAAAATTTTCTTTGCTTGCCTTGTAGAAGTGTAATTTTTGCTGTGCTACCAATTTCAATAGTGTCATCATTCAATTTAATAAAACTAAATTCACTGCTAGCATCTTTTCCATATAGTTCTGAAATCAAAACTCTAAAATCTTCATCATACATAACAGCAGATGCTGCAAGACTAACTATTTTTTGAATGTTTTCATTATAAACTAGTATGTCATTAATCTGTCCGCCTTGAATATCAACAAGCATTTTAACAATGCCTTTTATGAGGCTTGTTTCATTGTATGATGTGTTTGATCCAACAATATAGCCTTCGTTTATATTATCTGCTAAACCACCGCTAGGCAATGGAACAGGATTCCAAGTATTTGTTATGTCCGAATATCTAATGTTATAAGGAATATCAAGGCCATCTTTAACCTGGAGAACAAACGAAACTTCATCTCCTCTTTGAGTAGCCCTTCCTGTGTTTTTTAATACAAAATTATTAAGTTGGCTTTCTGTAGGCAATGTTGTTGCTGAAGGATATTGGCCAACATAATTTACACCCATGTTGACTTTCTGTTCTATCCTTGCGATTTCAGACTCAATTTTTGTATCAAGTCTTGCTGTCTCACTATCAACCTTTTTGTCAACAGTTCCAACTTCAGTTGTGATTTTATTTTCAACTGTAGTTATTTCTGAATCTAATTTAGATTGAATTTCTTTTGCATTATTATCAACCTTTGTGTCAAGGCGAGACACTTCAGTTGTTAAATTTTTGTTTAAATCGGTTAAATCATCTGTGTTTTTATCAATCAAACCAGATAATTCTTTTAATTTATCCTGGTTTAATATCTCCCAAGTTCCAGCAGTTAACAAGGTATAAATACCAATTGAAGATTGAGAAATGTTATATTTATTGGTTCTTACATATATTCCATCTTCTGCATATGCAAATTCTGTTTGATAACCTACAACATCTGGAGATGTAGAGTCTGGAACTATATGCGTTGCCACAACTGAACAATTCTTATTAGACAAAGAACCATCAATTGTAGCAATCGTGTAATTAACTGGATAAAACTCGCAAAATGGCGACTTATAACCACTCTCGGAGAAGATTATATCATTTGGCATATCATTTACATTGATTTTTAACTTTGCAAGTTTTGAGAACGCATTTATCTTCTCTGTTGTTTCTCCCAGCCTAGCATCAACATTTTCTATCTCTGCATCTAATTCTTGAACTTGACTTTGCAAGATTTCCAAATCGCTTGGAATTTCAATTTCTTCGCCTTCCTCAAGGTTGGTGCTTGGATGAACATCTGTTTCAATAATATGAGATGCTTTATTTGTTTCAACCTTTGCTCCAAATGCATCTAAAGTCCAATTGACTATATTAAAAACCATCTCTAGCAATCCAGGAGTCGCCTCTTCGAGATTGCTTACAGTTTCCCACAATGTGAAAACTTTAGGCATTGGTCTTTGATAAAGGCGATAATCAACATTATTGATTTTGAAATCCTTAATTCGCTTAAACTCATATGCTTTTGTCTTTTTATTGTGGCCTGTCGCAGTTCTGATAATAGCACCAACTCGAACATTGTTTCCTGTCGAGTTAGTGTTACCATCTATATCTAAAACTGGATTTAAAAGCAAACAGTGTGGAACTTCTACCTGCAAAGTAATACTTCCATAACTGCCTCGAGTTATAATAAAATCTTGAATGTAATCGATTATGTTTCCATCTTCATCAAGTCTTATTCTTAAGATATTATCCATTTAATTTTCTCCTTATAAAAAAGCAAGTCTTTCAACTTGCTAATCGTTATAGATTGGATAGATATACCAATCGTTTAATTTTTGATTGTTGTCTAGATTATTAACATTTCTCACTATATAAGCAAACTTTGTTCCTGTATCATCTTGATCATAGAAACAAACACTATTAACTTCAGATAAATCAAATGAAGATGACACATTGTTTTTAAAGTTTATAACAATTTGGCCATTACTTTCACTAATTGAATATTGAATATCATCTAACAAAATTTGGTTTCCATCTGCAAGAACATCAGAATTGTTTATATCAAATAAAGATTTTTTCTTACTACATAAACATAATTTTAACTTGTTTGAACTATTTTTTTCTCCCCAAATATTAGGATAAACAATAAAACCATCATCCTGGTTATAAGCAAGATTTATTTGAAGGTTAAAACTTATAGCCTCTCGACAATCTTTATCTAAACCAACAGACTGATTTCCCGCCACCAAAAAAGGACTATTTGCATCTGTTGGAATCTCCAAACATCTTGGCATGGCTCTCACTTGATCTAGAGTAAATGAGTTTTTGTTAGTCAACTTAAATTGGAATAAGTCTGCTCTACCCAAGACATCACAATATCTCATTGATTGCAATGCATAATATGCCCCATCATTTGTGTTCGCGTTTGTTGTTCCTGAAATCTCTGTATCTATAAAATCTCCAGCCTTGAAGTTGTCTGCCATATCCCATTCAAAAATTAAAGAGTTTCTAAATGGATAATGAATTGCTGGAACTATTACATCAACATGATCTGATGCTCCTTTAGGATAAACAGAAGTGCCATCTCTTTCAACTTCAGAGCTTGGAAATAATTGGCTATCATCAATTGGCATATCATATTGGTTTGTGTGATCTCGTTTAATATCTGAATGAAATCTAACATATGCAAAATTTGGCAAATATCTATTCCCTGCATTAAAAATATTGTTTCTAATAAAATTGATAAATACACTACTGTTTACATATCTAGGTTTTGAAACACTTCCAAGAGTTTTAGAACTTATCTTAATAAATTCAGTCATAAAGACTTCTCTTCTAACTGTGCTGCGTTCAGACACCTCATAAAATCTAGGTTCACTAGGAATTGTAACAACTTGTGATATTTGGTTAAAGTTTTTAGAATAAGTAACCTTTTGAAATGTTCCATCATTATAATATTCATTTTCTATTTTTGTTACATAATATGGCTCGCCATACAGCTCTACTAATTCTCCGCTTTCTTTTTCTTCTGTATAAACATCACAATATTCTTGCCTTTGATAAATTCCATTACCAGTTCTTATTAACTTACCCCACAGATTTGCACCAAGCCTTTCACTATCAACGATTTTGTCTTGTTGGCCAAAGAATTGTTCGCTGTGTGGATATTTCTCATATGAACTATTTTTCATGAAAGAATCAATGTCCGGTCTAAATTGTTTAACCCTCATAGAGTCTTGAGTTCTATATTTTATTTTAAATGATAAGTCATTAAATTTTAAGCTTGCAGCACTTGATTCTGTTATTCTAAAAAGTTTTTTTACTATTTGTTTTAGTGAAGATAAATTTTCATTGTTAACACAAGGAGACACATAGTTTAACCCTAAAATCTTATTATCTCCTAGAGAATAATACAACGCACAACCTTTTGCTGGAGAAATATATTGAGGATTTTCACTTGATAAAATTTCATAAATGCTTTTTTCAAATATATAACTTAATGCATTTTTTGTTGTTCCATTATAAGTAATTTCAAAACTTACAATTTCTGTTATAGGATAGCAACATTGCAACTCTGCAGTGTCATTACTTATTAAGAAACTTGAATCGCTTGTTTTAGGAACTATCCACTCCTCTATTTCATTTTGAGGAGAAAACATGTTTGTAACATAAGTATCAAAAGCTGAAAAATACTCTGATAAGTTTCTTGAATTAAATACTGTTATTTTAGTGCTATCATCAAAACCTTCTACTGATGATCCTAATTGTTTAAAGTTTAAAACAAACCGATCTGTTCCATCTTCGGCAAATGTTAGATATGGCACAGCATGAAGATAATAGCCAACCTGCAATAATACTTCCCATAGATTCTTTTGTTCAAATATGGTTTCATGTATAGAACAATTTTTTAATTTTGTTATTAAGCTTGTATCTTTTATTATTATAGGATATTGAATCCCCAATTCTTCGCCATATATATCTAAAACACTATCTAGGCCAACTTCAGAATTGTTAATTATTTGAGTATCAGCGGTTAATAAGGCTTTTCTTATAACATCAAAACAAGAATATTTAGTTCCCTTTACTAGAAATGCTCCACCTGTTGTTTCTGAATCGGTGCTTGCTTCTGTAGTAAAACTTTTATAAACTCTCAATGTTCCACTTGGCACTTTATCAGTTTTTGTTACAACTTTTAACCAAGCAGTTCTAACTGCTACAATGTTTCTCAATGTAACAGTTGCGTTTGCCTTATGATAATATGGAATGTGTGAACCATCAACCAAAACTTCTATGTCATATTTATACCCATAATTAATTGGATTCCCTTCACTATCTAAAGCCTCTGTATCTACAGCATCTGTATTGAATGTTACTTGTTGTTGATACGAAGAATTTGCAACTGCAACGACTGATGCTGATGTTCCAAGCCATAACGAACCAAAACTTGTTGTTCCTGTTCCAGATTCTTTTCTGCTTACCTCTTTAACTTCTCTTATATATGCTTTATTGTTTTGAATAATATATCTTACATCATGACCAGATTCGCTAGTGCTAACAGGGCGATCTGCAAATGACAATGCACCACTCTTGATATCACTGCCTATTTGAACTCTAGTTTCAGAGAGTGTTCCATGTGTTAAAGGATCTAAAGCTGTTCTATATATTCTTGTTATAGTATTCATCTGAAACAACCTTGCCCAAGAACCATTAGTTGTAGCACCACAACAATAAAGTTTTGGAATTGTAAATGTAATTGGTGTAGATACTGCTGAAGATATTATCGAGTTCAACCCATTCAATTCACTTAAACTTGATGTGTCCCACTCATACATATAGCTGTTTGCCCATTCTGTATAAGATGGACTTCCCCAAAAGGCAGAAGTATCAATTGAAATATCTCTTGATATTATAGGTTCACTTAATAAAGCTCCAGAGTATTTTATATTATTTACAGCCCCTGTTTCTTTTGTAACTTTATAGTTCATGTCTACATCTTGCAATTCATAAGTTAAAGCAAAGTTATCAACATGAACACCTTGAGCATAAACAGATGCCTCAATGCAGTTTATTCTATGACAACAAATGTCTGGAGAACTAGGATATTCCTCAACATTATCTGCCTCAACCATTAAATCCCACTTATGTTTTTCGCTTGGAATGTCTGAAAAGTCTGCATTTAAATATCTTTCCACTCTAAATTTTGTTTTTGGAGGAAAAGCATTTTTTGTTGATATAGGCATTGCATCTAAAACAATTTCGCCAGTATCTAGTGTGTCATCTAGATTATCTTCATAGAAAAATGGAGCAACCATGTAATCAGTATACTCTGTTGATTTTTTGCCATTTTCCCAAAGCCAGCAACGATAATAATATTTCAAAATTATTGACTCCTTGTTGAAAATTTTATATTATAGATAAAAAGAGAGGAAAAATTTATGACAAATAAAAACATAAAAACAAACGAAGAGCAAGACACAAAAAAACAAAAAAAGAAACTTTCTGTGTTTCAAATACTAATTATCTGTTTCTCTGCTTTTATTATAATTTTCACAACAATTATAACTATATATTTTGTAAATAAAGACAGTAACAATCTAGCAGATGTTACTTCTTCCACAGATTTCACTATTTACAATGAAACATGGACTGTTTATCACAATCAAGATAATGAAATTTCTTCTATTTATACTTTTTATCAATATAATGAACAAACTTCACAATATTGGAAAGATTTAGCAACACAGCATGGAGATTCTAGTATATATGTTACTCATTCAATTACAAAAAAAGGAAAGCCTTCTAATACACAAAATTGGTTTGTTATAGAAGAAACTGAAACAGTTATGAATGGTTGGACTCATGAAGTGTTGTTTGAAAAAACGATAAAATATGAGCAAAAATTAAATTTTGAATTATCTTAATCTTCCAGTTAAGGTTGAAAAGTTTGCACGAGCCAGGTTGTATGCCTGGCTTGTATTTTGCTCAAACATTGTGTGTTCATATTCTCTTTGTCTCTCTGCATATTTAAACCCTAAAGAAATTGCAGAACTTGCAGCACCAACAACTGCACCAATTACAGCACCTGGAGCACCAAACATTGCTCCTGTTGCAGCACCAGATGCTATTCCACTCATAATTCCTAATGAATCACTTACAACTTCTATTTGTCTGTTTACAACAGCCTGATAGTTGCTGTCTCCATTTCTTCTTCCAATATCACTAATAAAATAATTAGCTGTTTGTGTTACAAGTTGACCAGCAACCCTTAAGCCCATATTCATTGCAAAAGATGCAGATGGAGACATTCCACTCTGGATCTTATTTTTTATTGTTTTTTTTGCATTTAATGTTTTGTAAAGTGTTGAATCTTTTGGATTGTCTCGACCTTCAGATTTAGAAGATTTAAAATTGTTAGACCTCCCACCATCAACAACAACTATTTTTAGATTATGTAATGCCATCTTTAACACCTCTTGTTGTAAGAGTTAAACTATGTGTTTCATTGCTAGAATCTTCTTGAATGATTATTGAGTAATCTTTTATTGTCGTATTGTAATAAAAAACCATTTCTCCTCTTGTTATTTTCAAGATAATAGGCTTGTTATTTTCTGTCTGTTCTATTTCTTCCCCTTCTGGACTGTAATCACTAGCAAATGCATTCTTAACAAGATCATCTATCATCTCTATGTCGTGGCCTTCGAATGCAAATACGAAGGATTTTACTTTTGAGAGATTTATACTTCCAACTTCACTTGGCCTATTCATAAAAGGAGTGGACTTTTGTGTCATAGAACTTGACATTGATAATCCAGAATAAGGTAAGTTTACATATTGTTTATCATATAGAATTTCTGCAGTAATGTCTGACTTACTATAAACATTTGGATAAAAGATAATTGTTACATTAGTTTCACAGATTGCCATCTTACCAAACTCTGTGGCCTCTTGAATTTCTTCAATATCTAAACTTTCAAACACAAAGATTGCTTTTCTGTGTTCAGTTCCGATTTGAACAGGAATCCTAATGCCTGTGGTTTCGATTGCCATATCTTCGAACATATCTTCAAGCAACTTAACTTTATCAGACTGCAACCAATATTCCAGGTTTGCAGTTACAGTTACAATGTCATTATCTTTAGAGAACACTCTTTCAACACTTCCACGAGATAAAACACAGAAAGACCTTTCAAGAGAATAAAGAGAGCTAGGTGTTTCTCCCTGTTCCATAAGTTCACTAACTACGATTGCTGTATCTATTGGCCTATGGTCGCAAGTGTAATATTCAACATTTAAAACATCTTGAACCTTTTTGCCTTGCCATTCAGCAGGAGCAGAAACATCTGTTATCGTTCTGTTTATATCTTCATCTTTCATAATATTTCGCAAAATCGATAATATTGTATCTGCAGAAACTTTAATCTTGCCCATTAGCCATTTCTCCTTAAATTATGATATCCAACCTCTTTAAACCATTTCTCTTGTTTTCTTGCAAAGTTTCGGTCTTTCGAAATTGTTTTAAATCTATTTTCACTTTTAAATTCTGGATTAAAATTTAGGTTATCAAATATAACCTGCATCACTTGAATTTTTTGTTTTGGTTCTTTTATTTCTTTTAATTGGTCAATGCATTGAAAAGGTGTTATAAGTCTTGAATTGTGTCTTATGTTTTTTGTTATGGCAGGCATATTGTTGAACATATCCTCTATCAACTTCTGCATTGCTTTAATTTCTTTAAATCTCTGCTTGTGCTTGCCTGGTATAATTACTTCATCTCCAACTATACGACCACCAAACACAGACCTTATATATTCCGCCACCTTTTTGTCTACCCAAGCAAAGCTGTAAACATTTTTCAGCCCATCTTTCTTGGTAAACTGTGGAAAGAGATTTTTCATTTCTTTATTCATGAAAAGGTCTTTCATTGAGAACTTATCATTGAATTGCATATTGCCACCTATTTCTTAATTTGTTTCATTGCAAAATGCAATGTCATTTTTTCTCTTGGCGAATAAGTGAATGTTTCTCGTGTTTCTTCAACAACCCAAAAAGCACCTTGATAATAAATAAGATCTTGAGGCTTTAACTTCTCTCTCATATTGTTAAAGTTTTCAGTCTTGAGTGTTAAATAGGTTGAATCAATATCGAGCCCAGATATAGGTTGATAAGATGAGGATTGTTGGTCTCCACTTTTAGAAACATCAAATGTTGTTTTCAATACATAAGCATTTTTTTCAAATCGAAGGATGTCGCTATTATTTACATCAATAATATCTCCCTCATACTCATCAAGGTCTAAAATATCATCTTCCCCATCACTTATTGTTCCAGAACTGAAGGTGTAAAATCTACCAAACAACCTAACAGCCCTTGTGGCAACATCTACATATTCAACATCTTCTTTACAATTAAATATTCCATTGACCAATGCTCGAGGCTTTAACTCTTGAGGATAACCATCAACTTCATAGCCCAGAGTTTGCGTTGCTCGGTAAATTGTTCTTTTCCCCAAACTCGCTGTTCCTACATGCCTCTTGAACCATGTTGCCTTCGGCTGGCAAGGATTCCTCTGAATGAATGCTGACATCTTCTTTCTCCTCTAATTCTTTTTTTAATTCGGTTAAGTTTGTGTTGTTAAACTCTTCCAACTTATTGATAATGTTAATTATAGAATTTCTGTGTGTTCTTACCATAAACACATAAGCACTATACATTGTGAAAAATGATGATATTAAAGAAAGTGCTATTCCTATCAATTGTGATATTAACGATTCAAAACTAAAGCCATAGAAAATAAAACTTATTGATGGCATAAAAAACGAAAAGAAAATTTTTGTTAAAGTGTTAAATCCACTTTGTCTTTTTTCATAGTCGCTTACTGTTGAACCAAAGTTATTTGGATCTTTATTTGAATCTATATTTAAAACATCTGTTACTTTTAATCTTGTGATTTTGTATCTTTTTGCTTTATTTATAAATCTCTTGCGTTCACGATACAAACGCATTTCAGAACCAAATAAATAAACAAAAATCCATTTATACCATTTACACTTAATCTCTGGCTTTGTAATTTCGAAATCTATTTTAACTTTTCCTTTTTTATCGAAAAGTTTGTCATAATCATAACCAGCACTATTCACATAAACACTTCTGCCAATATGCAATAAGTTGTAATAGTCTTTATCTAACCATCCTTGTAAATATTTAATATTTGGCAAAACCTTCTGTTTCATTAGTAAATGTGCAGTTAAAGTTTCATCATACTCTTTTGAATTTTTACCATTTTGGATTCCCTGCTTTAAGAGTGCATTGTTTATTATTACAGAACTGATAAACAATAACACACCTTCAGTTACGACTTGAGCAACATCAACTCTCCAGCCTTCTACACCAAAGAAAGATAAAGCAAAGTAAAACAAAACAACTAATATGGAGATAAAATATCCCATATTTTTTGTAAAGAAATTTTTCATAATAACCTCAATTATTCATATCTTTTAGGCAAGTTATCAAGTTTGCTTGCCACTTTGTCTGCAAGTTCTTCCGCCTTTTTTAGCTCTTGCTCTTTCAATTCTTGTTTTGTGTTAGAATCGCAGATTATGTTTCCTATAATCACAATAGTAAACAAACCTAAAATTTCAAACAAGACAATTCCTGTTTGCCTTAAGTAATTTCCACCAATAACAAAAACAAGTGCAATTAAAAGGAGTGGAACAACCACTCCCATAGTTTCTAATAAATTAGCAACGACTGTGTTGGTTTTCCCAGCCTTGCCAAGTTCTTTTGCAGTTTCTACTGCGATTAGTTTTCTGTTAATTTTATCTTTTAAAGATTTATAGTAAATCAAAAAGAATATAAGCAAGCCTATTAAACAAGGCACTGCTATCTTGCCACCTAATGGCATTGGATTCTCTTTAGAGAAATATTGGAACACAACAACCGCCGCCATTCCTGTGATTGATAGTAAGTAGCAAAATGTTTTTATAAGTCCATTCTTTAACTTAACACTCATAATAGCACCTCACTATACTCTACCAGTTAAATCATTAGGATTTACTTCTTTCTCTACTATAACCTCTTTAACTTCTGTTTTTTCATAAACTGTCTGAAGGTTATTTACATCAGCAAGTTTATTCTTTGCTGTTTCGATTTGATTGAGGGCTTGTTTATAAGCCTCTTTTTCATCTTTATAAACGAGTTTATCGCTCGCCTTGATATTTCGTTCAGTAGTAACCTTTTGAACTGAAAGAATTGCATCATCAAGTCCTTGAAGAACATGAACCTGATTAATTAACTCATTTAGTTTTGAGATTACAGCCTCATTCACTTTTACATCATTTGTTATAATCTGCTCTGATTTAGTAAGTTGATTTGTGATTTTTATTTTTGAATAAGTCTGTATCACTTTAGAACTAACCAATATTGCAGCATTAAACACTGATGAAACAGAGAATGTTGCTATATATTCTTCAGACATGTGCAACCAGCCATATACTTGAGATTGTATATCTGCAGGTAAGAAAGACATTACCATATTAAAAATCGCATAAAGAGCACTTACAATCATTATGATGGTTAATACAACATCTAAAGTCTTAAATAAAAACTTTTTCATAATTTAATCTCCTATTTGTTGTCTTAAGAGTGTAAGCATTGCATCTGTCATTTCATTTGTAATTTTAACAAGTTCTGAAACTTGAGTTTTTAATGCTTTCACATCTTCACTTAATTGATTTGAACTATCGAATGTTTTCTGATTAAGAGCAGCAAGTTTTTTAATTTCTGCTTGCCATCTTAAGATATCTTCTTTTAATTTCATAACAATACTTGACCTCCAGGTATTAGTGGATTTTGTGGTTGTGCTTTCTGACTACATTTTTCTATGTAATCTGCAAGTTCTTTAACCTCTTTAACCGAACATGTTCCAAGAATCTCTTTAGCAAGCATTTCTGCTGTGATTTGCTTTTTATCAAATAACTCGCTGTAGAGCTTGATGCTCTCACTTCTTACAGTTTGGTTCTCTGGCATAATGTTCAATTCTGGTGCAGTTGTTCCATAGAAATGATAGAACATATCAATCATCTCTTGGAGAGGTTCTTTTATGATTTCAACCTTATCATTGATAAATGATGTTGTCTTGGTTCTTTCATACTCAATCTCGGTGGCGGTCTTTTGTGTTTGCCCATCAGAAAGCCATGCAGCAATTGTTGAAGATGAAAGATTAAGTGCAAATGCAGCATCATTTAAGATATTTTGTTTTTGTCTGTTAATGTTTTCTGCTCGAAGGTCTAATTGAATGCCCTCTGGTTTCATATCGTGGCTCTCGCCAGCCTTTGTGTTGTAATATGTGAAAATCATTGAATCAAGCATTGTTTTCTTTGAGTCTGGATCATTAGGATTTTCATATCCTTTATCAACCATAACTCGACCACGAGCAATATACACTTCCATTCTTTCAAAGAACTTGAGTTGATCATAAGCATAACTTTCATTCATTAAAAGGTCTGCAAGAGGTTGGCCAAATGGAAGTTTAGGAAACGCAGGAATGTTTCGTGTGAATTTAATAAGTCTGCATCCTAAATCATCATTGAATGGTAAAAGAATGCAGTTCTTGTAATCTTTTAGACTTGTGCTATCTGATTCATCAATCATTATGCCACCATAATCTCTTTGAATCATCTTTCTTACTTCATAAGGAATATCACTCCACTTTATTGCTGCAGTAGGAGCAGGAACATTTTCATTTGCTGCGTTTGATGATGTTAAATAGAACAAATAATGAACCATTGGATATCTTTTTTGTTCTCCAGCAACAGTTGCATATCTAAAGAACCTCTCTTCACACAAGTAATATTCTTGAGTTGCTGAAATTGTATCGTGATAAGTTGCAATAAAGGCTTTAGTTCTTTCTATATCTCCATAAGCATCTACTTCAATAAAGAACTTATCCATTGGAAGAGCCTCTGCTCTTAACTGACCTTTCCCATCTTTATTCCACTTGAGCAAGCTAGTTCCGCCATCTAACGCATAACCATAACTCTCTTTTGTGGCGGCGGTAAATCCAGACTTTTTAAATTCCTTTAATGTAACTTTATTTGTTTCTGCGTTTTCAGAATTTAAAACAAAAGGCTTGTTAAATACTGTTCCAACAATACCTGTTCCTATCTTTTGTAGGAATAATGTTGGAATGACACCATATTCCAAATTGTGGAAATCTTCAATCCAGCCACGATACATTGCTGTTCTTGGTCTGATATAACTCGAATAGAACTGCTTATATCTTGATGATGCAAGCATATAGGTGTTATCGTTTTGTCTTAACTTAAAGCTATCAACCTGCAATTCATTTCCTAAAGAAAAAGGAACGAGGTATCTGTCATCTACATTATCCATTTAATGCCTCCTTCCTTCTGTGATCAACCACATTTGTTCTGATTATAAGTTCTTTGAGATATTTACAAAATTTCTTATTTCTCTTAATATCTTCAATGCTTGAAACTTCAATATTAAATCTTGGATGATTTCTCCAAATTCGAGTTAATCTCTCTGCTATATAAATTTCCTCATCATGAGCCTGTAAAATGTCTGCGATTTTAATGTTTACTACTTCCACAATCTTTTCAACTTCTGCAGGTGTAAACTCAACATTTTTATCAGTTCTTACTATTTCTAAATGAGGCTCATAATCTATTGAAAGTCCTGGATAAGTTTTTTCTATCCAGGTTCTGATTTCTTCTTCTACTTGAGTATAAACTTTATCTTCACTAATGAACTCTTTCAATTTCATTGTTTTTCTCCTCTACCAATCTTGCTTATTTACTAGCCCCACAAGTTGATTATCATAACTGCCAACCCAGCAAAGCCCTAAATCCATAAGCATTATTTTTAGTTTTGGATCAATGTGTCTATCTTCATAATTTAAGACACCTTTGTTAATCCATTGTTTCTGTTCCATATCAACACCAGTTGCTTTGGTTAGGTCGTCATTGTCTACATAGAACCTTGCTTGTTTCCACAAGATTTCTTCAAACATAACTCTAAATCTAAAAGGCGAAATTCCTCTTCTAAAACCTTTTGCAACTATCCACTTGAGTGTTTCTACATTACTTCCACTATTCTTACTTATAAATGAATAAATTTGGTCGCTGATATACTCCAACTCATTATTTAGATTGATTGGTGTATCTCTACCTGTTGACCTTAAAAACTCATGAATATCAATTCCATGTTTTAAAAGCAATGCCTCTGTTGGAATGTATTGTCTTTTCACTCCATCATAAACCATATACTTGCTTGAAAATGGAAATGTCATTTCTTTTTCATCTTTTGCACCAATCTCTTCTTCTGTATAAGTTGGTGCTTTAAAAATCTTTGGCATTGCTCTCTCCTACCTTTTCATTTTTCTAACTTCATTAAATAAAGACATTTTTTGCATTGGTGTTAGATCTTCTCGAAGTTGCGTTTCATACTGAAGTTCTTTTGCTGCCTTTGCATCTTTATCCCAGCCTTCATAATAACCAGGTAAGCTCTTTTGGTCTGTCTTACCAATAGTTTTAAGGCCAATATTCTTGCCTGTTAAATAATCAATTGTGCTTTGGCCATTTTTAACTTGGTGTGTGCTTTGAACAACAGCAAGTGTTTTATATGTCTTGCCACTCTTTGGATGTGTTACCTCTGGAGTAACAATATCGCCTGTTCTTTTGTTTTGGCCATAATATGAATAAAGTTTTCCACTACCATTGTGGCCATAAGTAACATTGACTACTTGTAATGGATTGTTGTTTGGTTTTGGTTGCATGTTTCCCATTGTGTTGAGTTTTTGCATTGGTAAGTTTGCCATATCGTTGCTCCTTTAATTTTTTTTGAATAAAACTCTTGCTTTTTGCAAAAAAATATCATATACTAATAGTATAAAAATCCACTGGGATTGACATTGATTGGTATTATTCCTTTTCGGTGTCAATGACTTAATCCTCAAGATTAAAGTCGTGGATTTTTTTATTTTGCACAGCTAAAATATCATCTTGTGTAAAGTTATCATTTATAAATTTTTTAAAGTTTGTTCTTCCATATGTAGATTTTACAATATTCGCCTCAACCTCAATAAAGTTTTGGTTGCCTCTACCATTTATTTTTATTGGAGCAATAAGCATATTTTTATTGTTATCATGCCAGTTTAAAACTGCTATTATTTCATTTTTTGCTCTATTATTTTTCAATACCATTACTGGCGATTGTAAAAGTTTTGGAATACACTCAAATAAATCTTTCCCTAGACCATGATAATGGTCTTTTTCTTTTGTGTATTTCCCTTCTGTATTAATTGCTAAATAAACATGCTTTGCTGTCATCAATAAAGGTTTGTTCGGGATTCCTATCTCTTGCAAAATCTTTGGTGGTTCATTTAAAATTGTTATATGTGAATCTTTATAAGTTCCATCTAGTATTTTATCTACTTGCTCTCCAAAAGACTGTTCCACATCTTTATGTTTTTCTTCAAAGTGTTCTTCAATAGCCGCCGCCTTTGTTTGACCTTCTTTAATCGGAACATGAGCACCTGTATCTGTTGTAATCCAAGATATATCATCCTCGCCTTTGCCATTTAATAAACTTTTATCTTTATCCATGTGAGTAAACTCCATAATTAAAATTGGTATAGGACAGGTTTTTAGACTGAACCTATCCTAATGAAAAACAGTTATCTAATTAATGATTAAGCACCGATTGGTTCATCTTCATCATATTGAGATAAGTTTGGAAGAACGAATTTGCCAACAAGAGCAGCTCTAATAGCAGTAATGCTTTCAAGAGCACTTGATGCATCAGCAAAGTCATCTCCACTGAAGATTGCTTTAAGAGAGTTACCAGATAAGCAACGAACACCCATGTTAACTTTAGGTTGGATGATAACACCTTGTGTATCTGGATCATCTACTGTTTTGAATGAAGTTGGTCTTAAACCACGAAGAGTTGCATTTGCTGGAGCAATGAAACCTGAAAGTTGTTCAAGTAATGCAATAACATCAGCATTATCACTTTCATCAAGGCCAAGATAGTAGTAAGTTGCATCTTTAACTTGTTGTAATACTTCATAAAGAGGCATTCCATCAAGCCAACCAACATAACCTTTCTCGAAGTCTGCCACAGTTTTCTTTTCGCCTGTAAATGCGTTCATTCCACCTTGAGCCACCATACGAGTAGCAACATCAGATGCAGAAAGAGCACAAGTATCTGTTAAGTCTACAAGGAATGTAGTGTTAAACAAGAAACCTTGTCTTGCCTCTGCTGGATAGTAACCTGCATAAAGTTTTGAATCTCCTTTGCTAACTTTTGCATTAGAAAGTTTGAATGCTCTTTGTGCAGCAGTTCTGTTTGCTGGATCGTAAGTGTAGATTTCGATTGCTTTCTTAACTTCTGCAGCTGTTGGTGTTGCACCAAATGAATCCATGAAGAAAGAGTAAAGTTGTGATGCAAATGTGTAACCATTGATATTGATTGCAATATCTTGCTCGATTTGGTTCTTACAGATTTGTTCGAAACCTTCATCAAGGCTAGCAGCATTTGTGCCTTCTACTTCATCTTCTGAAATAGCAATGTTTGTGTCGTATCTCTTTAAGATATCGATTGAGAATCTCTTTGAAAGAACATGCTTTCTTTGGCCATTAGAATTAGGCAAGTTCTCTTTGTTTGCCCATTCGCCATTTACAGCAGCACCTCTCATTCTGAATCTGTTATTGATAGGAATTGGAACATAAATATCAATAACTGCAGCAGTTGTTTGTTCTGGAGTTATGAATTTATCTGTAATTCCGAAACCATCCTTGTGGATGATGTCTTGGTGTAAGTTTTTATACACTGTCTTTGAAACTTTTCTAGCAACTTGTTGGTTGCTCACATTAAATAATGACATAGTCTTTTTCTCCTAAATTTTTATTTTTTGATGATAAAAAAACCACTATCAATAGTGGCAAGTTCTATTTATGAAAATGAATATCATCTGCTCCATCATCATAAAGTCTGTTAACTTTTGCAGGTGCTGAAGGTTTTGCTGAAAAACCGAATGCTCCCTCGTATTTCGATTTAAGCATTTTATTTTCCGCCTCCACAGCTGCAATCTTGGCATTAAGGCCTTCGATTATTTCTTCATAATCTACAGGCAACTCTGTGCCATCATCAGCAGTGATGTTTTGAGTTGGTGCACTTTCTACATCTTCTTCTGGAGCAGGAACACCTTTTTGCATCATTGGTATTTCTTCTTCATCTGCAGGTGCAGTTTCATCCGCCGCCTCTTTAACTTCAGATTCTTCAACTGGAGTTTCTTCTGCAACTTCTTCTTCGGTTGTTCCCTCTGTTTCTGCTACTTCTGACTCTTCAGCTGGAGTTTCTTCTGTTGAGGTAGTTTCTTCTGCTGGTAAAGATTCAGTTGTTGTTTCATCAACTGTTTCCTCATCAGTAGATTCTGCTGGAGCACTCTCTTCTGTTTCTTCTGCAGTTTCAACTTCATCTGTTGAATCTTCAGCACCAACTTCTGTTTTTTCAAAAGCAGGCTCTGTTTCTTCTTTAGATTCTGTATCTTCTTCAGCAGTTCCATTTAAGAATGCCTTCATCTCTTCTACCTCTTCTGGCGATAAACCTTTCATAAGTTCTTTTAGCTCTTGAAGTTTATCCATTCGAGTATCCTCCTTGTTTTTTTGTTTATTTACTATGCCGCCGCCTCATTCTTGTGGGCTCTCCACCTCTCTGAACACTTACAGTCAAGAACTTATCTTTAAGCATATTGAAACCTAAATTCGACCAAACTTATCCTGGTCTTTAATCTTCTGAATGATTGCATCCAGAGACTCATCATCTTCATATCTCTTAAGTCTTTGTGGAAAACTCAAGTTATATGGATTAGATAAAACCATCATTGCTCCATACTGCAAAGCATCTGTGCAGTCATTAGGAATTGTTGGATCTATCTTTTTGTTTTCTAGCAATCGTAGAGCCTTTATTTGCTCCACAAGTTTGCAGTTGCTATATTGTGGGCTGTAATAGTCCACATTCACTACAGTTAACACTCTATTAGCTATAGCAGCATTAACCAAATCTAATTGTTGCTCTTTATCTCCTTTGTCTTTATAAGGAAACAAGCGAACATTCCGCCACCTTAAATAGTTTCTATCTGTCTGTGCCAACACACACATTTGGCGATACATTCCACTCGCACAGTCAAAAGCCATAATGATTGGAATTTGGTGCTCTGGATTAAAGTGAGCATTGATATAATCTAAATACTCAATAATCATCTCACATCTTTCTGTTAGTGCAGGTTTAACCGATAATTCCTTACAAGACTTATAAAAACTCTCTTGAGCCCTCATTAATCCATTGTTGTGAACTGTAATAGCAGTTGCTGCAATAGCATCTTTGCTTTCAGCATCATCCACACCAATCACTATAGACCTTATAAATGCTCCCACACCGAGTTTCTTATCTGTCTCCATTAAAACTCTTCGGTCAATGTAATGCTTGCTTTCTATGAATGAATGGAACACCACTTCCCAACCTGCAGCATCAAGGTCTCCAAGATATATTTGCCTGTAAGCAATCGGATCTGATTTCTCCAAATCTTCAATCTCGTGAGCAAGTGCTCTTGGAATCCACTCAATAATATCTTTATAGGTTGGTCTCAACACAGTCCACTCTTCATCTTCTAGTTTTGCTTTATAAAACTCTGTAAACCACATTGATGCTCTGTCTGGATTTCCTGCAAGTATAACTTTGCTGTGGCCTGCTTTCATCTGCCTTAAGAATGTTGAAAGACAGTTAAGCAAGATTTCCTTATTGTGCAGTTTTTGCACCTCATCCATAATAAAAAGACTGATAGGTCTTATCAGTTTTTTACCTTTAGTTGTGTTGACATTGGTGTGTTCTGTTGTCTGCACAGAATAAACTCTGATTTGGTTCTTGTGTCCTTTCTTATAAACACATTTAGATGATGTAATCCACTCTTGGTCTGCATTAAGTCCTTCACTCTCTATAAAAGCCTGGAACTCACTCAACACACCTTCGCCAGCATTAGATAAACTATCTACACCAATACAGACATCATAATCTGGAAACAAGTTGTAATACAGCAAGATTATTCGACCTAATCCAGATGACTTCCAAGAAGTTCTGGGGCTATACCACAAATTTTTCTTACACCAATTATCTTCTAAATCATTGAAAGATGGCTCATAGACTTCTGGAACTTCTATTTCCAATTCCATAAACACACCTCACTATTCTTCAGTCTTTGTTGGTGGAGTATAGTCTCCTACGATTTTTGGATCTGTCTCCTTTGTGGTTTTAGGTTTAGACTTATTAACGAATTTAATCTTGATGCCTGTTAACTCATTATTTTCGAACTCAACAGTCTCTTTAGGTTTTTCTCCAATAGTATCTCTTAATGCAACTATTGCTTTGACATTGCCACCGAGAGCCTGTTTAATAAGAGCCGCCGCCACTGCGTTATATCCAGTTATTTTCTTTCCTTGCTCTACTTCATATGTTCCTGCAAGTTGTCTTTGCAGTGCATCCTGGAGCAATCTTCTTTCCTTTCTAGCCTTACCACTCGCCTCTCCACCTTTCTTCCCATTCTTTCGAGCTTCTTCGGATGTTGGCACTCTTAAATTGTCTAAATTACCTCTAGGCATAAATCCCTCACAAAATAAAAATAAGCCAGCAAAACACCGACTTATTTTTTAATATTATTATCCGAACTGCACCTTTCTCCATCCGACAGTTCTTCACATTATTATTATATGCCTTAAAAAACTGTAATTTACTGCAATAACCTGCAATGTTTATGAAACATCATTGTTTGCAAGTTCTCTGTAAGACTTATTATAAAGGTTATATATCTGCTTTTCACTATAGTTAAACTCTTTAATGATTTGTTGCATTGGTTTCCCTTGCATATATCTTTCCATTAACAAGTTTTGACTTAATGAATCTAAACTCTCAATAGATTCCAAAAAGTTATGTTCTTTCTGCAGAGCATCATCAATAGCATTAACTATCTTTTCTTGTAAAGCCTCAACCTTAAGAATAAACTTTTCTTGTGGCGAACTCGAGTGCCCACCTTTGGCTGTTGGCATTCCACCATTATTATGTTTTGGCAAAGTGCCAAGTTCCAACAACTCTTGAAGTTCATGCTTTAAATTTCTAATCTTTCTTTTAGACTGATTGAAATCCTCGAGTTGCTGTTTTACTTTTCTCTCACTTTCATTTAACATACTTTTTCCTCACTATCTAAAGCATTTCTTATTTTTTCTAGGTTGGATTTAATCTTTCTACTGACATATGTTTGAGCAATGCCCTCTCGTTTTGCAATATCAACTTGCTTTAAATCTTCCAAATAGTAAGCAGAAGTTGTTTCATCTAGCATTGGTTTAATAGCCTCAAGCAAGGATGCTTTCTCATGCTGCTCAAATAAGTCCAGGTCTTTGGTTGATAATGTGTCCTCAATTTTAAAACCTTCAGCAAGCAATTCTTCCTGGCTAACTTCATTCCATGTTTTCCTGCTTTCCTTTCTGATCTTCATTAAGCACTCATTATAGCAACACTTACAACAAAAGGTTGAATACTTTCCTCTTTCGGCCGAATATTTAGGCAGCACTTCCCACAGCTTTAAAAGCAAGGTTTGCCCCATATCCTCATAATCGCCAAATAACTTTATGAACTGCTTATTCTTACCAATAAACATGCTTACAAGTTTTGGTGCATTTTCTTCATATAACCTTTGTAACTCTAAACTTATTTCTTCCACTGCTATCTCCTTATGCAACTTTTTTATTAAATAATGAATTAAACCTGTGCTCCATTCTTGCATATCGCCTATAAAAAGTTCTTGATGAAATGTTTAATTCTTTACAGACTTCATCATAGTTTTTGCCCTTCAAACAAAACAAACTATAAATTCGCCTTTCATCCAGAGTAAATGTCTCTAACAAATCCATAATTGCATTATATTTTTTCATAAAACTTGATTTCTTATCTATAACATTCAAGGCTTTATCAAACAGAACTTTACATTCAATGTTCCTTGATAGGCTGATATTAAGCAACATCTCATCATATCTTGAAAGAATCTTGTTGATATCTCTCACAATATAAGCACTCTCTTTCATTGTCATAAGTTAAATCTCCTATGATTTTGGTTTATCTGGTTTTTTGTAATTTTTACATCTAAAGCATTTAGCCTCTCGGCAATAATAATTATCAAACTTACAATTTTGACATTTTGATTTTTTATCATCCATTCTAACTGAATGCCAATAATAAATTGTAAAAACTATAAAACCAATAATAACAACTGCCATTATTACAATAAACGAGAAAACACATTCCTCCCAAAAAGTCCACTGATATGTCGGCTTATTAAAAATTTCTCTTAAAAATGCAAACATCGTTATTCTCCTTACACTTTCTCAACAAGTCCTGCTTGGATCAAGTCAAATATTACATCTATGTTCCACCAGACCTCATCATTGGTAGTTGTATATAAATGCAAAGTCCTATCTTTTTTGCCATTAAAATCAAAACCATCAACTTCTAGCATCGCAAAGCCTCCATCAGACCAATTTGAGTAAGCATCATCTTCTACTTTTAATTCATACCCATAAGGCTGCATTTCACTCTCGTTTAATTTTTTAAATCCAAACTTTTCAAGTTCTTTTAAATCCACATTATCTTTAATCTTAAGCATACTATTCTCCTTTATCTTCGTGTTGGTTGGAGAGATTCCCCCATTGACTTGCCATTGCTTTTGCAACACCTAGAAATGTTTTAGACCTGTTTTTTTGTCTATTTTTCCCACCTTTATTATACCAATTTGAAAATCTTGCAATTTTACCATTTTTACATTTATACTCTTTAAAGTCCGAGACTTCGACTATATTTGTTGGTTTAAGTAATGGGATGTTTTTTAGCCACAAGCATGTGGCTTTTTTGTATGGTTCGCCAAATTGAAACGGTTGAATAATTTGGTCTGGTTTTCTAAACTTGGTTGACATAATCCCAATTGGATTTTCTATGGCAATTCTATAACAATCGGCTTTTGTAAATCTCAAAAAAAATTCTACACTTTTTTGTTGCCGACCATCTAATATTTTTTGTTTGAAATGTCTTGCTCCGCTAGAGGCTAAATCTGTGCAAGGTGGATGAGCAATTATTAAATCCCATTTTGTATCTATTTGATGTTCATCTCCATTTTCGGTTTTAAACTTACACTTTCCATTTAATATCGGCAAGCAGTCTCCCTTTATGTGCCATTCAGGATGACCACCACTACACTCATATAAATCGCAAGAGTATGCTTCGTGTCCTAATGCTCTAAACTCTTTACATACTGCTTGGCTTTCTTCACAAGCAATTAGAACTTTCATCTCTACTTCCCTTCCTTTAATTGCTTGATTTGGTTGTCTAACTGTTCTTCAACCCAACACCATTCTTCACTATCAAATTCATAAGGTGCATCAAACAATAAGTTTCTTGCTTTCTCCAACTGCTCTATTGCAAACTTAATTTTAACTTGGTCTACTTTGTTTGTTATTCTTACTAAATCATCTAAAACTTTTTCATGATGTTTTTTCCAGTCTTTTGCAGAACATTTCCAACAATGAATTTCAATTTCTTTATCTTTAATGTCTTTTGCACATTGTTCTTGTAATGCAATAAACATTTCTTTTCTCTGGTTAACTTCTTTCTCTTTCTCTATAAGTTTTGATTCTAGGTCTGCTACTCTTCTTTGCCATTCATAACAAGATTTACACACATAAACACTATCTTGTGGTATGCAAAAGTCTTTATCTAAATCGCATTTTCTGCCACAATAGCCACAATTCATTTTTAATTTACTCACAACCATCATCTCCTCTAAATTTTGATTTTATGTGTGTAAATCTCAACATCCCAGCCACAGTCTTTTAGATTTTTGACACATTCTCGAGCATAATCTTCTTTCGATACAAAACAATCAAAATCAAAAGAGTAAACAAAAGAATCATCAAAGAAATCATAATATTTTCCACTCTCTTTCTCTCTGATAAAGTAAAGTTCGTTTTTCTCGCTTTCTTTTTTAAGTTTGTTAATTTGTTGATTTTTTTCTTTTAATACTTTTTCGCAAAATTCGTTCTTTTCTTTCAGACATTCTTTTTCATGAAGAGTTTCTCTCCACTCATTTTTCTCTAAAACCATGTCTTTAGCAAAATCTACTAACTCTTGCTCATTATCAATTCTGCAACCATCTAAAGTCATTGGATAGTTAACAATTCCAGCCTTTTTATTTGCTTTTTTCAAGTTCTCATACATTTTTTGCTGTTGAGTTCTGGATATTCTCCAATTTTTCTTTATTCTTTCAAGTTCTTGATTTGTGTAGTTCAACTCACTTGCTAGCCTGTTCATTGTTATTC
This sequence comes from Clostridia bacterium, assembly GCA_045534555.1. Lineage (GTDB taxonomy): Bacteria > Bacillota > Clostridia > Christensenellales > UBA1242 > UMGS2069. The sequence continues at coordinate 26,373 of JAZSJW010000035.1, forward strand.
CGATTCTTCCTAAATCGATAAGAGCATATCTCTTGTTATAGTTCTTAACTCTCATCTGATTGATATCGTTATAAAAAGCAGTTAATTCTCTGGAGCAGTTTTCTAAATTATAGTAATAATCAAAATCGCACTTTTTAAGGATTTCTTCTTCGTTATCAATATTTACAAACATTTTTTAATTCCTCCTTCAGCAACTCCACCTCTTCGATATAGCTCAATGTTTCTTTCATAGCAATTTCAACCTTTTTATTGATTGGCCAATTACTATACATAGCCTTAAGAAAGGCTTTTTCTTTTTCCGCCGCCTCTACTTTGCTCTGAAGTTGCTGAATATTATTTCGTTGGTTATAACATTTTCTTATAAGTTCCTCTCGAGTTAGTTCCTCAAGAGGCTTTTGTTCTTGTTTGGCCACTATTCGCTTTTATCCTTTTTCCTTAAGATAAACTTTTCAATTTTGTGTTGATATTTAAAAATTATGAAGATGTCAAATACACATACATTGATAAGCACAAACCAATCAACAATACTTAATGCTCCCCAGTTAATAAAACCGCTACCCAAGAAACAAATTGAGGCAATTCCAATAGTTCTAAAAATTGCTACAACAATTGCAAAATACCAAAATCGCATTTTAGTCATTCCTGCAACCATGCAAAGAGCATCATCTGGAAAGATAGGAAACAAGAACATTAAAGGAAGTAGCATTTTAGATTTCATATCTAAAAGATTTTGTGCTTTCTCAAGCGATTCTTTACCAACCAACCTTGCAGCAACTTTCTCTCCACAAAAATTTCCAATGCAAAACATTAATGCTGAAGAAAGAAATACTGAAATTGTGCTGATTATAAAACCTTTCAATGCTCCAAACAGAACAATTGAAACACCAATAAAGGTGGCGGATGTTCCTGGTATAAAACACAAGAATGTTGATGCTAGAGTGAATAGTGCAATAAACACTACCCACCCCCAAGCACCACAATTTGAAATAATTTCTCTCAAGGTTTCAATGTCTGTTACTCCACATGCTCGAAGGATGAAATATATTCCAACACTCAAGCCAACAAGAGCCAACAGAACCAAACCGACTTTTATCCAATTTTTCATTTTATCCTACCAAGATAACTTTTCCAGAATTGATTTCATCTTTCAAGTTAACTTCAAAATATTTTCTTATGTTTTCTTGTGCTTTTCTTACCCAAGCACCACCATCAGCCTCGAATAATACAAACGAACCACTATCTCTCATTCTGAACAAGAAATGACTTTCTGGTTGCTCAACTTCAATGAATGTTCTAAAAGGAGCAAGTGTTCTTATAGGAGCAGATTTAATGGTTTGAGACAAACTAGCACCATGTTGTGCTGTAATCTTTTGTGTTATTCCATCATCTTCAGTTTCAACAGAGTTTGCTTGAGTTACCTTCTTTAACAATTCAAGTAAACCTATTGAATCTTCGTTTTGAACAAATAATGAACGAATAGCAATAACAAAATCCTCATAAGAGTAGATTTGACCAAATCTGAATTTATTGCCCATAAAACAAGCCTCATATGGATTTTCTCTACTCTTGTTCTCATCCATAGATGTAAATACAGATACTCTTGTTTCATTTTCGATATTGATATAAAGAGGCAAATTAAATTTATTTAATTCATTTTTTACCATAGAAACAATTGAACTTAAATTACCAAATCTAATGTTTGCCGCTTTGTCTGTATGTCTCACTAAATGCAAGTCTTGGTTTGAGTATGTTCTTCCCTCAATTTCTACAAGCTGAATGCTTTCTTTTATAATTTTTTCAACATCTTTTACAATACTATTTTCCATCATTGTAAATCTCCTCTTGACTTTGTTTTAATTCAATAAATTTTTGTTCATGAACATCTCCGAACAAATCTCTTTGACCATCTGGAATGCCTGTAACTTCATAACCATTTAATCTTCCATTGATTGTTTGCACAACCATTTGTGTCTGAACTGAACTTGTCGGGCTTAATTTCTTTTTAACAACTGTTGTCAATGTTACAGATTGTCTATTATTAACTGGAGTAATTAAAATCTCTATTGTTAGTTTTCTTGGTTTTCCATCTGTGTTTGGATTTTTTATATTTTCCATAACCTTCATAAGTTCGTAGTTAATTCTTTCGTTCATTGCACCATTTGCAAAATCTAATACACTGTTAACTTGTTTCATGATGTTTCTCCTTATCTCTTAATTGATTTTGGTTTTTGTTCAAGATCAGCAACTTCGTTTGCATGCTCTCTTTCTAATTCAATAAGTTTGTTAATTCTCTTAATTTCTCTATCAATTTCAGAGTTGGCATCATCACATTTAACTTTGTTTCTGTAAGAGATATTTTCTAATTTTTTAATTTTAGTGCCGAGTTTTGAATTTTTCTCGTGCATTCTATCTTCGTTTGTTTGTCTCTGATAAATAAGAGCCTCTTTTTGTTTAACTAATTCATCAATTCTGCTTGTTTCAATCTTTTTCATAATTTTTTCTCCTAAAAAATACTTTTATTTTTATTTTCTTTTAATCGGTAACTTGAGCCTCGCAACTCAATCTTTGCTGTTGCCATAGCACCAATTCTATCTGCAGTCTTTTTCTTAAGACCACTGTTATTAACCAACTCAACCAAACTTTCATTACTAGAGAAGATTGTTGGCTTTTGGTGGATGTATCTTGAATTGATAACATCATAAATTTTGTCTTGAATCCAGGTTTCCTCGCCATTCTTAACAAGAGTTTCTGTTCCTATGTCATCAATGATGAGCAAATCAACATCAATGAGCTTATCTATGAAATCACTCTCTGTTAGAGTGTTTGACTTATAACTCTTGGTTATTTGTTTCGCAATCTGGATAAAACTTGTGAATAACACTGTAACCATTTTTGAAAGAAGATAATTTCCGATACAGGCTGTTAAAAGGCTTTTCCCAGTTCCTACATCTCCATAAAGATAAATGCCTTGCCCATACTTTTTAACTTCTTCCCATCTTTCGCAGTAGGTTTTACATCTCTCAACTGCCTTAACGAAAGAATCTGGCCTATCTAAATCTAACTTATCAAATGATGCATCTCTAAATCTTTCTGCAAGTAGGCTAGCACCTCTCAATTCTTGCAATTTAAGCATTCTTTGTTGAGCAAGTTCTTCCATTTTGCGTTTTTCAATCGCCTCTGATTGACATCTACACCTGCAACCTGTTATGAAGTTATTCATTTGAAAATATCTATTACCGTTACATAAACTGCAAACTAACTCATATTGTGGAGTAATAAATTCATCAACTTTAACTTTGTAATCAGCAAAATATTTTTTTCTTACGAACAACTTTTCCTTATCGGTTAACTTGGTATCGAGTTGATCATTAAACATTAAGTCCATGCCTCTGCCTCCTCACTTGATACTTTGTTTTGAGTTGGAGTTGAACCACTTCGATTTTCCCTCTGTCTTATTTCTTTAACTCCAGCAAAAGCCCATTTTCGAATAGCAAGGTTATCGTTTTTGCATTTATAACCCTTCATCTCTCTATACTCACTAAAGAACTCTATCGCCTCTACTCCATCTGGTTCAGCAATCAACCTGTTATATTCTTCTTCAGTAAGCAAAACATTCTTGTATTTGCCATATTTATGTTTGTGCGTGTGTTGTGAGCTTTGCTCACTTTCTTTTATACACTTTAGTGTATTTTCTTTATATATATTTACATTATCATTAACATTTACATTAAGGTTTTGGTTAGGTTCGACTAGGTTTTCTTTGGTTTCGCTAGGTTTTTCTAGGTTTTCAGTTTTCTTTGGTCTACCACCTTTTTTGCCATTTTCTACACTAGCAAGGTATCTACCAACACTATTCTCCATTCCTACACTAAAACTAATAAGCATTGCGTTTGCAACTGCAGACAAACCTTCTGGAATTTTGCCTTCCATTCCATAATGAACTAATGCTTTATATGTCTCTAACTGATAATCTTCTGGAAGAGCATTGATGGCATCAGTCCAATTCTTAAAGATAATGAAACTTTCTCTTATAATTCCCACTACTTACTCTCCTCTCTTAATAGTTGATAAATGAACTCTCCTGCATCATGCCTGTTGCACTGAACCAAAAAGAAATTGTGTTTTGATTGCCACGAATCTATGATTTTTTGCATAACATCTGCAGTCATTTTCATTCTGCTATTTTTCCAAGTCGAAAGGGGCTGTTTTGTCTCTATGAGAATAATCATTCTTCCGCCACATTCATCAAGTCGTTCTAATTCTCTTTTAAATCTAGCATGGTTTCTTCCGCAGTTCCCAGCAAACTCATTCCAGTCTGCCTTTCTTTCAATAAAGACATTTGGATTATCCAGGTTGCAATAATCTCCTATAGAGCAGATGTCATTAACTATAAAAACATTATCTAAACCTCTAACATCTCTTGTTGTCTTTTTGTCAACCATCTTTAATCCAAGCAACTTAAAGTAACTGATTATATGGTCATTTCTTTTTTCCCTGTTATCTACTTTAATTCTCATCTTTAACCTCGTATATATTTACAAAGCAGAAGTCATAACCAACAACAGTGAATCCAGACTTATTGTCAACAAACATATATTGGCCAACAACTGCATCTACTATTGAATGAATCCATGCTCTCTTTATTTCTGTTTTTACCTTTTCCCCAAACCAGGTGGTAAACTCTGCAACGACTTTTATTCTCATAATGTGCCCCTTTTACGACTTATAAGTGCCTAGAAAGGCAAATCGTCATCATCAATAGGCATTACTTCAACATCTTCATCTTTTGGTTTTTCTGCGTTATTTTCGCCCAAAATTTCTTTGATGCAGAAGTCTGCATTTAATGAGTAATAAACTTTATCTTCTTTTTTAGTGCATTTAAGTTTTCCTGCAGCTAAAACTCTGTCGCCCTTTTTGATTGTTGGAACTGTTCTATCCCAAACTGCAATATTAACTATTGGAAGGTTTTCGCCAGCATCATCCTTTCCCATACTGATTCCAAACTCAATATAGTTCTTGCCATTAAACTCTTTACTTTTTTGATCGCCAACCACATAGCCAGCAATTAAACAGTCATCTTTTTTATCTCTTTTAATGAACATTGTTATTTACCTTCCTTTTTAATTTCTTCAAGCATTTCTTCAGTAAACATTCTATTTAAAGAAACCTCTATCAAGGCTGCAACACCCTGCCAATGATGATATTCTTCTTTATCGAAAGCATCTCTGTTGTTCATAATTTCTTTTGTTGTTTTGATTACATTTTCAATACTCTTTATGTTTGCTTTTAAAGTCTTATTTTTAACCTTTGTTTTGCCTTCAGCAATTCTCTTTTCAACAACTTTATCAAGCATATTTTTAAACATTTCTTCAATTTCTTTATCCATGTTGATTCTCCTTATATCCTTTTAAATTTTCCAATTCTAATGGAGTTAAAGTTTCAATTCCAAGTTGCTGTGCCTCCTGGATAACTCCATCTATTAAAATTGCCATTTCGCCAGTATCGAGATCAGATGTGTCTTTGTAAATCAAATATTTTGTAAATGTTTTACCATTTTCAACACACTCTCCAATCGGCTTTGCATATTTAAAGAAATTACTTATTGGAACACTCTTAAGAGCTTTAAATCCTGCCTTTAAACCTTTATCATCTTTTGCAATTGTTCCATAATCCAAATTCATTTGAACCTTAACTTCTTCTGCCGATTTTCTTGTTGCTTTGGCAATTTTATCTACCAAAACATGAAAGTAAGCATTTGCATCAAGACTTCTTCTTTGCTTATACTGCTTAATCTCGCAAATATAAGGTTTTTCTTTGATTAAAGGTAAAACATTCATTAGCTCGTTTTGAACTTTTAGAATATCTGATTGCTCTCTTAAGATAAATTCCATACTAATTTCCTCTAATTGTTATAGTAACTTTTGCCTTAACAGAAGAAACTGTAGTAAACTCTTTTGCAATTTCTGGCTGTTCTGCTTTTAACCTCTTGCTGTCTATAGTTTCTCTTGTGGTTGGCGGAGTGTATTTAATTCTAAAATAATCATTTTCTATATACTCAAGGCCTGTTTCTTCAAACTTTGAGATTAGTAGTTCCTTGATTTGCTCTTCTTGCTTTTCAAGAATTTTCTTTTGCTCATCAAGTGTTTTTAATGCTGATTGAACTTGAAGTAATTTCTCTGTATCAACTACTGAAAGTTCGAATGTTTTTCTTTGGTAAATTTCACAATCTCTTTCGCAACGAAGTAACTCTTCAACCTCTTCAATTGCGATTGGTTTTAATTCAACAATTTTTAATGTTTTTTCATCTGGAAAATGAAACACCAAAAATTTGTTATAAACTTGTTGTGTAAGATATGCATAAATACTTAACTGCCAAGCAACAGATTCTCTGTGAAGTGTTGCTGTGGTTTTGAAATCCCCAATAAATGAAACTACTGGATCAACTCCTATAGTTCCAGATACATCCACAGTTCCTGCGATTTCATCATTGTGAACTATAAATTCACTTTTGAGAGGTTTAATGTCTAGTTCTTTACATTTATTTATGAATAACAATAACTCGTTAGTAAACCCCATTTCCTCGCCATTGTTAATATAATTTTCAAGTTCTTCGTGAATAATTGTTCCTCTTTGTGCTTTTGCTTTGAGAACTTCTTCATCAATCATTGAATAGTCTGGAGATAAGCCATGTTTCTTTAGAAGTGTTGTAACACTTACTAAATCATGAATTGGTTTTCCATTATCATCTACAAGTGTGTAAATATGTTTTTCTTCATTAAAGATAACATTACTCATTTTTACCACCTGCCTTTTGTTTTTCTAAAGCTCTCTTTTGCTTTTTAATGGCCTCATCTGCTTGCTTATAAGTAATCTTTGAAATATCATCAACCTTGTAATAAGCCGCCATCTTTTTAAGTCTTTCATCATCAAATCCAAGTTTCTTTAATTCTTCGATTTGCGTTTTTGTTGCAGGTTTCGTTTCTTTGTCTGTTTTTGCATCTTTCTTTGGTTCTTTTCCATTGTTAGTTGCATCACTGTCGTTTCCATCATCAAGAGCAAACAACCCACCTAAAGCATACTTTCTAGCATAAGAACTTGTTGAGCCTGTTGTTTGGCTTTCATCCATTTTTGCTTTTGGTTTTTCTGGTTCTCTTGCATCTGCTTTTGCTGTTATAAAATCTTCTCCATCTGTTAATGTTGCTGTTGCCTCAATATAGAATCTCTCTCCTTTTTGAATAACTTCATCATTTAAAAGAAGAACCAATCCTTGCTCTGCACATAATGGTTTAGCAGCCTGTAAAATATCTTCAGCAGATCTATAATTAAAATCTGCAAAATCGTTATGTTTCTTTTTTTCAACTTTTAATTGTTCTTGAATTTTTAAAAGTTTTGCATATATTTCTTTCATTATTTCTTTCCTCCCACAGCAAAGTAATAAATAAGTTCGCTATTCGAAGGCCTTTTGTTCAAACCTATAATCTTAAAATCTGCAAGTTTCAATCTGTCTGAAACAATGTGCCTGATCGCCCTTTCAACCCTTGAAGGTGTTGTATCAAATTCTTTGGCTAATTGAGGATAAACCTCTTTTGTGATTTGAACTCTCTTTTTTTCTTTAACAATTTCTACTGCTCTAATTAAGTAATCAAAGCCAGCTAAATTCGGCAAATTGCCTGTTTCGACTAAAAATTCTTTAATAGTCATATATTCTTTCTCCTTTTTATTTGATTTTTTATTGAGAATGGAATATACTTTATATGTGTTGTTTTGGTATATTTCCAAACTCATTGACCGCCTAGCATTCGCATTGCTCGGTGGTTTTTTCTTTTCTGTCAATTTTCTTAAGTTTCTTTTCAAAACTTTTGAAACAGTGCCAGATAAAGTCTTTTAGGCTGTGATAGCCACATTTTTCTAAATTACTTTGAGTTAGAACACATCTTGTATTATTTGGAAGTTCAACAGTTAATTTATAAATGCTTGGTTTTATTTTTCCATGCACTTTGATTTTGCTGTTGGCTTTTTTCATGTCTACAAAAAGTTCATCAAAATCGTAAATCTCCCACTTCTCACACTCTAAAACATTGCACATATCATCTAGCATTGGTGGAGTTGGTAAACATTTGTAGTTCTCAAAGTAACTTATCATTGGAACTGTAGTGTGGATTGCTTTTGCTAATGAATCTTGAGCAATTCCTTTTTCTAATCGAATTTCCTTTAAATTCATAATTTAGCCCTCCACCTTGTCTTTAGTTCCTTTGTAGAGCTTAATCGCTTTTCGAACTATGTCGCTGATAGTCAATTCTTCTGCTGCTGCCATTTTGATTAACTCTTTATGCATCTCTTCAGAAATTTGAACACCAAGACATACTCTTTTTTGCTTAAGCTTGCCACCATGAACATTTCCTCGCATATCGTTCCCTCCTTTAAACAATAAAAAAATAGGCCATCAGTTAAGATGACCTATCTCCATTTTTCCCTATAAAAAACAGGATTGTCTCTCTTACTGACAATCCTATGTTACTATATCATAAAATTTAAATACCGGTATTAAGTTTTTAATATAACTTATATTTAAAACATATTGTAAACTCAATTCAATTATGTTATAATACATACAATATAGTTAAGGAGTAAATTTATATGGAAAACAAAATTGAATTAACAGCCTTTCAGTATGTTTCATATTGGTGGATAAATCGAATGAAAGAGTTTGTTCAAGATGTCATAAAGGTTGGATATAGCTCAAATGAGGGTGTGGAATTTACTCAAATATTTGCCGGCCTTAACGACCAACATTGGAGAATATTATACTTAAAATTAGCTCAACTAATTGAAGAGGAATACAATAAAGAAAACAAATTTGTTCAATCAACAAAATCTGTGGATAATGGCCATTATGTAGGGCATGGAAAAATCAATGAAATGCTAAAATCTATAATCCACTTAGATATTCCTAATGCTAAACTAAATCCAACAGGGCAAATGTCAATAAACACTTCAATTTTTGAAGAAGATGGAAAGCCAACAGCCTTTTTATATAATGATGATGCATTTGATAAAATAGTGGTCAAAGCCGATTTATGTGTTGAAAAAAATTATATTTTAACAGGTGACAAATCTTTTTTAGGCGAAGAAAATAATAATAGTAAATAAATGAAAGACACTCTATTTTGAGTGTCTTTTTATAAGAATTTTTATTATATAAATATATTTTTAATTAGTTCTTATAAATGAGGCAAAACTTTCAATATCCCCCGCACCTAAAACAAGCAAAATATCATTTTCTTTTGCTTTTGATAAAATATGTTCTTTCATTTCTTTATAATTATCAAAAGAGAAAGCTTTTTCACCATTTAAACTTAACCCTCTTGCTAGTTCTTTTTCGTTTATTCCCTCACTCTCTTTTTCTCTAGCTGAATATACCTTATAAATACATGTTTCCTTCGCACCCTTAAAACAATCTAAAAATTCCTTATATAACAGCTTAGTTCTAGAATAAGTATGCGGTTGAAACACAACATAAACATCATTTTTTGTTAAATTTCTAGCAGTGTTGATAATAGCCTTAATTTCTGTTGGGTGATGTGCATAATCATGAATTACTTTTACACCATTTACATAGCCATAATCTTCAAACCTGCGTTTAATTCCTGAAAAACTCTCTAGTGCCTGCTTTATTATTTTTACATTAATACCATAATAAAGCCCCACACAAATCGCCGCTAACGCATTTTCAATATTATGCTTTCCGTAAACATTTAATTTTAAAGTAAAAAGTTTATTTCCTAATAGATAACATGAAAATTGATACTTTCCTTTTTCATATTCCTTAATGTCTTTTGCGGAAATAACACCAAAACCATTTAAAGAATAACTGATTGTGTTTTGTTTATAGTTAAGGCATGCGTTTTCATCATCTCGATTATAAACAACAACACCTCTTTTTTTAGTATTTTCTGCATACTTTTTAAAAGATTTCTTTACATTATCAAAGGTTTTAAAATAATCTAGATGGTCTGGCTGAACATTTAAAACAACTGAAACATCGCTTTTTAATTTTAAAAAACTATCCATATATTCGCAGGCTTCAGTTATAAAAAACTCCTCATCACCAACATAAACATTTCCTTTAATTTTATCCATGTTTCCGCCTATGTGTATTGTTGGTTTTTTACCTGCATCTAAAAAAATTGTAGAAATCATACCTGTTGTAGTTGTTTTGCCATGACTGCCCGCAACAGAAATAACGTTCTTATATTTTTTAGCAATAATCCCAAGCATCTTAGCTCTTGATATTATTTTTACACCTAAATTTTTCGCTAACAAAAATTCTTCATCATCATTTTTAATTGCAGCAGAGGCAACCACTAAGTGCGAAGAATAAAGATAACCACTTACCGCATTTATACATACCGGTATGCCCATTTTTTCAAGTTTTTTGGTTATTTCACTCTCCACCCTATCTGAGCCAGATACAAAATAACCTTTACTTTTCAAAATTAAAGCTAATGCACTTTGGCTAATTCCACCAATACCTAAGAAATGTATGTTTTTTATTTTTCTATCCATACTTCTAATTTATGCAAGAAAACATACTATTGATAATAAAAAGACAATAAAAAAAGCCATCAAAAGATGACTTTTTTTGTTTTAAAGTAGCCGCCAATTATATTACAAAAGAGTAATACTATTCTGCTACAGCTGCATTTTTAGCTTCTTCGAAAGCTTTCAAAACGATATCACGAATTTCTTCCCTAGTTTCAGTGTTAATAGGATGAACAATATCCTTAAATTCACCATCTGGGGTTTTTCTGCTAGGCATTGCGATAAAATAACCACCGTTATTATCATCGATAACCTTGATGTCGTGAACTACAAACACATCATCAATAGTGATTGATACACTTGCTTTGATTTTGCTTGTTTCGTTCTTAACAATGCGAACTCTTACGTCTGAAATTTTCATAGTTTACTCCTCTTTTCTAGTTAAATTTCTTCACCTAAGTTTCTTAGGCTAATTTTATTTTAAACAATATTAAATCAAAAGGCAAATAAATTTTAGCAATATTTAAAACTTTTTAACTTGAGCATATCCACCTCTCAGTTTTAATTTGTTTAAATAAAAAAGCTCCCCTATACTTTAGGGAGCTAAAATTAAAATTTTAAGGTGCTCAAATATTCTTTAAGTTGTTTGTTTATATCTTCATCTTTTAAAGCTTCATTAATAGTACATTTAACAAACTCTAATTTATTTCCTAAGTCATTATATTTTGCCTCGACCGCACATGCTACAATATTATTTTTCTCACATTCAAAAGCAATAGATTCTGGTAAGAACACTTCCCCATTCTCATGTGGCTCTGTTTTTAAAATGTTTTCAAATATATTTGGTAAAATAATATATCTGCCTAATGCTGCTAAATTGCTTGGCTGAGTACCCTTCTTTGGTTTTTCTTTAAAACCTTTAACAAGGTCATAACCTTTATATTTTCCATCAATAACAGCAACACCATAACGATCTACAACATCATCAGATACATTTACACAACCAAGAACATATTTGTTTGTCTTTTCATATGCCTCTATAAGTTGTTTTAAGGCTGGTTTTTGTTTACCTTCTGGAATATATACATCATCACCAAACATTAAAGCAAAAGGCTCATTTTTAACAAACTTTTTAATAGACCAAACCGCACCAGCAGAGCCATTAATTTTCTTACCTTGATAAGCAAAATTAATTTTCAAACCATCAACAACTTGCTTCCACTCTTCTAGCAGTTTTTCTTTGCTTGTTCCTTTAATTAAATCTTCTAACTCTTTATCATGTTGCAAAAATTTAATTACATCTTTCTTTTGCTTTGAAATAACAATTGTTACTTCTTTAATTCCGCTATCATAACATTCTTTTAAGTGATATAAAAGTGCTGGTTTACTACCAATTGGAAACATTTCTTTAGCAACACCTTTTGTTGCAGGCAAAAATCTTGTTCCTTTACCAGCCATTAAAATAACTGCATGTTTAACCATATTTTTCTCCTTTCTTGTTTTTTATATTTTATAACATATTTATCTGTTTGTTAAACATTTTATAAATTTTTACAAAAAAAGAGTAGAAACAAAAACCATTTCTACCCCTTATTATAATTATATCAATTCAACTTTTAGATGAACTTTTTTACCTTTTTTAACAATAAATTCTTTATCGTTTTTATAAACCATATTAACATCGGTAAGCTTTACATCATCAATAGATAAACCACCTTGCTGAATAAGTCTTCTAGCTTCACCATTAGATGCTGTGATACCAATTTTTGTCATAAGTTCTAAAACACCAATACCATTTTCAACATCTTTCTTTGAAATTTGAACGCTATTCATGTTTTCACTAGAACCTTTACCACTAAAGATATCTTCAGCTGTCTTTTGAGCCTCTTTTGCAGCCTCTTCACCATGAACTAATGCTGTTACAACATAAGCCATTTGTTTCTTGGCAACTCTAATATCACCAGCACATAATTTTTCAATATCTTCAATAGGCATATCACTAAACCAACGAAGAATTGTTGCAACATCACTATCGTCAATATTCATGAAATATTGATAGAAGTCGTAAACACTGGTTTTACCTTGGTCAACCCAAAGAGCTCCACCAGAAGTTTTACCCATCTTTTCTCCCCTAGAGTTAAGAAGAAGAGGTGTTGTCATAACATCTACAGCTTTGTCATGTTTCTTTCTAATAAGACCAGTTCCTGCAACCATGTTACCCCATTGGTCACTTCCACCAACTTGAAGAACACAGCCATAAGTTTTATATAGATACTCAAAGTCATATGATTGAATAGGCATATATCCCATTTCTAAGAATGTTAAACCACCTGTTGCAAGACGTTTTTTATAAGCTTCAGCAGAAAGCATTACATTAACGTTAAAGTGAGTTCCTACATCACGAAGAAAGTCAACATAGCTATAGTTTTTCATCCAGTCATTATTGTTTAAAATAAGAGCAGGTCTCTCACCGTCTGTTTTGATAAATCTTTCACTAAATTTTTTGATTTGATTTAAGTTGTTATCAATATTATTTCTTTCAAGCATGCTTCTCATATCAGTTCTTCCTGATGGGTCACCAATAGCGGCTGTTGCCCCACCGATAACTAATATGCCTTGGTGACCAGCTTCTTGTAAAAATCTAAATGTTCTCAAAGAGCAAAGGTGACCTAAGTGAATAGAGTCTGCTGTTGGGTCAATACCTAAATAGAAAGTGATAGGCTCACCGTTAAGCATGTTTTTTAGTTTTTTTTCATCTGTTGTTTGATAAATAAGACCACGTTTTTTCAAAAATTCGTATGGTTCTAGTCCGTTAATTTTCATCATTTTTCTCCTTATAGTGCCTTATTTTAGCACAAGTTATATTAAAAGTAAATATTTTATTTATTTTCTGTACTATCTTTTACTGGTAAATACTCAGTTTCTACACTTATAACCCTCACTTCAAGAGGGTAGTCTTTTTCTACTTTTTCCATTTTGTGTATATAATAACACATTATAGGGAACACACACCCTACAACAATCATTAATATTCTTAATCCTACTAAATCTAAAATCAAGCCAAAAACCAACATAAATAAATATGTTAAAAATCTAGTAAAAGAAAACAAAATTTCAGTTAATGTTTGATGTTCAGCAATATCTGAATAATGATTTGTCTTTTTTAGAATAATTGTTCTTTGCACATCAAGAGCATAAGCTAAAACTGTGAGAGAAACCGTTTCTGTTAAATAAAAAATTATATATG
>JAZSJW010000039.1:0-16396 GCA_045534555.1 Clostridia bacterium
TTTATAAGTTTAGCTGGAATACTTGGTGGTTGTTGGATGCCGATTGAAACAATGGGTGGTTTTGAAACTTTTTGCAGATTTTTACCATTTTACCCATCAGTTTATATTGGTAGAATAATTACTAATTCAACAAATGCATTAGGAATTACTTATTCTTTTAATAATGTTGCTGGCTTTGGTTTAATTCCTATTAGTTTGTTTATGATTTCTAGCATAATATTGACCATTATTTCATTTAAGAAAAATATGGTGAGCGATAAATAAAAAATATTATAATGGCAGTTAGGCGTGTGCTTGTCATATACAAGTGTTCTCGCTTCGCTCGAACAGACAAGCACACGCTAACAACTAAATAAATTAAATCAAAAAGCGAAAATGCCCGTTAGCATAACACATTTTCGCTTTTTGTTGTTCTTTTTCTTCTCTTTTCTATTATGGTAAACAAATATTCTTTGTTGTCAAGGTTAAAGTGTATGTCGCCACCCGCGACAATCCTTGACAACTGCAGAACTATTTGTTTTTTTTGAGCAGTTAAGAAAGAGTAAAAAACACCTTAACCTTAAAGATTAAAGTGTTTATTTTATCGCTAGTTTCAAATATGCTAGACTAATCCCGACTTTTTATTTTTCTATCTCTTTTTCGGAAGATGGTTTTTGTTTAGAGAGATTAATTTTTTGCACAATTTTATTTATATTAAACCATGTTTTTGTGGTAAATACTCCATTTGGTTTTAGGCAGGCATATTTTTCATTAAATTTATTTTGTAGCCATATTGAATTTATGCCCAAACGATTAGCGTTAGTACAATTTTTTAAAGTATCATCAATAATTACATCAAATTTATTAAATAAACAGTAAAGAGGCTTGTTTGTACAAGCAAAGATAAGTGAGGAATAGTTAATGTTATAATATTCAAGCCACTCTACAGCAGATTTTTTTAAAGGGTTTAAGTTTGGTCTGCTTGAAACAAAATGAAGGGTAAATCCCTGCTTATTCCAAAGCTTTAATATGTTTATGGCATCTTCAATTGGTTGTAAATATTGCCAGTGTGTAATTTTTAAGAAGAATAAAGTATTAAAACTGGATTTTGCTCTTTCGGCATCTACAATATTGTATTTTAATGTTTTATATAAAGTGCTTTTGGTAAACAAAAAATTACCAAGGCGGGATAAAACCGATGGACAATCAAAAACAACCCTATCTAAATCAATCATTATTTTCATAAGCGCGAGTATATCAAAATACTCACTTAAAGTCAATGTGCTATAAAAAAATAGATGTGCTATTTTTGTCAAAAAAATATTTTAAAATAAAAAAATTCCGTTAATAAAAACGGAATTAACCCATATTTAATGTTGGAGCAATTTGAATTATTGGTGGATAATTTTCAATAACACCTTTTATTAGTTTTAAACCTAAATCCTCATCATCTTGAGTGGTTATTTCAGGGTGGCTAGTTAAAAAATCTTTTACTTTATTGTAGTCGCTTTCATGAACATTGAATGTGAGAGTTGCTTTCAATAAAGATACATTTGTTATAGAACATTTTAAATTTAATGAATAAATATTTTGACCCTCATTAAATTCGATTTTTTCAACGTTAAAGCCAATTACTTCAAGTTTAAATAGTTCGCTGATAGGAAAAGTATTTTGCATTTCTGCAGGAATATTAAATCTTACTCTGCTTGTACCCGTAGCTTTGCCACAGGTAATTGCTACTAGAGCATTTTTACATATATTTGCCATAATTTGTTCCTTTGTTAGTTAATTATAAAACAAAGATATTTTATATTAAAAAGCAATAAATGTCAACCAGGTCTTTTTATTATAAGAAATATTTGCAAAAAAATTGTTATGTGATATAATTATAAAAACAAAAGAAGGGGATAATTATGAAATATTCATATAAAACAAAAGGAACATGTTCAGTTCAAATAGATTTTGATATAACAGGTAATGTTATTACAAATGTTTCTTTTTTAGGTGGTTGTAATGGTAATTTGAAAGCAATTTCGAAGCTTGTAGATGGTATGACTGTTGAGGAAATAGAAGCAAAATTAAAAGGCAACACTTGTGGAAGAAGACCTACGTCATGTGCAGACCAACTAGCAATAGCTGTGAGAGAAGCTTTTGAGAAAGGGAAAAATTAAGATTTATTAATGATTATTAAATAAAAATTATGGTTTGGAGATGGTGTAATGATACATTCGCTTGCTGGGGGAAGTTTAGGAAAAGAAATTTACTTGGATTTTGCATTTGTCGAAATATTAGAGGGCTTAAATAAAGGAAATAAATTTTGGTATATTTCAAAAATTCAAAACTTATCTAAAGGAGATATTGTTTTGGTTTCGGTTTTAGATAAAAAAATAAAAGGGTCTGTTATAAGGGTGGATAAAAATGTTTCATCTTATCAAAGCCCAATACCAGTAAAAAGAGCAAAAACTATAATTAGGAAAATTTAGGTTTAAATAAAAATACATTGGTTATGCTTTAAATATGAAGAATGTTCTTTTATATTTGAGTGCATTTATGCCAATGTATTTTTTAATTTGTGTTAAACAGATTATTGAAATTATAATGGGAAATATCAAACTTAATGCGTTGTCAATTATAGTTTTTGTTTTTTTAACTGTGGTTATTGTGTCGGGAGTTGTAGGGTTATACTTAGAAATTAGTAATAAAAATCAAAGTTCAAGAGAAGTGGTAATATTGTCTAAGAAAAATTTAACTGACCAACATTTTTTAGGATATTTCTCTTTGTTTGTGTTGTTTGCAATCACTTTTGATTTATCTAGATTAAGTATGTTTGTTATCTTTATATTAATTTTAATAATGATAGGTATAGTTTATGTGAAAAATAAATTATTTTTTATAAATCCTTTTTTAAATATAGTTGGTTACAATTTTTATAACATAACATATAGAATTGTTGGGGAGCAAAAGGAAGAAACAACTAAGATTTTTTATAAGGGCGATTTAATCAATAATAAAAAATATTGGATTAAAATTAAAGATGAAAACTTTAGTTTTATAGATAATTTGAAAATGAAAAAAGGATAAGTCGAAACTTATCCTTTTTTATTAGTAATACATATATTATACACCTAAATCTTAGTTTTGTAAATAGATATATTGTTGCTTTGTGCAATTTGTACAATTATTCTAAGTTCAGAAAACTAATTATTCCAACAAAAATGCAATCCGCAACTTTTTCTTGGTAGGTTTCATTTATGAGAAGTTTTTCATCATCTTCATTCGAGAGAAATCCACATTCTGCTATTACTGAAGGGGCATCAGTACACTTAAGCATGTAATAATCGCCAACACTAATTCCTTTATCACTTTTTTCGAGTTTTGATGCAAATTGGTCTTGAATGGAAATAGCTAAAGCTTCGCTTACTAAACTGTTTTTATCATAAAAAACTTGGGCGCCTCGAAGATTGTGTCTAATGTAACTATTCATATGAACACTTATAACCATATCCGGCTTTGCATTTTGTATTATTTCTTTTCTTTTTTGCATATCTCGCTTTTTATAATTTTTTGTGGATAATCCGTAAAGCCCATTTTCATCACTTCTCGTCATTATAACTCTAAAACCAGAGCTTTTAAGTTTGTCTTCTAAAAACTTAGCAACAGAAAGATTTATATCACTTTCTTTGGTCTTTGTTTTATATCCAATACTTCCGGGGTCTAATCCTCCGTGTCCAGCATCAATAACAACAGAAAAATCTAAACTTTCTTCGGTGTTTGTTTCTTTTGTTGTTGCTTTGTCTAGAAAGAGACTGGAAAAGACAACAAGTAAGAAAGATATAACAAAAACTATAATTTGACCTTTACTAATTACTGAAAATAAATGTTTTTTATAATTTTTCATGTTAGAGTTTATGATAAATAGAGAAAAAGTATACCTACATTTATCAATATTGACTTTGTGTATTATATGTGTTAAAATAATAAAAAAATAAAAACGGGGTTTTTATGGATAAAGAAGCATATATTAAGCAAATCAAAAAGACTTATAAATGGAAAGAAGAAAGAGTTAGGGGAGTTTATGAAGTTTGTGAGAAATATGGTGTTGAGCCATATGGTGATGTATTCTTGAGAACTCCGGAAGATGTTGAAGCGATTATATTAATGTTAAGAGCAAGAGGTTATAATCCCGACACAATGAAAATGTGTTTTAGAAGAACAGCTAAAGATGTTGATGCAATTTTAAAAATTTGTGATAAATTCAATATTATTGTAGAGCCAATCTTGTTTGATAAGCATGTGGAAGATATCTTAGAAGCAGTAAGATATGTAGGGGTAAACTTTGGAAGAAAATACTTAAGGTCATCTATATTGATAAAAGACTTAGAGAATTTAAAAGTTTCAATGCCTGCGCTCAAAAAGTTTGGTTTACTAAAGTATTTGGGAAGAGATACTGGGGTGCTAGATTTAACTGAAGAAGAAATAAAAGAAAGAACTGCAATTATAATGTATTTGGGGGAACCAATTCACAAAATTTGGAGATACAGCAAAGAAGATAGTTTAAATCAAATTTACTCGTTAAAAAGAAAAACTTATGAAGATTTTATCGTAAAAAATTCAATATCTGATAAAACAAGAAAATATCAAGTAGAGTTGTTTGATGAAAGAATTAAAAGTCTAGAAAAAGAATAAAAGGCAACAAAAATGTTGTCTTTTTTATTTCATATATTCATAAAAATGGATATTACCTTGCACACAAATGTAATTAATGTTATAATATAAATATATTTTTAAAAGAGAGAAGATAGTTGGATAATAATTTTAATGATGTAAAAAACATGCAGCCCTTGGTGTTGGCTTTTATCGGAGATGGTGTTCATACACTGTTCGTTCGTGAAAAAATGGCTTCACTTGGTGACTATAAAGTTAACGAGTTAAATCGTATGGTAAAAGAAAAAGTTAATGCGGGTATGCAGTGTAAAATATTTAAAAAGATTGAACCTATGTTGAGTGATGAGGAGCATAGTTTAGCGTATAGGGCAAGAAACGGTGTTAAAGGTCAAGGTGCTAAAAACTATTCGGCATATGAATACAACTATGCTACAGCTTTTGAGGCATTAATAGGTTATTTATATTTAACAAAACAAGAAGAGAGATTAAAAGAAATTTTATCTTTATCTCTAAAGGAGAACTAAATGTTAGCAGAAGGAAAAAATCCTGTAAAAGAAGCGATAAATTCAGGTATAACTATTGAGAAAATTTTGGTATTAGACAAAACAGATGATGCAGTTATTCGTGAACAAATAAAAATAGCTAGAGATAGGGGAATTAGAGTTGAGTTTGTGCAAAGGCAAGCTCTTGATAGATTAAGCAAAACTGGTCACCATCAAGGAATAATTGCTGTGACAAGCGAATTTGAGTATAGTGATTTAAAAGACGTAATTTGTGAAGCAAAAGATAAAGAAGAAAGAATGTTTTTTGTTTTACTAGATAAATTATCAGACCCTCACAACTTAGGTTCAATATTAAGAACTGCAGAGTGTGCTAATGTTACCGCTGTTGTAATTCCTGCAAGAAATTCAGTTTTAGTAAATGAAACAGTAATTAGAACTTCAGCTGGTGCAACAAGTCATGTTAAGGTTTGTAAGGTTGGGAATTTAAACGATGCTATAAACACATTAAAAGAAGAAGGTGTGTTTATTTATGTTACAGATATGGACGGAGATAATATTTATAAAACCAATTTAAAAGGTAATATTGGTATTGTAATTGGCTCTGAGGGAAACGGTGTTTCAAGCTTAACAAGAAAGCTTGCAGACCAAGTAATCTCAATTCCAATGTATGGAAAAATAAATTCATTAAATGCAAGTGTAAGTGCAGGAATTTGTATGTATGAGGCTGTTCGTCAAGAAAAGTTTTAAGGATTGAAAAAATGAGTGATATTTTTGAAGATGAGGAGATAATTAACCAGCTTGTAGAAAATTATGCCAGTTTAATAAGAGGTATATGCAGGCGTTTTTATCTTGTCGGCGGAACGAGTGATGATTTGTATCAAGAGGGTATGATAGGGTTGTTAGAAGCTGCAAAACATTTTGATGAAAGTAAAGGCACTATCGGGGACGATACGTTTAGAAAGTTTGCAACAACTTGTATAAAAAGGCAGATATTAGATGCGATTAAACATGCTAATACAAAGAAAAATCAGCCATTAAACAACTCAGTACCAATGGTTAGAAAAAATGATGAAGATGAAGAATTTGAGATTGCTGAACTTGGTGTATCTGCAGACCCGGAAGAGTTGTTTATAACAAAAGAGAAACAGGAAGAAAGAATAAAACTATTAAGTGAAAGGTTAAGCTTGTATGAACAACAGGTGCTTGGTTATTATTTAGAAGGAATGAATACAAAAAATATTGCAAAAGTTTTAGGTAAAACTCCAAGAAGTATAACAAATACAATTCAAAGAATAAAAAGTAAGGTTAAAGATTAGGAGAGGGTTATGTATTTAGCGCTATATAGAAAATATAGACCACAAACATTTGAAGAGGTTATTGGTCAAGGTCATATTGTAAAAACATTAATAAACCAAATCAAATCAGATAAGATTGGTCATGCTTATTTGTTTTGCGGAAGTAGAGGTACAGGAAAAACATCAACAGCTAAAATTTTTGCAAAAGCAATAAATTGTTTGTCTTCAAAAAATGGTTCTCCGTGTTTAGAATGTGAAGTATGTAAAGCTTTAAGCGGAAACAATATTGATGTTCTAGAAATAGATGCTGCATCAAACAATGGTGTTGATGAGATTAGAGATTTAAGAGAGAAAGTTAAATACCCACCGGTTAACGGAAAGTATAAAGTTTATATTATTGATGAAGTACATATGCTTTCACCTAGTGCATTTAATGCATTATTAAAAACTCTTGAGGAGCCACCAAGTTATGCTGTATTTATTTTAGCGACTACTGAAGTGCATAAAATTCCAGCAACAATTCTTTCAAGACTTTTAAGATTTGATTTCGGATTAGTGTCAGTCAAAGAACTTAGTGATTTGTTGGTAAAAATCTTTAGAAAAGAGAATATTGAAGCGGAAGAGGAAGCAATAGAAGTTATTGCTCGTGCGGGAGAAGGCAGTGTTCGTGATACTTTAAGTATTGCGGATAGATGTGTTTCTTATAGTCAAGAGAAATTAACATATAAAAATGTAATGGAAATATTAGGAACAACCGAGAAAGAAAGTTTAGCTAATATTGCGGGTGAGATACTTAATTGTGATTTAGGTCAAAGCCTTAGTGAATTAGACAAGGTTTTATCAAGCGGTAAAAGTCCTTTAGTTTTAAGTAAAGATTTAATTTCTTATTTTAGAGATTTGTTGATTGTTAACACATTAGAAGATGCAAGAAAAATGGTTATTGCAAATGAAAATGTGTATAAAGTTATGAAAAGCCAAGCAACTAATGAAAATTATAATAGAATAGTTGCAGCGATTACTGCACTAAGTGAAGTTGAGGCAGAACTTAGATATAGCATTAGTCCAAGAATTGTGTTAGAAACAGCAATTATTAAGACACTTTCAAAAGTAAGTTTAGAGGAAAAGGTTGAAAGATTAGAGCAACTTATTGAGGGTGGTGCTGTAATGAATAAAGAAGTTAAACCTATCGAAAAAGTAAATGTTGTTGAGAGAAAAGTTGCTGATGTTAATAAAGAACAAGAGAGTGCTCAATTTAATAACGATAATCTTTTAGGCAAATTGCTCGCACATTTAAGAGATCATAAAGATATGAGCTTACTAGCTTGTGTTAGGCAAGTTAAAGATGTTCAGTTAACTTCAGGAATGGCTACTTTTTATGTAGAAGATAAATTGACTTTAGATATGGTTAGTAGAGAGAAATATAGACCAGTCTTAAATGAGTTTTTTGATAACTTAGGGTTAAAGTATCAGTTTAAAATCAACCAAGCAAAAGTTCAAGCTTCAAGTGATATATCACAACTTTCAGAAGCTTTTGGTGGGAGACTTGAAATAAAGGAGTAGGCCTATGGCTAACACATATCGATATTCGCATCTTAATCAAGAAGAGTTAATGAATTACTATGCGATAACAAAACAAGAAGAGTTTGAGTTTGTAAAAAACTATAGAGAAAAGCTAAAAGCAAGTATAGAGAAAATACTACACTCAATTAGTTTTTGGGAACCATCTTATAAATACGAGGGAATAAAGGACATTGTTAATTTATCTCAAAATGTTAAAAAGTTTATGTCTGAAGCAAACCCTAAAAACATAATGAGTAAGTTGAGATTTGTTAATAATATTTCAAGAGAAGTTTTTGCATTAAAAACGGAAATGGAAAGAGAAGGTTGGATTTTTTCTAACGGGGAAGATATAAATGCATTTTTGAAGTCTATAGAAGTCTTTTTAAAAGCTGTATCATCAGAGGCAATTCAAAAAGATGGCATGCTTGAAAAATGTAAACAGCACCTAAATAAAGAGATGGCGACTTATTTGATTGAAGATTTAAAAAACAATTTCTTAAAGTTTATAGATATGAATGAACCATCGTCTTTTGATATATACTATTTTCTTGGTGCTTGTTTAAAGAAACAAGAAGATTTAGAAAAAGAGGCTACAAAACTTAGAGATAAACATTGCTCTAGTTGTCAAAAAGATGATTGTATTTTGACACCGTGTTTAGCTTTTTCAGAAATTCAAAAGTTAGAAAAAGAGGCAAGGAACTATCAAAAGATGGCTGAAGCTTGCACAAACATAATGTTTTCAGTTCCTCAAGATAAAATAGAAATTAGCAAGACTTTATCAAAAACATCAAACCAAGACTTTAAGGAACTTTTCAATTTCTTTTTAAATAAGCCAGAAGACAAAGGTGTTCCACAAAAACGAAAAATTTTTGGTAAAGAACAATTTTTGATTAATATTATTGAAAGTGATGTTAAAAAAGAAATTTTGTCTAGGCTTGATGATGGTGGGAAAATTGATTATAAAAATGTTGATCATGTTGCAATAGTTATAATAGAAGCTTTATATGATTTTAGTAATTCGTTAGGGAGTGAAGAAATTAATAAATTTATGCATTGGGTAGATGCGTATGAAAAAGCAAAAGAGAGTGTTCAACAAAACACAAAAGGCACGATTGTGAATATTAAGCAATTATTTGAAGAGTATAAAAAACAAAATAATATAGAAAAAATATAAAAAAGGAGATTTATTTTTATGGCAAAATTTGGTGGATTTATGGGTGGCGGAAACAACATGCAAGCATTAATGCGTCAAGCACAAAGAATGCAAGAAGAGGCATTAAAAGCACAACAAGAGGTTGAAGAAGCAGAGGTAGAGGGTTCTGCTAGTGGTGGTTTAGTAAAAGTTACTGTTAAAGGAGATAAAACTCCAGTTAGTATTACTATTGACCCTAGCATTGTGGACCCTGATGATGTAGAGATGTTAGAGGATTTAGTTCTTGCTGCATTGAATGATGCTTGTAGCAAAGCTGAAGAATTTAAGGCTAGCAAAATGGGCAAATTTGGGGGTATGATGTAAGATGGATATGACTAAAATAGATAGTCTTAACCGTCTAACAAACGAATTTAGTAAGTTGCCGGGTGTTGGTAAAAAGACTGCTGGTAGATATGCTTATTATATCGTTACAGGCTCTTTAGAACAGGCAAAAGGTTTTGCAGAAGCAATAATGGAAGCAAAAGAAAAAATTAGATTTTGCTCAGTATGTGGCAATTTTTCAGATACAGAAGTGTGTAGTATCTGTAAAACAAGAAGTGAAAGTACAATTTGTGTAGTTAAGGAGCCTAAGGATATAATGGCTATTGAAAAAGCACATAGTTACAATGGTTCTTATCATGTTTTACATGGTACTATAAATCCTTTAGCAAATGTCGCTCCTAAAGATATTAAAATTGCAGAACTTATCGAAAGGGTTTCTAAAGGTAATACAAAAGAAGTTATTTTAGCAACTTCACCTGATGTGGAGGGCGAAGCAACAGCTATGTATATTGCAACTCTAATTAAACCATATGGCATAAAAGTAACAAGAATTGCACAGGGCTTAGCTGCTGGAACACAATTAGAATTTGCAGATGAAGTTACAGTTGCTAGAGCTTTAAATGATAGAAAAGAATTATAATTAAAAATTTGGCAATATTTTCTATATGGCATATTTTAATTATCATGCAAAAGCTAAAAAACTAATTAATGAAGGGCATTTGATTTCTTATAAAGTTGTCGAAAATTATAATAATATAAAACCTGCCTTAGTTTTATACTTTGATAATAATAAACCAATGCCTATTAGAAAATATAGATGGGAAGAATATTTTGAGTTAATAAAAAAGTGATTTTTAATCACTTTTTTTTGTTTACTAGAGAATAAAACAATTAATTATCAATATAATTATAAATAATGGTTGAGTATGATGATTTAATTTATAACTATGTTCGGCTTATTCCGTTAGGTATGGTAACAACTTTTTATGAAATTGCAAAAGCTGTAGGTAATGGTGTGCAAGTTAATAATGTTGTTAATGCTTTAAAGAAAATTCAGGACGTTGATTATATACCATCACATAGAGTGGTCACGAGTGATGGCTGTTTTTCTTCAAGTTTTGTTGATGGAGGAAAAAGGGGACAGAAAAAGAGATTGATTAGCGAAGGTTTAATAATTAAAAAAAATAAAGTCGATTTGAACAAATATGGTTTTTATTATTGGTAGAAATTTACAAGATTAAAATATAATTGTGTTAAGTTATAAATGTTTCTTTTAGTTTTAATGCAATATTTTTAAGTTTACATTTATTTTTACAGTTTGGTAAGCATAGCGGCTCTCTATAATAAGGTTTAATTATCCCAATTTGGCTCATCAAATATTTAATTGGAATAGGGTTTGTTTCAATGCTAAGTATATCAATAATTTCCAAAATGTTATAGTAAAGTTGTTTTGCCTTTTCTGTTTCTGAGGAAGAATAAAGGTTAATAATGTCAGTAAGTGTGCTAGCCATAATATTGCCAGCTACAGATATAATACCTTTGCCACCAACAGAAAGGCATGGTAATAATTGGTTGTCATTTCCTGCGAGAACAGAGAAGTTTTGATTAAGAGAATTAAAAACAACTTTTTGCGTATAAGAAATGTCTCCAGAAGCATCTTTCATGCCAATTATATTAGGGTGTTTAGACAGCCTTTCTATTAAACTTAAATCAATAGTTGTTCCTGTTCTAGAAGGAATGTTGTATAAAATAATTGGAATATATGAATGGTCAGCTATTGTTTCAAAAAAATTAATAAGTCCTTTTTGTGTGGGTTTTATATATGGAGGCGGGGAAATTAATAAGGCATCAGCACCATCTAAAAAACGTGCACTTGATTGATATAGAGCGTCAGCTAGAGTAAAAGAGTTAACTCCAGCGATAACGGGAATTTTTCCTGACATAGAAGAAGTTATGGTCTCCATTACTTTGTGTTTTTCATAAACATCTAGAGCTGTGGCTTCAGCGGTGCTTCCTAATGCTACAATACCTTGCGTCATGTTAGAAAGTTGATAATCACATAATCTGGCGAGATTTATGTAATCGATATCAAGATTTCTCTTAAATGGTGTAACTAAAGCAGTATAGTTTCCTGATAAAGTCATTTTTTACTTCTCCTTAAATAAATTAAATTCTTTAGCTAATAAAAATTCAAGATTCTTTGCTTGGTTTATTTTAGTAGCAATTATTAACGTTGTTTGTGTTAAACTAATATGATAATGCTTAATTTTGTTTTTTAATAAAGTTTTTTGCACTTTTTCAATAAAATCTTTGTGAGTTGTAAGCCCACTTCCTGCCAAAATAAGCAATTCGCATTTAGTAGCAGTAATATTTTTATAATTATTTGCTTTAGCTAAAATGTTAATTATATTAGCTTTGGCATCGGTAAACCAACATTCCTGGTTTTGAGAGTTGTTTTGTTGATAAAAATATGTTTTATAATTGCAATTTTGAATTGTTGTATGTAAAAAATGTTGGTTTTTAGACGTGTTTTTTACAAATGTTACATTATTTTTTGTGGATATTCCGTCTATAGAAAAGTTTTCTAATTTATTGAAATTTATGAAAGAGTGTTGTGATTGTGTATTACCAACTGAAATAGGAGTGTGATATTTATTTGAAAGATTTAAACATCTATAATCTAAAACTTTAGAACCTAAACTGGCCAGCTCTATTGCTGAAGATATATTTATAGATTTTATTTTTTTAGGCTTGTTATATTTATTTGGGTCTAAAGAATAATATCCATCAACATCTGTGAAAATTTTTACAGGTGCATTAAACGTGACACCTAATGCTACAGCTGTTGTATCAGATCCACCTCTTCCGAGTGTCAAAAGTTCGTTATTACTGTTTACACATTGAAAGCCAGTAACAATAACAACTTTGTTGTCTTGTAAATTTTCTTCAATTATTGCTTTATCAATATAGGTTATTATTCCATTTGTTGTAGAGCCCTCTGCATGTATTTTTATATCTTTTGATGTTAGTGGAATATTTTTTATATTAATTTCATCTAGTGCTAATGATAATGCGTAGGCAGAAATATTTTCTCCAAGAGAAATAAGTGAACTATAGGCGGTTGAAGTGGTGGCTTGATTTATATTATTTGCTAGTTTTATTAGTTTGTTTGTTGTTTTACCCATAGCGCTAACAACTACAATTAACTCTAGATTATCTCTTTTTTTTGTTTCTTTTATAAAATTTGCAATTTTTTTAATTTTTTCAACGGTTGCTAAGCTGCTACCGCCAAATTTATATATTAAGCGCAAAATATATACCTCCAGATATTTTAGTTTATTCATTAAATAAACTTAAGGTGAGGTAAAAGATAAATAATACTTGATTAAGTTAATTAAAAATGCTAACATATAAAATATAAGAGGGTATAAATATGGCTTATTCTAAATGTAAAAATTGTGGTGGGGAAGAGATTTATAATCCAGATACAGGCATGCTTAATTGTGAAAGGTGTGGCAGCTCTTTTCTTGTGAAAGAAAATAATAAAACTCCAGTTAGAAGAATGTATGACCCATCTTTAGTTATAGAAGAAAATAAGGATATAAAGGTTGTTTATAAATGTTCAACTTGTGGCACTCAAAGTATTGTTGGTTTAGATAAGGAAGTAAAAAGATGTTCATCTTGTGGAAATACTACACTAACACAAATAAGAAGCAATTTAAAATCACCTGATGGTATTATTCCTTTTGAAATTTCAAGAAATAAGGCTGCTGAAATTTTTAGAAAGTGGGTTGGAAGCAGGAAGTTTGCACCTAGCGATTTAAGGCAAATGGCAAGATTAAAGAAGATATCTGGAATATATACTCCTGTTTTTAATTTTGACTATATTTCTTTATGTAAATATTCAGTAACCGCAATAAAGAAAAATGTGGATAGTGACGGAAATGAAACGAGAAAAGAATATCAAATTCAAAAAACAAAAGAAGATAGATATGAAGATGTATTAAGAACAGCAAGTTCAAGAATTTCAGATAACTTTATTCTTGGTTTGGGTGAGTATAACTATAATAAGTTAAGGCCATATTCTACGGATTATCTTTTAGGTTTTGCTGGAATAGATACAGATTTAGATATTCACAAAATTTACAGAGATATGTATGAAGAAATTAGTGAAGAGAATAAGAGTAAAATTGAAAATAGACTTAAAGATGACTATGATTATCTAAATAATTTCAATTGTATAACAAGATTTAAAGATGTAAGCTTTAATTATTCTTATTTGCCAATATGGGCAAATCACTATACATATAAAGGGAAAGAATATCATTGTTATATAAATGGGCAAACAGGAAAAGCAACTGGTTCAGCTCCTAAATCAATATTAAAAATTGGTGGGCTGGTTCTTGGAATTTTAGCAGGAATAGGGTTAGGAATATTAATTATTGCTAGTTTAATTTAGGGTCAAAACATAAAAAAACAAAAAAAATTAAAAAATTTGTTTAATTATCTTGATTTTTTTTCAATGTTATAGTATATTAAGGAAGTCTTGAAATAGTCGCCCCCAAATTGACTATTTTAGATATAATAGTGCAAATGTGCACAAATATTAGCATAATGCTAATATGATGGAAGGTTGGCTGAGTGGTCGAAAGCAGCGGTCTTGAAAACCGTCGTAGTGAATAGCTACCTGGGGTTCGAATCCCTAACCTTCCGCCAATCAAAACCTAAATCGATATTGATTTAGGTTTATTTTTTTGTTATAATTAGTTTTAAAGGAGAAAAGTATGAAAAGACAATCAAATCCCATAATAGAATTTATTTATGAATATTTAAAAAATAAGTCGGAATTATCTGAACTTGAAAAAGACATTCTTGATTCTATAAAAGAGTTTGATAAAGAATGTATAGATAGAAATTCACTTATTTCTAGAATTAGAACTAATATAGCAAAATATAACTGGTTGGTTCAAGAAGAAGTAATTAAAGTAACCTCTTTAATGTTAAAAGGTGTTCAACCAACATTTACTCCATATGAGCAATCTGAAGATGTTGATTTGTTAGAAAAATTATCAAACCAAATTATGATGATGTATTCTGCTCTAAAACAACAAAGTGGCTACTTTATGCCGTGAAAGGTTCTTGACATGAGATAGGAATGGTTAGGCTTACTTGCAAGGCAAAACAAAATTAAGTCAAAAACAAATAAAGCGGATTGCCTTTATTCTTGCCACCGAATTAAAGAGCTTTGCCGAAACTAACGGCGACTTTTCTTTACTTACAGCAAATGAAGTTTATTCTCATTTGCTAAATAATCAATAAACAAAAAGGTGATAGATCTTAAAATCTTCCCCTTTTTCTATTAAAAAGCGATACAAAATTAATAATTGTATGTTATAATAAATTTATAAGGAGAAAAGAATATGAAAGTTTTAGTTGGTAGAGTTTACAAACATTACAAGGGTGATTATTACATTGTTGAAAATATAGCAATTCATTCAGAAACTGGCGAAAAAATGGTTATATACAGAGCATTATATGAAGAAGGTAAAGTTTATGCTAGACCCTATGATATGTTTATAGAAAAAACTAATATGGGTGGTCAAGAGTATCGTTTTCAATTACAAGATATAAATAGTGTTGTTAAAAGATAGTTATTTAAGCATTAAAATTAACCTAATCCACCCAGCACCGATATAGATTTTGGTGTTAGGATTGGATAGCGGTCTTCCTGCCAAAAAAAGAACTGAGTTAATCTCGGTTCTTTTTCTTTGCCAAAAATTTGTGTAATACGAAAACAATCAGCACCTTTGTCAAAATTTTTAAGCTTAGGTATTGAGAATTTCTATAAAATTTGTTACAATACTCACGGAGAAAGTTATGAAAATAAAAGACCTTTGTTTCGAAATAATACAAAAATGTCCAAACAATTGTTTGTTTTGTTCTTCTGAGAGCAATTTTGATAAATGTAATATTATTGATTTTGAAACCTTCAAAAAGGCTATAAATCACTTCATATCTCTTGGTGGAATTGAAGAAATATCTTTTAGTGGTGGAGAACCAATGTTGCACCCAAATATATATGATATGATTAATTTTTGTAGTAATTTAGGAATAAAAACAACTCTTTACACAAGTGGAATTGTGCTTCGCACAGACTTTTCACAAAGCGATAACAAATACATACAAAGAATATTAAGCCAATTTGGAAAATTTAGGGATATATCTATTGATGAATTTAACAGATTAGAAAGCTGTGGATTATCAAAAATTGTATTTGATTTACAAGCAAGCGAAGTTGATGAGTATAATGAGCTAATGGGAACAAAAAATAATATGCCATTACTTATAAAAACTATTTTACATGCTTCCTACTGTTCTTTTGATAAATCTATTCACTTTATACCAAACAAAATAAATGCAAACCAAATAAAAGATGTTTTGGAATTAACAGAACTTGCTGGCATTAGCGAGTTGAGAGTTTTAAAATTTGTGTCACAAGGTCGTGGAAAGCAAAATCGAAAAGATTTACAATTAAGTAATGATGAATTACTAGCTTTTGTAAAATATGCAGAACAACTAACTAGTGATACTACAACAATAAAAATAGGAATACCATTACTTAGTGAAAATCAGCATATTTGTACTGCTGGTTACGATAAAGTTGTTATAAGATATGATGGACAAATATTGCCTTGTCCCTCATTTAAAGATATTGATTTAAAAGCATTAGAACAAAAAGGTTTTAAATTGGTAAATATATTTAAAAATCTAGAAGATTACACAATAACAGATAGTTCACACAAAACACCTTTGTGTGAGCAATTTAACAGATACGAAGAACGACAGATTTAGTAATAAAATAAAATTTTGGTGTTGTTTTATTGTCAGATTTTATAATTATTAGAATAAGTTAAATAAGC
>JAZSJW010000021.1:0-9258 GCA_045534555.1 Clostridia bacterium
ACTCTTGTCAAAATTTCTTCCTGAACAGCATTTATATCTTGATATTCATCAACAAAAACATACTCGTATTTGTTTATAATTTCTTCTAAAATATCTTGCTTATCTAAAACTTTTAAAGTGTATTGCTCTAAATCATTAAAATCTAGACCACCTTTTTCTTTTTTTATTGCTTTAAATTTTTCTTCAAAATCTTTTGTTAAGTTATATAAAGCAATCAATCTTCTTTTTGTGGTTTCTAAATCTCGAACAACGTCATCTATATTGTCGCTAAGAGCATAAACTTTAAGTTTTGCAAACCTATCAACAACTTCTTCTTTTAGGTCGTTTGCTTTTTTGTATAAAAGTTCCATTCCTTCCTCTTCTTTTGGAAAGTTTGGTAATCTCTCTTTTAAATTCAAACGCTTAGCATTGTCATAGAAGTCGCTATCAAGTCTTATTAACTTATACATGGTATCAAGAGACTGTAGATAGTCAACAAGTTTAGTTGCACCTACCTTATCTGCCTCATTTGTAAGATCAGCTATTTTTTTCTCACATCTTAACTTTTCTGCTTTCATATGTGCATTAATTAGTTTTGCACCACTGTTTTCTTTTAAGTCTAAATTATAAAGATTTTCTATTTGATAATTAAACCATTCTTCTCTATCAACAATAGAGCAAAGAAATGTGTATAATTTCAATATTGCCTTTTTTAGACCTGTATCTTTTCTTGAGCGAGAAAAAATATCAATTAATTCATAAAATTCCTTATCTCCAGCTTCAGCCTTTTCATTAAACAATTTTATTAGGGCCTTTTCTTTACTTGCTTCAACTTCTGCATCATCTAAAACAACAAATGTTGGGTCTAAGCCAACTTCATAAAAATAAGCTTTTAATAATCTAGCACAAAAACTATGCAGGTTGGATACATCACTAGTCATAATATCATCTAGCTGTGTTAATATAAAAGGTGTAGGCTCCAAAGACGATAATTTTTTTATTAGCTTATTTTTCATGTCGCTAGCACTTGCTTTAGTAAAACTAATAATTAAAAATTTACTTATAGGCACTTCATCTTTTATTAGTATATCGCATACTCTTTGTATCATTACTGTTGTTTTACCACTGCCCGCCGCAGCAGATACTAATAAATTCTTTTTTCTAGCATCAATAACTTTTGATTGCTCTTTGGTAAAACCTAATTCTTCTGCCATATTGTGCCTCCTTTGTAAAATTCTTTAACCTTTTTATTATTTGGTTCCCTAACCGTCTGATAGTCTTTTGTGATAATTCCACAAACCTTTTTATATTCACAATATTCACAAGGAAGTTCATTTGAACTTTTGTATGGCGCAGGATTAACATAACCGCTTAATATTTCTTCTACACCTTTGCCAGCTAGTGCCAAAGCATAAGAAGATAAACTTTGCATGTGTTCTTTTTTAAGTAACGAATTATTTGCTTTAAAAATACTCTCTCCTGCCTTAACTTTCTTTTTAAGTTCTGGGTAAATAAATCTACTTCTTGGATTATCAACAGTTAAGGTTTTATCCATTCCTAGTACTGCATCTTCTTCGTCAAGCATAAAACCTTTCATTCTATATACTTCATTCGCTTTTTCTTTTGAGTCTGCATACTCATTTTTAATTGGAAAATATAATACACCTGCGGGTTGTTTTTTAATATCACTAATTGCAGATAAATATAAAGCTAACTGCAACTTTTTCCCATAGAAAATATCTTCAGGTTTAGAATCAATTTTTCCTGTTTTATAATCAATAATTCTATAATACTTATCATTTTGGTCAACCCTGTCAATTTTTCCAACAAGTTCAACACCACTAGCTTCATCTAATAAAACACCCTTATATTCACCGTTTCTGCCAAACCATTTTTCTGTTGCAAATGGAACAAAGGTTGATACTTGAAGTTCATCATATAAAGCCCTGCAAAGCCTTACTGCTTCACTTTCCAAAATTCTAACTAAAACCCTATTCTCTTCTTCCGAATATTTTTCTTTACTCAATACATTCTTGAGTGTATTAAGTGCAAACTTATCAACATTTACTCTTTTTTTCGTCTTTACAAAATTTACAAATCTTTCCGCCACTTCGTGAAGAATATCACCAACATCTAAAGCCCTCATGCTCGCCATTTCTCTATCTTTAAGCCTTAATCCATAAGAGGCAAAGTGTTGGAATGGGCAACTGAAATATCTCTCTAATTGAGATATACTTGTTGTTTTCTTTGGAAAGAATAATTTTTCTGCATTTTTTACTTCAGGGACTTCACTTTCATTATTTATATTATTGAACTTTTCTTTAGTTTCTTCACTTAAATCATTTTCTAATGCTTTATATAAACCACTAACAATATTTAATCCACACGAATAATCTTCACCATTTTTATATCCAGATACATTTTCAGCTAAATATTTTATTGCATTTTTCTTTGTTCCTAAACTTAAAGCTAATTTAGTTTCTGCTCCATATAAATTATCTTCTTCATAAGGATTGAATACTTTTTCTATTAACAACTCTTCATTTTCTTCATCATAAAATAATGAAGCAATCATTTGCATCAATGATGTCATTTTTACTTCTTCACCTTTAGAAGAATGTTCTGAAAAACTAATAATTAACTTATTTGTTGGGAGCTGAAGAAGTTCATATACTTTAAATCTTTCTCTTCTGTTAATTGTTTTGATTGTTGGCTCTATCTTTTTTTCAAAAAGCCCTTCAAGTGAGGTTATTTCACTATCTTGAATTAGACCTAAATCTTGCTCTCTTTTTGGGAAAGAGCCATCTTTAGCGCCCATAATGTAAAGATTTTTTATATTATATAAGCCATCTGGACTTGAAACTATTTGAACATTATCAATAGACAATGGAAGTAAGGAAATATCCGCAGCCTCTAAACCACTTATTAATAAAGTATAAAATTCATCAAGTTTAACTTTTTCATCACCCAAAAATTGAGATAGCATTTCTAATACTTCTTTTGCCTTATTTAAAGCTTGTTTTGTTGCTAAAGCATCTCTAGTTTGACCAAGACTTTCTTGTTTTTCTCTAAGCCTAGATAATCTATCTTCGATATTTATATCTTTAAAAAACGCAAAAAGCGAACTAACAACATCTGAAATTGTCATTTTTTCACTGTAACCAGCAGCAAATGTTCTTACAACTTTTTCAATTTTCTGTCTTACATTTTCGCTATTAACAAATCTCTCTTCCGTGTCTTTATATACAAAAGGTTTTAAGAATTTTCCATGATTAATTCCATATTTTAGCACATAATTTTCAAAATCATCTGTTAAAGTTGTGTCAATTTCCAAAAGTGCACACTTAGAAAAATTAACAACATCGTCTGTATCCATATTCTTTCTAACAAGAGAGAATAATAGCTTTAAGAAAACAAAAAGTTGATGTGTTTCAAATTGATATGGACTTGCAGAAAAATATGGTATTTCATATTCTTCAAATGCCATTTTTAAGTTATTTAAAGCTGTATCATCAGCTAAAAAGACGCAATTATCTTTATATCTACTCTCACCTTTTAAAATATCTGTTTTTATTAAACTAGCAATTTTTTTAGCTTCAATATCAAAGTTTGGTGCACCAAACATTTTTATACTGCCATTTGTCTTTTTCTTTTCAACAGGATATGCATATAAATTTTCTTTTATATTTTTAAAGTCTCCACTTAATGGTTTTTTCTTAAAAGTTGGATTATATTTAATTTTTAAGCTATCTGCAACCTTTTTTAAGTGTTCATATACTTCATTATCCGCTATATGTGCATTTTTTTGTTTTTTATCAATATAACTTGCTGACACTGTAACAGATTTTGCCTGTTTTACAAAACTTTTTATTACTGAGCATGCATTTGATGTTAAAGCATCAAACCCAACCACATACATCTCAGCATCTTTTATTCTCTCAGATAAACCAACCTCTGTTTCAAGCATTGTAAGTTTATCTGATGGGTCAATAAGCTCCCCCGCTAAATAGTTTTCATATGCATCGTAAATCAAAGAGATATCTTCTAGCTTTATTCTTAAAGCTGTTGTACATTTCTTTGCTGTTTCTGCAAGCTCTATTGGTGAAACGCCACTGGATTTTAATTGTTGAAGTGTTTCATAAATATTTTCAGCAAAACCTACAGTTCCTGCTGTTTTTTTATAACACACTAAATCACCACTTAAAGCCATGATTAAATTTCTAACAATCATTACCCCAGCCTCTTTTGAAAGTGGGTGAATGTTTTTTGTCTGAATTTTCTTAAGCAGCCTATTAAAACTATAAACATAAATATTAGCAAAAGCATGATTTAAACTATTCTCAAGTAAAAATCTTTCTGCCAGAAGTGTTTTTGTTTCAGGTACGACTACTATAAATTCTTGAAATTTATCTTTTTCAGCCTTATTAATAACATCTAATAAAGCAAGTTTCATAGCATATTCAGTTGTTGTTGAGAGTATAAAATCCATCTTCATAGCAGTTTCTCCTTTTGTTTATTTTTATTGTATCAAAAATCAACTTCATAATCAATAATTATTTATATTTATTAATATATAATTAGTAGATTAAGTCTACTAAAAGTAACAAAACATTCTCATATGTTTGACAAAAATTGGATATAATAATATCATGTAAAAAAGGAGAAATTATGGCTGAATATTTATATTTTATTGTTGGTTTACTTATTCTTCCGGGAATTATATATGGAATAATTGCTCAAATAAGTGTAACTACATCATTTAATAAATATGATAAAATTGAAAATAAACACGGATTAACCGCAAGCGAAGTTGCACAAAAATTATTAGACGGAGCAGGAATTAATGATGTTACAATTCATCATATAAAAGGTGACTTAACAGACAACTATGACCCAAGAAACAAAACTTTAAATTTGTCTGATGCAACCTACAATTCTAAATCCGTTGCCGCTCTTGGAGTTGCAGCCCACGAAGTTGGTCACGCTATTCAACACCATGAGGGATATAGACCCCTAAAAATCAGAAGTTTCTTTGTCCCTATAGTTAACTTTGCAAGTAGAATGTTTTGGGTTGTATTCCTTGTTGGTATAATCCTTACAATTGTAAGCACTGCTTGGAGTGAAGCTGGTCAAATTCTAGTATGGGTTTCAGTTGCGATGTACGGAGGCTCTACCCTATTTTATATGATTACAGTACCTGTAGAATATAATGCATCAAAAAGAGCTTTAAAACACTTAGACGAATTAAACCTTCTCGACCAAGACGAATTACCACATGCTAAAAAAGTATTAAATGCAGCAGCTCAAACATATGTTAGTTCTCTAGTTATATCTGCTCTCTACTTCTTAAGGTTTTTCTTATATATCTTCATGATATTCGGTAAAAACAACGATTAATTATAAGCCAAAGGTTAAATCCTTTGGCTTTTTTGTCTATTGACAACAACAAATATTGGAGTTATACTTTTTGTATGAAAAACTATGTAAAAATTACTGGAGTAAAAAAATTTACCCAATCAAAAAATGTTTTAGGTATTGATTTAACCGGTTTAAACACTGAAAGACGTGGAACTTTAAAAACAGGTATTTCCTGCAAAAGTTTTGGAGAAAACTGGTATATAACAGAAAAAGGCAAAGCTCTTTTTAAAACTTATGATAGCAACCAATATCGAAACATTCGAAATCTTAGAATAATCAATGAATTACTTTGTGCGGAACTTTGTAAACAAATTGATTTACCTTGTGCTGATTATGAACCTGCTCACATTCATAGAAAAAACAATCCAAAGATTATTGATGGTATTGTATCTTATAATTTCTTAGAAGAAAATGAAAATCTTTTACCAATAAGTGCCTTTGTTGGTTTTCCATACTTTGCTAATCTCACATATATCGCAAACTCAATAGACAGCCAACAACAATATCATAAAATCAATAAGAAGCAAGTAATTTTAGATTTATATAAAATAATTGTTTTCGATTACATTACCCTACAATGCGACAGAAATAGTCAGAATGTCAATCTTGTTTTTAAAAACAGGGAATACACAGTTGGCAAGCTTATTGATAACGAATTTGCTTTTTGCTTACCTTATTTCACAAGATTTAATACTTTATTTAATAATCATGATTTTAATAATATTCTAAAATATTACTCTCAATTTGCAAAAACTCTTGTAATAGATGATGTTGTTGAAAGTGGCAATAAAACAAATGAAATCGCAAAAGAAATTACCACTTATGCAAAAATTAACCCAGAGATGATGAGTATTTTGAAAAACACACTTAATAACATAGATATTGATAAAGCTATTGAAAATCTAGAAAACGATGGTATTGAAATATCTCAAAGCTATAAAGATTATGTTAAACAAATAATATCTTTCACAACTAAAACTTTATCAAAAAACTTAAAAAATAAAGTTTCAGATTTAGAAGAAGAATTTCTTGAAAGGCTATATTAAAAAAGACTGCAAAATGCAGTCTTTTTCTATTTCTTTACAACATGAAGTTTAAGTTTTGCAGTAACGCCTTTATAAAGGCGAGCTACAACTTCATAATTACCCTCTGTTTTTATAGGATTATTAAGTTCAATTTTCTTTCTATCAACATCATAACCCTGTTTTTTAAGCTCTTCACTAATTTCTTTTGGGCCAACTGAACCAAAAGTTTTTCCATTCTCACCCATTTTTACAGAAAGTTCTATCACAGTACTTTCAAGTCTTACAGCTAAAGCTTTTGCAGCCTCTGTTTCTTCTTTTATCTTTTTAGCTTGTGCGGCCTTTTCTTGTGCATTAATATTTAAGTTGCCTTGATTTGCAGGAACCGCTAATTTATTTTTAAGTAAAAAGTTGTTTGCATAACCATCACTAACATCAACTATATCACCTTTTCTTCCAACCTTTTTAACTTCTTGTGTAAGTATTACTTTCATTGCCATTCCTCCTTAAGTACATAAATTATAACACAAAGCAATCTTAAAAGTATACTCTTTTAACTAAAATTCACAGCTTTTTGGTGTTCTCGGGAAAGGAATTACATCTTTTATGGATTTCATACATGTTAAAAACATAATAAGTCTGTCAAATCCCATTCCAAATCCACTATGCATAACGCTTCCATATTCTCTAAGCTTTAGATACCACCAATAATCTTCCTCCTTTAAACCAAGCTCTTTTATTCTTGATTTTAAAACACCTAA
Organism: Clostridia bacterium; assembly: GCA_045534555.1. Classification (GTDB taxonomy): domain Bacteria; phylum Bacillota; class Clostridia; order Christensenellales; family UBA1242; genus UMGS2069. The sequence goes on from JAZSJW010000021.1 coordinate 7,181, forward strand.
ATCACACTCTCTTTCTCCAGCCCCACAAAGTTCGCCAATTCCCGAAACTAATAAATCTGTTGCTCTACAAGTTTTTCCTTCTTTTCCTATTTTCATATAAAAAGCTTTGAAGTCTTTTGGATAATCATAAACAAATACAGGTTGCTTAAATATTCTTTCTGTTAAAAATTTTTCTTGTTCAGTATGCAAATCTTCTCCCCATTTAACTTCATATTCGAATTCACTTTGATGTGGCTTTAATAACTCAATCGCTTCAGTATAAGATACTTTTGCAAACGGTTCTTCTGTTATCTTTTTAAGCCTATCGATTAAACCTTGCTCTATAAACTTATCACAGTATTCCATTTCATCTGGACATTTTTCTAGCACATATTTAATTATATACTTCACCATTTGCTCCATAAGTTCCATATCATCTTCAAGTTCATAAAAAGCCATTTCTGGTTCTACATGCCAAAACTCTGTCAAATGTCTTGGTGTTCTACTATCTTCTGCTCTAAATGTTGGACCAAATGTGTAAACCTTACCCATTCCCATAGCAAGAGCCTCTCCTTGAAGTTGACCTGTAGGTGTTAAAAATGCAGATTTACCCAATAATTCATCTTCTGGCTTTAAATGTTTACCCGAATAAATATCTTGTGTTGTTACTTTATAAAGCTCACAACCTCCCTCACAGTCACTCGTTGTTAAGATTGGGGCATGAACATAAGTAAAACCTTCTTCTTCAAAGAATTTATGCACAGCTTGAGCGGCAGCACTCCTTATTCTAAACACCGCTTGAAAAGTTGATGTTCTTCCCCTTAAATATGCTTGCTCTCTTAAAAACTCAAAAGAGCTTTCCTTTTTTTGCAAAGGATATGTTTCATCTGTTTTTCCTAACACAACAACTTTTTCTGCTTGCATTTCAAACGGCTGTTTTGCTTTTGGTGTTAAAACTATTGTTCCCTCACAAATAACACTTGAGCCGGGTAAAAGCTTTGAACACTCTTCAAAGCCTTCCATTTTTCCATCTAAAACTATTTGTGCTGTTTTAAAATCTGTTCCATCACTTATTGTCATAAAAGCAAATTTCTTTAAATCTCTCACCGATTTTACCCAGCCACCAATAGTAATTTTTTTGCCATCAAAGGCACCTAAATCTTTATATATTTTTCTAATATCAATCTTTTTCATAATCTTTTCTCCTTATAATAATTCTATTTTTAATTTTTTACATTTTTCTACAGTTTTTGTGTCCCAATAACTTGCTTGAACTTCACCAATATGAGCACGCCCGAGTAGTAACATACATAGTCTACTTTGACCAATTCCACCACCAATTGAAAGCGGTAATTCTTCTTTTAAAATTGATTGATGATAAGCATATTTTAATCTTTCTTGCTTGCCTGATTTTTCAATTTGTTTAATTAAAGCCTCTTTATCAACTCTAATACCCATACTTGTTAACTCCATCGCAATATCTAATATTTCATGATAAAACAATAAATCTCCATCTAAACTCCAATCGTCATAATCTGGGGCACGCATATCATGTGGCTGCCCGCTAGACAAATCCCAACCAATTTGCATAATGAACACTGTTTTATGTTTTTTTGTTATTAAATACTCTTTTTCTTTATCTGTTTTTCTCGGATATAAATCTTCTAATTCTTGTGCTGTTATAAAGAAAACATCTCTCGAAATATCCACACTATCAAAACCTTTTGTTTTTAAAAACTCGCTTGTGTCTGCAATTGCTTTCACTATTTTCTTAACTGTTTTCTTTAAATAATCAATAGTTCTATCTTTTCTAACTATTACTTTTTCCCAATCCCATTGATCCACATATATAGAATGTGTTTCATCTACTTTATCATCTCTTCTAATTGCTGTCATATCCGTATATAGTCCTTTATGAACTGGAAAATCATATTTTTTAAGTGCCATTCTTTTCCATTTTGCAAGTGATTGCACAATTTCAAGTTCTCTGCCATCTTTTTTAATATCAAAAGACACTTTACGCTCAACACCACTCAAATCATCTTGCAGGCCACTTTCTTTTGTTACAAGCAAGGGTGCTGATACCCTTGTTAAATCTA
>JAZSJW010000002.1:0-80130 GCA_045534555.1 Clostridia bacterium
TTAAATTCTTTTTTATTTTTATTAGCCAAAATACAAAATCTCCTCTTTTTTGTAGTATTTTTTACATTTTAGATTTATTTTTCTCACGCATTATAGTTAATTTTGTCCATAATTTATTAATTTTTTTCTTAGGTTTTCGGGTCAATAACCTTATTAACTCATCTTTATGAGACATTACAGCATCATAACCAGCTTGTATCATTTCGTCTATATCACCAATTTTACTTGAACTATATTTTACTAAATCAGGTTTTATAACAACATCAGCAAATTCTAACTTTTTTTCAACATTTGCTTGCATAATAATACCAAGCGCACCCTTTAAAACATCAATTATTTTTAAGGAGTTTGTTCCTTGTCCTCTAGACTGATTAACATCTATTGCTATTACAACATCAGCCCCCATATCTCGAACTATATCTGCTGGGACATTATTAGTTAATCCTCCATCAACAAGATGCATATCATTATAAACAACTGGTGAAAAAATCCCAGGGACAGCACAACTTCCAGAACTTGCCTTTGCAACACTACCACTAGTAATTTCTACTTCTTTACCTTCTTTTACGTTTACCGCAACAATTGTTAATGGTATTTCAAGTTCTGAAAACATCAAATCCTTACCAAAAATTTTATTTAATTGTTGTTCGATATTTTCTGAATTTGATGGTTTCCATATAAGTTTACTATCTCTGATATCTTTTGCTTTTAACTTTTTTAAATGTTCTATCATATCGTTATAAGAAAGACCCGAGCAATACAAAGCTCCTATCATTGAACCGACACTTGTTCCTGCCCCGTAATCAGCCTTTATTCCGTGCTCCTCTATGGCTTTAATAACTCCGATATGACCAACACCTCTAGCACCACCACCACCGAAAGCAACACCTATTTTGACTTTATTATGAATATTAATCTTACCATCTTTAGTAACTGTATCTTTTTTCCAAAACAACCAGCCCATAATTCCCCGCCTTTTTCTTTTTACTAATTATACAATAAAGCAAAATAAAAAAGCAAAGATTTCTGTAATATTTGTCATTTTCAAAAAAAAGAAGAATATAAACAATATTCTCCTTTTTGTATTTTAATATTTACTCTATATCACCTATATAGACCACCTCCATATGACCATAAACAACAATTTCTAAATCTTCTTTAATTTCAATTTCTACTGTCACTTTTTTATCGTTCGCAGTATCTATATTTGCTTCTGACACAATAAACTTATCATTTACATAAACTTCAATATATTGTGCTTCGTAATACTCATAAGTATCTTCTCCATACATAATAAATGTTATATATAAAGTACTAGCAGGCAAATAAGCATAACAAGATGAACCCCAACCTTCTCCCCACAGCACACTTAGATTAAGATCTTCAGAAGAAGAAGTTATAGGTCCAATATCTGTTTTTGGACATCCTCCCACTATCACATAATCTAACACAGTTTTATAACCCTCATAGTGAGCTACGTAAATCTCATCCATACCATCACTTTCAAAACTGAAATATTTAAACTCGTGTGCAATTAATGCCTCTGCATCGAAGTATTTAGGCACTGTTATAACATAATTAGATAATTGAACAGACCTTGAAGTATCGTCCCATTCAGGATATAATCCACCAATATATTTTCCCGGAAAAGAAATATACTCTTCATGTCCATGGTTTGTGATTTTTTTAATTTTTCTTTCTGTCAAAGTTTCTTCTTCGGAAACAAGAATAAAATCGCCTTCATCATAAGCTGTAATGCAACAACCAATTTGAGCACCACTAACAATAACTTTTTCACAATTTACAACCGGATTATTTGAGAAAATTATTGGTTTTAAAAATGGTAACAAATCAAAATTATATAAATGCCTTTCAAAAACAAATTCTTGAGATTGACTTACAACACCGTAACTATAAACCTCTCCATCTTCCATTAAAAACTCACCTAAACAATATGCTATGTTTAAGTCGGTTTTAATCTCCTTTCCAGAAATTGTTAATTCAGGAATAATTTCAGAATAACCATTTGCGGCTTGCGTTGCACTCAACACAATATCAAAATGCGAAACACCGTCACCTATGTAATCTATAGTAATATCATTTGCAGTGAAAACATTTGGAGCAAAAGTTGCAACACAAGAATATACCGAATTATTATTTAAAATTAAACTTACTGGATAATCAACACCCATGTAATCAGTTCCACCACAACTTGCAATACCTCCACCAATTTGTGCAACGCAACCAGTAATAGTACCCGCTATAGAAGTTTCTCCCATATTAAACAGTCCACCACCAATTCTAGCCTGAATGGAAACACCGTCACCACCAATAACCCCTCCAGTCATGTTAAAATCACTTTCATGCGTCACAAAAATGTTTCCGCCAGCACTTTTTAAATGGTTTGGTGATGCAATATTGTATGAAATAGTTCCTCCAGACATGTTAACAACAGCACCATTATTAACATATATACCACCACCATATGGCTCACCAATAACCTCTTTATCAGTATGTGTTTGATAATAGCTATGAGTTGGGTCTAATAATCCACCAGATGAATTATAAGAAACAGAACCGCCTGTCATGTTTAAAACACCGCCATTCATTGTTATACCTGCACCACGACCAGCAGAACTCTTATTACAAGTATCGTAATCCGATACATCAACATACACTTGATTAGATATTATGCTTGTTCCCGAAAGGTTGATTGTTCCACCCATCAGCATAATCCCTGCACCATAATCAATGGATTTATTATTTTTAATTTCTCCACCCTCTAAATTTAATACTGTTGCAGATAGCGAGGCATGTATACCAGCTCCGTATGTCGCTGTATTTTTCTCAATCACAGCATTTTCTTGCATATAAAATTTTGTTTGTTGTAAGACAACTCCGCCACCTATATTGTTTGAAATAACAGTATCACCTTTTAAAATAAAAGTGCCATGTTGAGTGAATATTCCCTTTCCGTCATTGTTTGTTATAGATCCAGAACTTATTGTTATATCTGTTTTTTCTTTTACATAAATCGTACCGTAAACAGAATTATTATAGGAAATTTCGCCATCTAATATATTTATTGTTGAACTTTCAGCATATAAACCTGAACCGACATTTGCGAAGTTGTTTTTTACATAAATATTATTAATGATTAATTCTGAATTTTTAATATAAATTCCTCCACCAAAAGTTTCAATATCTATAATATTACCAAATTCATCTTTAATAGAAAAACCGTTATATGAAATCGTTCCACCATTTATTGTTATTTTTGAATTATATGCACATAAACCACCGCCCGTATATGCTAGATTTGCATCAATTAGGCTGTTTTCACCCAAAATTAGTTCAGTGTTATTTATATACAAACCTCCGCCATATGAACCACCAGTACCTGAAGTATTTCCGCCTAAAACACCATCAAAAACAAGCTGTTTTATGTTTTCAGCATATAAGCCACCACCACATTGAAGTGTATTTCTAGTAAACACCTGAATATCAGTCATATATGTTTCTTCACCAATCTCAACATAAGAAGAAGCTCCGCTAATATATATTCCTCCGCCTTTGCCTTTATCTGATTGCAAAGCATAATCTTCTTTACTTCCAACAATTTCATTATATCCTACATAACTGAAAGCCAAATCAAAATCATTTGTTCTTAATTCTACATTTTCAAGATATATCGACCCACCACAGTGTGTTGCCTTATTTGATCTGAATTCACATTTTGTTTGATCGTTCTGTATAGGTTCGCCAAGAGCTATATTTAACTTTGGAACAACATCTGCTTCAGGTGATATTAGACTAACAGCCCCGCCATATTTAGCGATGTTTTCACTCATTTTACACTGCTCGATATTAATTATTGTACATTTTTCATTTGCAAAGAAAGCACCGCCTTTATCCTTAGCTATATTTGCCTTAAATGTTCCATTTAAATCCAATACACTTTTTGCAGAATAATATAAACCACCGCCATCAGAGCTTGCAATATTTGAAGAAAATTCAACATCTTCACCAATAGTCATAACTCCGGCAGAAGCACTTGGATATTCATCTATATAAATCCCCGCTCCATAAGTAGCAGAATTTTCATTTATGTTCATATCATAAATAGAAAATATACGTCTAGAATAAATTCCTCCGCCATAAACTGCCGAATTACCGACAATTGTTGACTTTTTTTCAGATTGTTCTATTGTAATAACACCATTTTGTTCACTTAGTATACCCCCACCATTAAATTGAGCTTGATTTTTACTAATTAATACATTCTGAATAGTAAGAGTTCCTATATTATAAATACCACCGCCATTCTGAGTTGCTATATTTTCTAGAATTGTTGCGTTTTTTATAACTGCGGTTCCTGCATTATAAATACCACCACCGATAATTGCGGAATTTTCTGATATGATAGCACCATCTATTTCTAGCAATCCATTATTTTTAATCGCACCACCTTCAGTTCCATTACTGCAAAAATTTTTGCTTATTAAAGCATTTCCAGATATTTTAATAAGTGTCGCTTCTTTTGTTCCAATAGCCCCACCATTAATAGCTACGTTCTCACACATTTCGCCACCGCTCATAATGAACGTTGATTTTTCATTTTTAGTTGCATCAGCTGTCATATGCACGGCCCCACCACTATTAGCGGTATTAAATGAAACCTTTCCTGAAATAAATTCAGCAATTGAATTTACTATATAGAAAGCTCCTCCAGTTGATGCTTTATTATTTGTAACAGAACCTCCATTAACAATATATTTAGCTTTAACATTCTCTTTAACCCAATATCCAGAATAAATAAATGCGGCACCTCCCTGTCTTGAACTGTTTGGACCATATTCTATCCCATTATGTATATTTGCACCAACAATGCCACTATTATGATTAATTACAGCTCCTGCTCCAACAAAAAATGCACCGCCAAAATATGTAACTGTATTTTCAGCAATAACACCAGAAAAACTCTTTGTTGATGTCCCGATGTTAAATTGAGCAGATGCAATATTAACTCCTCCACCACCTGAACTTGAAGAACTTGAGACAACTTTATTACCAACAATATAACTATCTCCTGTAATATTTACTGTTCCAGATGTTATGAACATTCCTCCGCCTCTAATTAATGCTGAATTTCCTTTGCCCTGTTCACCAATATGACCCCCATCAATATTAACAGTTCCTCCAATATATAAAGCTCCGCCATAATTACTTGCATTACAATTTGTAATTTTCCCACCAGACATATCAAATTTGATATTATCGCCATAAATACCGCCACCAGAGTCCGTTGCGGAACAAGCATCAATTTCAACAGACTGTATATTTAACACTCCTGAATTTTCAACAAACAACGCACCGCCTAATGTTGAACTACAACTTTTTATTTTTCCACCATCTATAATACATGTAGCACCTATCGAAACAAATATTGCGCCACCATAACTGGCAGAACATTCTTCTATTATTCCACCTTTCATTATAAAGGTTGCCCCTTCTCCAATAAATACAGCTCCGCCATATGTTGTGTTTTTTCCACTTATAACTCCACCAAACATTGTGTATGTAGAGCCAGGCTCAACATATATTGCTCCGCCTTTCTCTTCTTCTGTAGCGGTTTCCGAAATAACAGATACAGCTTTAGTATCTGTATTTTCTCTTTTGTTGTTTTCATCTAGCCCATTATTGATTAAAAAAAATATGACAAAAGATAAACATATTGCAAATATACTTATTGCGCTAATTACAAAACTTAAAAGTTTTTTCTTTACCATACCAATTATCCTTATTGTGTACCATTAAGTAAAATTTTAAAATATAATATTGAAAAGATTATTTAATTCAAAAATTAGTTTCCTTAAAGACACATACCTTTACAATTCTAGTATAATTGATACCCCCCCCCCCCATTGTCAAATAAATTTGAGGATATTTTAAATATTTTTTATTATTTTTTTGTTTTTTAGCATAAAAAAACACTTGGATTTAACCAAGTGCTTTTATTATCATTAAATTATACCAATTCAACAATAGCGAGTTGTGCATTATCACCACGTCTGATTGTTGTTTTGATAATACGTGTATATCCACCAGCTGTACCCTTTTCTTCTGCTCTTTGAGCATATTTTGGAGCATAGTCTTCGAATAATTTTTCGATTAGTGGAGATTTAATGTCGCCCTTACGAGCCTTAAATTCAGCTTTCTTTTCGCCTTTTACTCTTTGTTCTTGTCTGTCTTCAAGTAAAGAAATTAATCTTCTTCTTGCAGCAAGTTTTTTAGCGCCGTCTTTAGAAATTGTAACAGTTTTTTCTTTACCTTTAGAATCAGTAGTTGTTTTTTCTTCTGTCACAACGTCTTGATATGAACGAACAGCAAGAGTAATGCACTTTTCAGCATATCTAGCAGCTGCTTTAGCTCTATCTAAAGTTGTTTCAATTCTGCCATGCCATAAAAGATCACTTGCAAGTCCGCAAACCAAAGCAAGTCTTTGGTCTGTAGCTCTTCCTAATTTCATTGTGTTCATTTTAGTTCTCCTTATTCTTCCCTAGTTTTGAGACTCAAACCAAGACTCTCGAGTTTGTGAATAACTTCATCAAGAGACTTACGTCCAAGATTTTTAACCTTAAGCATATCTTCTTCTGATTTATGGATAAGGTCTTCAACTGTATTAATGCCCGCTCTCTTTAAACAGTTATAAGAACGAACAGATAAATCCATATCTTCAATGCTCATAATCATTAACTTATGAACTTTATCTTCTTCACGACTAACAAGAATTGAAGTGTTTGACATAGAATCAACCAATTCAACAAACAAGTTAACGTGCTCGTTTAAAAGTTTAGCAGCTAAGCTAACTACTTCTTTAGCAGAAACAGTTCCGTTAGTTGTAACTTCTAATACAAGTTTATCATAGTCTGTGTTTTGACCAACACGAGTATTTTCAACTTCATAGCTAGCACGTCTTACAGGAGTATAAATGCTATCAATAGCAATATAACCAACAGGTAAACTTACGTCTTTATTTTTATCAGCAGGAACATAGCCACGACCACGGCCTACTAAAATTTCCATATCAAGAACTCCATCGCTCTCTAATGTGCAGATATATAAAGATGGATTAAGAACTTTAACTTCATCATCTTCTTCAATATCAGCAGCTGTTACAACGCAAGGTCCTTTCTTTTTAAGTTTTAAAACTTTCTTGAAAGACATTTCTGTGCTAGTTGTTTTAACAGCAAGTCCTTTCATGTTTAATACGATTTCTGTAACGTCTTCTTTTGCACCCTTGAGTGTAGTGAATTCGTGAGAAACTCCTTCAATTTTAATATTGGTTACAGCTGCACCAGGTAAACTTGAAAGTAAAACACGGCGAAGAGCGTTACCAATAGTAACACCAAAACCTCTTTCTAATGGTTCAAGTATGAACTTAGAATAGCTATCGCCTTCCTCTTCAATACATTCAATTCTTGGTTTTTCGATTTCTAACATAACTTTAGCCTCCTATCCGTTATTACTTAGAATAAAGCTCGACAATCAAGTGCTCTTCAATATTTAGGTCAATATCTTCACGAGCTGGTAAATTAACGATTTTACCAGTAAGCTTTTCAGTGTTGAACTCAAGCCATTTTGGAACAACAACTCTTGTTTCTCTAACAGCTTTGAATGGTTCTTTTTGTGATTTGCTTTCTTTTACAGTGATTACATCATTAACTTTTACAGAATATGATGGGATATTAACGTTCTTTCCGTTTACACAGAAGTGACCATGATTTACAAGTTGTCTTGCAGCAGCACGGCTAGCAGCCATACCCATTCTATAAATAACGTTGTCTAAACGACGTTCTAATAAGCTAAGCATGTTTTCACCAGTCTTACCTCTCATTCTTTCAGCTTCTACATAATAAGCATGGAATTGTTTTTCAAGTAGACCGTATGCTCTTTTTACTTTTTGTTTTTCTCTGAGCTGTGTTTGATACTCAGATGGTTTTTTTCTTGTGTTTGGATGTTGACCAGGAATAGATGGTCTTCTTTCCATAGCACATTTCTTAGAAAGACATCTTTCGCCTTTCAAAAATAATTTAGTGCCTTCTCTTCTGCAAAGTCTGCAGTCAGCATCAGTATATTTTGCCATTTATTTGCTCCTTATATTCTTCTACGTTTTGGTGGACGACAACCATTATGTGGGATTGGTGATACGTCACGAATTAAAGTTACTTCAAGGTCTGCAGCAGCTAAAGATCTGATTGCAGATTCTCTACCATTACCAGGTCCTTTAACATAAACTTCAACAGATTTAAGGCCATATTCTTTTGCTTTTTTAGCAGCCTTTTCAGCAGCTTGACCAGCTGCAAATGGTGTGCTCTTACGATTTCCTCTGTATCCAAGTTCACCAGAACTGCATGCAGAAAGAGCATTACCTTGTGTATCAGTAATAGTTACAAGCGTGTTGTTGAAAGATGATTGAACGTGAACAATACCTTTATCAACATTTGTTGTAATTTTACGTTTTTTTGTTGTTTTCTTAGCTTGTGCCATATTATTTCTTACTTTCTCCTTTATTTCTTCTTAACTGAACTTGTTCTAGCGCCCTTACGAGTTCTTGCGTTTGAGCGAGTAGATTGACCACGAACAGGAAGTCCTTTTCTATGTCTAACACCACGATAAGAACCAATTTCCATTAGTCCTTTAATGTTCATAGCTACTTCTCTCTTCTTGTCACCTTCTACGATAAGGTTTTTATCCATATATTCACGAATTTTACCAACTTGTTCCTCTGTTAAATCTTTAACGCGAGTATCAGGATTGATTTTTGTAGCCTCTAAAATTTGGTTTGCAGTAACTTTGCCAACACCATAAATATATGTAAGGCCGATTTCAACTCTTTTTTCGTTTGGTAAATCCACACCAGCAATACGTGCCATCTTTATCCTCCAAAGATATAAATTAAATTTTTATTTGTTTTTATTTTGATAAATATATTTTATCATACTTTGTAGTGAAAATCTACAAAAAATTTATTTAAACATCACAAAGTAGATTTCTCTATGCCGCCTTCGTGACGATTGTTTTCAACTTTATTAACCCTGTACTTGTTTGTGCTTAGGGTTCTTGCAGATAACTCTAACCTTGCCTTCTCTCTTGATAACTTTACAGTTTTCACAGATTGGCTTAACACTTGCTCTAACTTTCATTTTTTCATTCTCCTTAAAGTATAGTTTTTTTTATTACTTACTTCTCCAAATAATTCTGCCCTTACTTAAATCGTACGGACTCATTTCAAGTTTTACAGTATCACCCTCATAAATATGGATAAAATTTTTCCATAGTTTTCCTGAAAGATATGCTGTAACAACATGACCGCCTGCTATCTGAACCTTAAATGTTGCACCTGGCATAGCCTCAACAACGGTTCCTTCAGTAACAATTACATCATCTTTACTCAAAACTTTTTGCCTCCATTTTAAATTTTTGTTAAAATCTCAACGCCGTCTGAGCATATTAAGACAGTGTTCTCGTAATGCGCACTTGGTAGTCCATCTACTGTACGGGCGTCCCAACCATTAAGCTTTAGTTCATATTTACCCATGTTAATCATAGGTTCTATGGCAATGGTCATACCTGCTTTTAGCTTAATTCCTGTTCCTTCTGTACCATAGTTTGGAACATCTGGATCTTCATGCATATTGCTTCCAATTCCATGCCCAACCATAATTCTAACGACAGAGAAACCATGCTTTTCGGCATGACGCTGAACACGAGCGCCAATATCGCCTAACCTGCTTCCATCTTTTAAGCCTTTGATAGCTTCATAGAAGCATTCTTTAGTCACTTCGACTAATTTCTTTTTTTCTTCACTTACATTTCCAACAAGAAATGTTCGCGCTGCATCTCCGTGGTAACCATTTTTAACAGCCCCAACATCGATACCTACAATTTGACCATCTTGTAAAACAAGATTTTTTTTCGGAATTCCATGCACAACTACATCATCAATAGATGCACAAATTGATGCAGGAAAACCATGATAATGCAAAAATGACGGTTTTGCTCCCCTACTTATTATATAATCATGAGCGATTTTGTCAAGTTCTAGAGTTGAAACTCCTGGCTTAATGTGCTTCTCTATTAATTCTAGCACTTCAGCAACAATCTTGCCTGCTTCCCTCATCTTTTCAATTTGTTCCGAAGTCTTAACGGTTATCATTGTTAAGAGTCTCCGCATTCATTGCTTCTAAAGCAACTTTAAAAGTATCTTGTGGGTTATCTTGCCCCTTAACTACTTTTAATAAGCCTTTATTCTTATAGAAATCTACAAGAGGCTCTGTTTGTGATGCAAAAGTATCAAATCTCTTTGCTACTGTTTCTGGATTGTCATCATCTCTTAAATATAACTCTCCACCACATTTGCATCTAGTTCCTTCATATGTACTTGTATTATAGATCTCTCCACATTCTCTGCAAGTTCTTCTTCCCATAACTCTTCCAATAATTACATCTTTTGGAACATCAAGGAATAAACAAACATCAACATTGATCATTTTATCTAATAATTCAGCTTGTTCTAATGATCTTGGAAAACCATCTAAAATGTATCCATTTTTTGTATCATTTTCATTTAATCTTTCATTAAGAAGGTCTAAAACCAACTCTGTAGGAACAAGTTTTCCTGCATCCATATATGATTTAGCCTCTACCCCAAGGGCAGTTCCTTCTTTAATACTGTTTCTTAATAAATCACCAGTTGAAATTGTTGGAATGTTAAATTCACCAACTAATTTTTTTGCTAAAGTTCCTTTTCCAGAACCTGGAGCACCTAATAAAACAATCTTCATATATACCTCAATTTATAAACATTCCTTGTGTGACTTGAAGCATTTACTTCAAGTCACAGCAACTCCTGTTTACTATAAAATATTTTTGTGTCTTTTCATCATCATTTGTGCTTCAAGTTGAGTGTTAAACTCAATTGCAACACTAACTACGATTAACATACCTGTTGCAGTAAACGCATTAATAAGTCCTAAAGAACCACCCGCAACATATCCAAATATAATTGATGGAACAATTGCGATAAATGCTAAGAATATTGCACCAAATAATGTAATTCTTTTTGATACCTTGGTGAGGTATTCTGTTGTTGGTTTACCTGGACGAATACCTGGGATAAAACCACCTTGTTGTTGGATATTTAAACTAACATCATGTGGATTGAATTGAATTTGAGCATAGAAGTAACTAAAGAATAATATTAGTAAACCTACTAAAATGCTATAAACAACTCCACCTGCACCAATATATTCATAATAGAATTTCGCAAACCAACCACTCTCTGCAGTTACACCACAAAGTTGCATGATTAAATTTGGGAAAGTTATAATAGCTGTAGCAAAAATGATTGGCATAACACCACTTGCATTTACTTTTAAAGGAATGTGTGATGATTGACCACCATACATTTTTCTTCCCTTAACTTGCTTAGCATATTGAACAGGGATTTTTCTTTCGCCCATGTCTACAAATACGATTAACGCAAAGATAACAAAGGCTAAAGCTAAGAAACCTAGCAATTCCCATAAAGCATCTAAGTTACCATTAAAGATATTGCTAAATGAGTTTACTAGAGATAAAGCGGCTGTTGATATAATACCAACAAAGATGATAAGAGATAATCCATTACCAATTCCTTGTTCAGTAATTCTATCACCGATCCACATAGTTAGACATGTACCAGCAACTAAGGTAATAATAACGAATATAGCTGTGAGCCAGATTAGATTTTCACCAAAGATTGGAGAAAGTAAATCTGTACCAAAGCCAAGCACAATACCAACACCTTGAGCTATTGCGAGAACAAGAGCTACAATTTTTGTAATGAGGTTAATTTTTTGTTTACCATCATCACCTTGTTTGCTCAATCTTTCTAATGCTGGAATACCAACAGTTAAAAGTTGAACAATAATTGAAGCGTTGATATATGGCGTAACACCAAGAGCGAAGAACGCACCGTTAGCTAAAGCACTACCAGTAACAGCATTAAGCAAAGTTAATAAACCCGCTCCTGCCTCACCAGAAACAGCATCAGCATAAACTGATGGTTCTAATCCTGGGATTGGTAGATAACAACCTAAACGGTATACCAAAAGAAGTAGTAATGTAATTAGCATTTTCTTTCGAATATCACGGTCCTTGAAAGCACTTCCTAGTGTTTTAAACATTATTTCACCTCTACAGACCCACCTGCAGCACTTATTTTATCAATTGCAGATTGGGTAAATTTTTCTGCTTTAACAGTTAAAGCTTTTGTTAATGTACCATTACCTAAAACTTTTAAACCATATGGTTCGATTTTAGAAATGATACCTTTACTCTTTAGCATTTCAGCTGTTACAACAGTGTTAGGCTCAAATCTTTCTAGTTCGCTAACATTAATTGTTGTATATACTTTTCTGAAGTTGTTAGTAAAGCCACGTTTTGGAAGTTGACGAATAAGAGGCATTTGACCGCCTTCAAATCCAGGACGAACTCCACCGCCAGAACGAGCGTTTTGGCCTTTGTGACCTTTACCACTTGTTTTACCAGTGCCTGATCCAATACCACGACCAAGTCTCTTGATAGACTTCGTTGAGTTTGGAGCTGGAGATAATTCGTGTAATTTCATAATTAGTTCTCCTTCACGCTTTCAACTTCTACAAGGTGTTTTACTACGAAAATCATACCTCTAGTTTGAGCGTTATCTGGTTTTACAGTTACACTGTTAATTTTTGTTAAGCCAAGAGCTTCAAGTGTTCTTTGTTGTTTAACTAAACGACCACTTGCACTCTTAACTAATGTGATTTTAAGCATAGGTCCATTAGCTTTTTTAGCTGGAGCCTTAACTTCTTCTACTACAGGAGCTTGAACTTTAACTTCTTCAGCTGCTTTTGGAGCTGCAGTTTTAGTTGTAGTCTTTTTTGTAGTAGTTTTAGGAGCTGTAGTCTTCTTAGCTGTTGAAGTACTAGCTTTTGCTGTTGTTTTCTTTTCTTCTGCCATTATTCTACTCCTCCTATCTGATTTCGTCTACGTTTTTGCCACGTAGAGCAGCGATTTTTTCTGCACTTCTTAGTTTCATTAATCCATCAAATGTAGCTTTAACACAGTTTACAGGATTGTTTGAACCATAAAGTTTTGTTGTGATATCTTTGATACCTGCAAGTTCAACAACGTCACGAACTTTACCACCGGCGATAACTCCGTTACCTTCTTTAGCTGGCATCATGATAACTTTTGTAGTTTCAAATTCACCAACTACTTCGTGTGGGATAGTTGTGCCACAGATATCAATGCTAACCATGTGTCTTTTTGCATCAACACTTGCTTTTTCAATAGCTAAAGTAACTTCAGTTGCTTTACCCATACCAACGCCAACTTTGCCGTTTCTGTCACCAGCAACAACAATTGCGTTGAAACGCATTTTTCTACCACCTTTAACAGTTTTAGAAATACGATTAACATTTACCATCTTTTTGTCGATACCATCACTAACTTTTTCGTTAGCTTTGTTATCTCTTCTAGTTCTAGGTCTAGAACCATTTTTAGAGAATTTTCTCTCATTTGGTTTATTAGCAGGTTCTTGAGCTTGCTCAGTAACCTCTGCAACAATAATTTCTTCTGCCATAACCCCTCCTAAAACTCAAGACCAGCAGACCTAGCGCCTTCAGCTAATTTCTGAACGCGTCCGGTGTAAATATATCCACCACGGTCAAACACTACGGCTTTAATGCCAGCTTTAAGAGCTTTTTCAGCAACAGCTTCACCTACAATGTAAGCTTGCTCTTTCTTGTTTTTACCTTCTAATTTAGAAGCTAAAGCCTTATCAAGAGAGCTTGCAGCGCAAAGAGTTGTTCCATTTACGTCATTAATAACTTGAGCATAAATGTTTTCTGTTGAACGATAAACATTAAGTCTAGGCTTATCAGCTGTACCAGATAATGTAAATCTTGAACGGTTATGTTTAACTTTTCTTAATTCATTTTTATCTTGTTTCTTAAACATTCTTTTTCTCCTTACTTCTTCTTAGCGCCCTTCTTGATTTCCTTTTTGATAACGGTTTCATTAGTGTAATGAATTCCGTAACCATGATAAGGTTCAACAGGCTTAATAGCTTTAACGTCAGCTGCGAACTGACCAACTTGTTCTTTGTTAATTCCAGCAACAAGGATTTCAGTAGCTGTTGGACAAGTAACTGTTAATCCTTCAGGAATTGTAACGTTCACTGGGTGTGATAAACCAATGTTAAGAGTTAGTTTATTACCAGCTACAGCAATTTTGTAACCTACACCATGAACTGTTAATGATTTTGAATAACCTTCTGTTACGCCTTTAACCATGTTAGCAATTAATGCACGGTATAAACCATGTTTAGCACGGTTTTCTTTTTCATCGTTTGCACGAGTTAATGTAACAACTGTTTTACCAGCTTCTGTTGTTGTTTTTTCAACTTTAACATCAGAAGAAGCGATTGTTTGACGAAGAGTTCCTTTAGGACCAGTAACGATAACATCGTTTTCTGTTGTAACGTCTAAAGTAACACCATTTGGAAGCTCAATAGGAGCTCTACCTATACGACTCATAACTCTTCCTCCTTACCAGATATAGGCAAGCACTTCGCCGCCGATACCAAGTTTTCTAGCATTTTTATCTGTCATAACACCTTTAGATGTTGAAACGATGGCAATGCCTAAGCCACCAAGTACCTTAGGAAGTTCTTCTGCACTAGCATAAATTCTAAGACCAGGCTTAGAAATTCTCTTAAGTCCAGTAATAACTTTTTCTCCCTTAGGACCATATTTTAAGTTAATTACAATATTAGTAAACTTACCGTCGTTAACTTCCTCAAATGAAGCGATGAAACCTTCATCAGCTAAAATTTGAGCGATGTCTTTCTTCATACGTGAAGCTTCAAAAGTAACACTATCTTTTCTTGTAACTTGGGCGTTTCTAATTCTTGTAAGCATATCTGCAATAGGATCTGTTGTAACCATTATTTATTATTCCTCCTTATTACCAGCTAGACTTCTTAACGCCAGGGATTTGACCTTTATATGCAAGTTCTCTGAAACAGATTCTGCAAATACCGTATTTTCTCAATACTGCATGTGGTCTTCCACAGATAGAGCATCTTGTATACTCACGCGTAGAAAATTTTTGTGGTTTTTGTTGTTTATTTATCATTGATTTTTTTGCCATATCTATCTCCTTACACCTGCTTACGCCTTAAATGGCAAGCCCATGAGCTTTAAGAGTGATCTAGCTTCATCATCAGTTTTAGCTGTTGTGATAAAGCACACATCTAATCCTCTGATTTTTTCGATTTTGTCATAGACAATTTCAGGGAATATTAATTGCTCGTGAACACCATAAGCATAGTTTCCTCTTCCGTCAAAAGAGTTAGGATTTAAACCTCTAAAGTCACGAACACGTGGAAGAGCAATAGCCATGAACTTATCCATAAATTCATACATTCTTGTACCACGAAGAGTAACTTTAGCACCAATTTTCATATTTTCTCTAACTTTGAAGTTAGCTACGCTTTTCTTAGCCTTTGTTACAACTGGTTTTTGACCAGCAATAACGGCAAGTTCTTCAACAGCTAAGTTAAAGCTTTTGCTGTTGTCTTTAACATCACCAAGTCCCATGTTAAGAACAATTTTTTCTAACTTTGGAACTTCGTTAACGTTTTTGTAACCATACTCTTTTACGAGTGCAGGTACAACTTCGTTTGTATATTTTTCTTTTAATCTGTTAGCCATATACTACACTCCTCTTTGAGATGATTTTCTAGCTGCAGATGTTTTTGTGTTTTTAGCTGCTGCAGTTGCAACAACTTTCTTTTCTGCAGGTTTTTTAGCTGTTTCTTTTTTAACTGTTTCTTTCTTTTCAGCTGTTTCAGTTTTTTCAGCCTTAGCTTCAGCAGTTTTCTTAGAAGTTTTCTTTGTTTCTTTTACAAACTTCTTATCTAAAGCTTGACCACATTTACATGTTCTAACAACCTTTCCTTCTTCATTTACAGCATGTTTAACTCTTGTAGGTTTTCCACAAGTAGGACAAACTACCATAACGTTAGAAACATCGATTGTTCCTTCTTTTTTAACAATAGCACTCTTTTCTTGAGCTCTTCTTGCTTTTTGATGACGAGAAATCATATTCACGCCTTCAACTACAATTCTACCAGTTTTAGGAGAAGTTTTTAAAACTTTGCCTTGTTTACCTTTGTCTTTACCAGTGATAACAAGAACTAAATCTCCTGATTTAACATTAAGACTATTCATCAAGTTGTTCCTCCTAAATTACTTCTGGTGCAAGTGAAATAATTTTCATGTAATCTTTATCACGAAGTTCACGTGCAATAGGTCCAAAAATACGAGTTCCTTTTGGTTGCTTTTGGTTATCAATAATAACTGCAGCATTTTCGTCAAACTTAATGTAGCTTCCGTCATTACGTCTAATTCCTTTAACAGAACGAACAATAACAGCTTTAACTACATCACCCTTTTTAACAGAACCACCAGGGATAGCAGATTTAACAGAAGCAATGATTACATCACCGATGTTACCAAATTTTCTTTTAGATCCACCAAGAACACGA
Organism: Clostridia bacterium; assembly: GCA_045534555.1. Taxonomy (GTDB): domain Bacteria; phylum Bacillota; class Clostridia; order Christensenellales; family UBA1242; genus UMGS2069. The sequence goes on from JAZSJW010000002.1 coordinate 16,640, forward strand.
ATACACATAATTTCTTTAGCGCCTGTGTTATCAGCCACTTTAAGTCTTGATTGTTGTTGTATCATAATCTTCGCTCCTTGGACTATTTAACTTTTTCAACGATTCTAACTAAACGCCATCTTTTGTTTTTAGAAAGAGGACGAGTTTCAGCGATTTCGACTGTATCACCGATTGAACATTCATTGTTCTCATCATGAGCAACGAACTTAGTTGTATCGTTCATTGTTTTCTTGTAGATTGGGTGCTTAACTTTTGTATGCACTTCTACAACAATTGTTTTGTCCATCTTATTAGATGAAACAATACCAATTCTAGTTTTTCTTAAATTTCTCTCTACGCTTTCAACATTTGCCATAATTCACCTTAACCTCTAGCCTTTTTAGCTACTTTTTTAGTCTCGCTTACAGGAGCAGGACTGTTTGCTAAGCCAAGTTCTCTTTCACGAATGATAGTTTTAACTTTAGCAATGTCTTTTTTGCAAGTTTTTAGAGCAAGAGGATTAGCTAAGTTGCCTGTAGCGTGTGAGAAACGCAAATTGAAAAGCTCAGCTTTTAAATCAGCAAGCTTATTTGCAAGTTCTTTATCTGTCATAGATGCAAAATTTTGCGCTTTCATTATTTATCCTCCCCTTGAGCAGCGTCTAAATCTGCCTTTTTAACAATTTTAACTTTACATGGAAGTTTATAAGTAGCAAGTCTCATAGCTTCCATAGCTGTTTCTTCTTTAATTCCACCGATTTCAAATAGAACTCTGCCTGGTTTAACAACAGCTACCCAGTATTCTGGAGAACCTTTACCTGAACCCATACGAGTTTCGGCTGGTTTCTTTGTTACAGGCTTATGTGGGAATATATTGATCCAAACTTGGCCACCTCTTTTTGTATAACGAGTCATCGCAATACGAGCAGCTTCGATTTGGTTAGATGTAATCCAGCAAGGCTCTTGTGCTACGATACCGTATTCACCGTGACAGATTTTGTTACCACGAGTAGCTTTACCTGTCATTCTACCTCTTTGAACTCTTCTTCTTTTAACTGTTTTAGGCATCAACATATTAGTTTCCTCCCTTAACGCTAGAGTTTAAGTTCTTTTTACCAAGAATTTCACCTTTATAGATCCAAACTTTAACACCAAGTAATCCTGAAACGTGTGCTTCAGCAAAACCATAGTCAATGTCTGCTCTTAAAGTTTGAAGAGGTAAAGAACCATCTTGATAGAATTCACTTCTAGCGATTTCAGCGCCGTCAAGACGACCGCTAAGCATGATTTTGATACCCTTAACGCCAGCTTTTTGACATCTAGCAAGACCTTGTTTCATAGCTCTACGGAAACCAACTCTTTGGTCAAGTTGATTAGCGATGCTTTCTGCAACAAGTTGAGCATCTAAATCTGGATTTTTAATTTCAACAACATTGATTGAAACTGCTTTTTTAGTAACTTTTTCAAGTTTAGCTTTCATAGCTTCAACACCAGCACCTTTTTGACCGATAACCATACCAGGTCTAGCAGTGTGTAAAGTTACAGTGATTTTGTTTTCAGCATTTCTTTCAATGATTGTTTTAGAAATACTACAATTTTTGTAGTTATTTTCAATTACTTCACGAATTTTGTTGTCTTCTAAAATATAGTCAGCAAAGTTTTTCTTATCAGCAAACCATTTGCTTTCCCATTCTTTATTGACACCAACTCTCATTCCTATTGGATTAACTTTCTGTCCCATAGTATCCTCCTACGCCTTTGCCTCGTCTAAAATGACGGTGATGTGGCTTGTGCGCTTTTTGATTTCGTGTGCTCTACCTTTGCTTACAGGTTGGAATCTCTTTAAAATTGGACCACCATCAGCAAAAGCTTCACTAACGATTAAGTCAGCTTTATTTAGTCCTAAATTGTTTTCAGCGTTAGCGCCAGCACTTTCTAGAACTTTAAGAACACTTTCAGTTGCAGCATTAGGCATATTTTTTAAGATTGCTACTGCTTCTTCATATTTTTGTCCACGAATTACATCTAGTACAATTCTAACTTTTGAAGGAGAAATTCTAATGTATTTAGCAACAGCTTTTGGACGTCTATCAGCATTTTGTTTTCTTGCTAATGATTTTTCACGAACTCTTGTAGCCATTTATTATTTTCCTCCCTTTGTAGTCTTTGCGCCTTTGTGACCCTTAAATGTACGAGTTGGAGCAAATTCACCAAGTTTATAACCTACCATTTCAGAGGTAATATAAACTGGAACATGCTTTCTACCGTCATACACGCCAATAGTATGACCTACCATTGATGGGATAATTGTTGATGCACGAGACCATGTTTTAACAACGGTTTTTTCTCTTGATTCATTCATAGCATCAATCTTTTTTACAAGACTTTCTGCAACGAAAGGACCTTTTTTAACACTTCTACTCATATTTCCCTCTCCTAATTGATACGTTTAACAATTAACTTGTTACTTTGATTCTTTTTCTTACGAGTCTTATAACCCATAGCAGGTTTACCCCATGGAGTCATAGGACCAGCGTGACCTACTGGTGATTTACCTTCACCACCACCATGAGGGTGGTCAACTGGGTTCATAACTGAACCACGAACTGTAGGCTTAACGCCCATGTGACGTTTTCTACCAGCTTTACCAAGAGATACGATTTCGTGTTCAACGTTACCTACTTGACCAAGTGTAGCACGGCAAGTAACAAGAACTTTTCTCATTTCTCCTGATGGCATACGAAGTGTAGCATATCTACCTTCTTTAGCCATATATTGTGCTGAAATACCAGCACTTCTAGCGATTTGTCCACCACGACCTGGATGGAATTCGATGTTATGAACAACAGAACCTACTGGAATGTTGTCAAGTGCTAATGTGTTACCAACTTTGATTTCTGCGTTTACTCCACTCATAACAGTGTCGCCAACGTTTAAACCAACCGGCGCCAAAATATATCTCTTTTCACCATCAGCATAGTTTAAAAGTGCAATATATGCAGATCTGTTTGGATCGTATTCAATACTTGCAACTTTTGCAGGAATGTTATCCTTATTTCTTCTAAAGTCAATAACTCTATATTTTTGACGATTTCCACCGCCGATATGTCTTACAGTAATTCTACCAGCGTTATTTCTACCACCTGATTTCTTCTTTGTTTCAAGTAAAGATTTTTCAGGAGTTGTTGTAGTAATTTCGTCAAAGGAAGCGCTAGTCATGCCTCTACGACCAGCAGTTGTCGGCTTAAATCTTTTTAGTGCCATAATTATTCTCCCCTCGTCCTATTATGATAGACTATCAAAGAACTCAATTGTCTTAGAATCGCTTGTTAATTGAACGATTGCTTTTTTATATGAACCAGTAAGTCCTTCGTGTCTTCCTTGTCTTTTAATTTTTCCGTAAACGTTAGAAATGTTTACGCTTTCAACCTTTACTTTGAAGATTTCTTCAACAGCTTTCTTAACATTAGTTTTAGTTGCTTCTTTTGCTACTTCAAAAGTGTATTTTTTGTTAGCAATATCAGCATAACTTTTTTCAGAAAGGATAGGTCTAATAATAATATCGTGTGCTACCATTATTTGTTTGCCTCCTCGATAGATTTAATAGCTTCCTTAGTTACAAGGAGTTTGTCGCTAACCACGATATCGTAAGTGCAAAGTTGAGCTGCTGTTGTAACATATGCATTTTCAATGTTAGCAGCTGATTTAACAACGTTTTCGTCATTTTCTGCAGTTACAATTGTAGTTCTCTTATCAAGTTTTAAGTTCTTTAAAACTTCAGCCATAGCTTTTGTTTTTGGAGCTTCAAACTTAAGTTCGTCAACTACTACCAAGCATTTTTCAGCTAAACAAGTTGAAATAGCTGATAAGAAAGCAGCTTGTTTCATTTGTTTGTTAACTTTCTTAGAAAAATCTCTTGGCTTTGGAGCAAATACCACGCCACCTTTAATCCATTGTGGAGCACGTATAGATCCTTGACGAGCATTACCAGTACCTTTTTGTCTCCAAGGTTTTCTACCACCACCACGAACTTCAGAACGAGTAAGTGTTGATTTAGTTCCTTGACGTTGATTAGCAAGGTATGCTACAACGATTTGATGAATTAGCGCTTCGTTGTAAGGAGCTTTGAATACTGTGTCGTTTAAGCTAACTTTACCAACTTCTTCGCCTTTAATATTAAAAACTTTAGTTTGCATTATTCTCTCCCCCTACTTATTTCGCTTTTACTGCAGAGCAGATTGTAACAACAGAACCTTTAGCACCTGGGATAGCACCCTTAACTAAAAGAAGATTTCTTTCTGTATCTACTTTTGCAATTTCTAGATTTTGAATAGTTACTTTCTCGTGACCGTATTGACCTGGAAGTTTTCTATTTTTGAAAACTCTTGATGGGTCTGAGTTTGCTGAAAGTGAACCTGGTGCTCTGTGAACAGGGCCAGCACCGTGTGTCATATCAATTCTGTGGAAGTTCCATCTCTTAATAACACCAGAGAAACCTCTACCTTTTGTATAGCCAGAAACGTCTACGATGTCGCCTTCTTTAAATACATCACATTTAATTTCTGCACCTAGAGTTAATCCTTCAGCTGGGATTTTAAACTCTTTTAAATATTTCTTAGGAGCAATGTTAGCTTTCTTTAAGTGACCAACTTCTGCCTTAGAAAGTCTGCTTTCTTTTGTATCAGTGAAAGCTAATTGAACTGAACTATAACCATCTTTTTCAACAGTTTTGATTTGTGAAACTTGACATGGGCCAGCTTCAACAACAGTTACAGGTATTACAAGACCAGAGTCTGTAAAAATCTGTGACATGCCAATTTTCTTACCAAGTATTGCTTTATCCATAAATTATACTTCCCCTCCGCCTTATAATTTAATATTGATATCTACGCCAGCTGGTAAGTCGATTTTCATAAGTGAATCAACAGTTTTAGCTGATGGATTGTAAATATCAATCACTCTTTTATGAGTTCTCATTTCAAATTGTTCTCTTGAATCTTTATGTTTATGAACTGAACGAAGAATTGTTACAACTTCTTTTTCAGTAGGCATTGGAATAGGACCAGATACCTTAGCGCCTGCTTTTTTAGCAGATTCCACAATTCTTGCAGCAGATTCATCAACAAGGTTGTGATCATAAGCACGTAGCTTAATTCTAATTTTTTGTGTTGCCATTTTTAACCTCCGAGTATTTTTTTCAGATTGACTATTCTTCATTTATCGCACTGCAAAGTTTATTGTCGCGAGCAAACACTAATGAAGAAAATCTGTCGCCTAAAATCTTTGTATAGACTTGTCCGCGAAAGTTCTCCCAATCAAGGCTCATGGGTAACCTTCCGCATCTTCCCATATTGCAGCCTGTTTATTATACTAAACACACGGCACCGTGTCAAGACTTTTATTAAAAATAATTGACAAATTTTTTTGGTCAATTTGCACAAACTTTTAAAGTTTCTGTATAAACATCTTTAACATTAATAAAAATATCTTTTTTCAAACTATTAAACCTATATTTTAGGCAATAAAAAAGGTGAGTTTATCGCTCACCTTTTATTAATTACATTTTAACTTTAACACCAGGTCCCATTGAAGAAGCTAAAGAAATGCTTCTAATGTAAACACCTTTTGCAGCTTGTGGTTTCGCTTTGATAATAGCGTCCATAAGAGCATCAAAGTTTTCTTGAAGTTTTTCAACACCAAAGCTCTTTTTACCGATAACGCAGTGAATGATACCAAACTTATCAAGTCTGTATTCAACTTTACCAGCTTTAATATCTTTAATAGCTTTAGCAACGTCCGGAGTTACAGTACCACTCTTTGGGTTTGGCATTAAACCACGAGGTCCTAAAACTCTAGCAATTCTACCAACAAGACCCATCATATCAGGTGTTGTAACACAGGCATCAAAACCTAACCAGTTTTCTTTCATGATTTTATCAATCATTTCTTCAGCACCAACAAAGTCAGCACCTTCAGCTTTAGCTATTTCAGCTTTATCTCCTTTAGCAATAACTAAAACTTTCTTTTCTTTACCAGTACCATTTGGAAGTACTACAGAACCACGAACTTGTTGATCAGCATTCTTAGGGTCAACACCAAGTTTTACATGGATTTCAATACTTTCATCAAATTTAGCAGTTGCAGTATCAATAGCTAGTGCTAAACCTTCAGCTACATCATAAAGTTTTTGTCTTTCAATTTTTTCAGCAGAAGCTCTATAATTTTTTCCGTGTTTCATAATGCCCCTCCTATTCCTCTACAACTGTCACGCCCATAGAACGTGCTGTACCTTCAATCATGCTCATAGCAGCTTCAATATTTGCTGCATTGAGGTCAGGCATTTTTGTTTCCGCAATTTTACGAACTTGAGCCTTTGTGATTTTTGCGACTTTTTGTGTGTTTGGTTTACCAGAACCAGATTCGATACCAATTGTTTTCTTAATTAAAACTGCTGCTGGAGGAGTTTTTAAAACAAATGTAAATGAACGGTCTTGATAAATTGTCATCTCTACTGGAATAATAAATCCTTCTTGAGATGCTGTTTTTTCGTTAAACTCTTTAACGAATGCTGGAATATTGATACCATGAGGACCAAGAGATGAACCAACTGGAGGACCAGCTGTAGCTTTACCAGCTTGAAGTTGAAGTTTAACGACTGCTGTTATTTTTTTAACAGGTGCCATAAATTTTTTCTCCTTATATAGTAAATTCTGTGGTTACTTATGTGAGGCATGAAAAGATTTACCTCTCCCACATATATTTAAAATGGTATAGCATTTGCTATAACATGTTAAACCAAATTAGTTGAGATTAAATAATCTCGATCTGAACAAAGTCCAAATCAACTGGAGTTTGACGACCAAACATTTCTACTGAAACTTTACATTTTTGTTCATCAACATCAACAGCTAAAACATCACCAACAAATCCTTCAAGAGGACCAGAGATGACCTTAACTTTATTTCCTACATCAACCTTTAAATCTACAACTATTTTCTCTAGACGCATTTTTCTTACTTCATCATCAGTTAAAGGAAGAGGCCTTCCCGCAGGACCAACGAAACCTGTTACGCCACGAGTATTAACAATTGTGTGCCAAAGATTATCTGTATATCTCATTTTCAAAAGCACGTATGTTGGAAACATTTTTCTTTGTACAACTTTCTTTTTGCCATTTTTTTCTTCAATGGCATCTTCCATAGGAATTTTTACTTCAACAATATAATCTTGAAGTTGGTTGTTTTCAATAGTTTTATATAGGTTATCTTGAACCATATTTTCATAACCAGAGAAAGTATGTAAAACATACCACTTTGGCTCTTCGTTTAAAACATCATCCATATTATACAATCCTTATAAATTTTACACGAAAATCAAACTCAATCCTAGATATTGGTAATGAGTTTTAATAGCCATGAAAGCAAGCTATCTATACCTAAAGTTACTAGCATAAATAACGCAACAACAGAAATAACCATTCCTGTTTGTTTCATAGTCTTTCCAAATGAAGGCCAAGAAACTTTTTTAAGTTCAGAAACAGTTTCTTTAGCTCTAGAACGTTTTGGTTCTTTATTAGCTTTTTTTACTTTCTTTTGCTTATCTTTTTGCTTAACTTCAGTAGTGCCTTTTGCAAGAGTTTTTTCTACTTTTGCCACGTTAATATCTCCCAGTTATAATTTTACTTTGATTCTTTGTGAACTGTATGCTTCTTACAGAATCTGCAATATTTTTCTAATTGAATTCTGTCAGGATCGTTCTTTTTATTTTTATAGTTATCGTAATTTCTTTGTTTACATTCTGTACATTCTAGTGTTATCTTGGTTCTCATAAAAAATTTTCTCCTAAAAAATTACACCCCTTGGCGGTGTGCGTTAGTATAATAACACACGGAACCGTGGTCTGTCAAGTGCGAAATTAATCATTTTTTAACATTTTTTCTTTTTTACTTTAAGTTTACATTTACAACGCAATTGTTGATGACGGTTTTAATGTTAACTTATCTGCAATATTTTTACCTTCTATAAACGCAAAGTAGGCGGCGGAGCCAACCATAGCAGCATTATCTGTACAAAGTTTAAGCGGCGGATATAAAACTTTAATCCCTGCTTTTTGCCCCTCAATTGTAGCAAGCTCTCTTAATCTTAAGTTTGCACTCACCCCGCCAGCAAGCACAAGTGTTTTTAAGCCATACTTTTTACAAGCTTCTATTGATTTATATACAACCTGATAAACAGCTTCTTCTTGGAAAGAATGACACACATCAGGAATAGAAACATTTTCACCCTTTTGTCTTTTATTATGCATATAGTTTATAACCGCCGTCTTTAAACCACTATAAGAGAAGTTAAAATCCTTCAATTTTTCATGTGGCTTAATTATAAAGTTAATGTTTTTCTTTCCAAAAACTGCCTGTTTTTGAACATTTGGACCGCCGGGATATTCAAGCCCGCACTCTCTAGCAACCTTATCAAAGGCTTCTCCTATCGCATCATCTGTGGTTGTTCCTATTAAAGTTTTCGTTGTGTAAGTATCCATTTTGCAAAGAGCTGTATGCCCGCCACTAACGATTAAGCATGCAAATGGAGGCTCTAAATCTTTATGTTCAATATAATTTGCTGCAATATGCCCTTCTATGTGATTTACCGCAATTAATGGCTTATTTAATTTATAACTTAGAGCTTTAGCAAAGTTTACACCTACTATTAAAGCCCCTAAAAGTCCCGCACCATATGTAACTGCTATAGCATCTATATCATCTAAAGAAATTTTAGCTTCTCTAAGAGCTTCATTTAAAACTCCATCTATGTTAACCACATGGTTTCTTGATGCAATCTCTGGCACTACACCGCCATATAATTTATGTATATCTATCTGACTTGAAATCGCATTCGATAATACTTCTCTACCATTTTTTACAACAGCAATACTTGTTTCGTCACAAGAGGATTCAATTGCCAAAATCAATATATCTTTTTTCATATTTTTCTCTAACCCCACAATTAATACATCTTTAATATTTCAAAACAGACAAAATCAATAATGTCTAATTTTCAAATGTTGATTTGTTTTTTAAATTTGCAATAACAAACTCTTCTATATTTCCACTTAAAAACTCATCAACATTAGATGTTTCCATATTTGTTCTTAAATCTTTTATCATTTTATAAGGGTATAACACATAACTTCGAATTTGGCTACCCCATTCGTTTTTCATCTGCAATCCTTTCTCTTTTGCTTTTAATTCATTCTGTCTTTTCTCTTCTAGTTCCACAAGTTTAGCCTGCAACATTTGAAACGCCATTTCTTTGTTTTGTAGCTGACTTCTTTCATTTTGAGAACTAACCACAATACCCGTAGGAATATGTGTTAACCTAATTGCAGATTCCACTTTATTAACATTTTGACCACCGGCACCACCACTGCGGAACGTATCTATTTTTACATCTTTATCATCAATGGTTATTTTTTGTTTTTCAAGTATTGGAGACACCTCTACACTAGCAAACGAAGTATGTCTTCTTTTGTTCGCATCAAAAGGAGAAATTCTAACAAGTCTGTGCACTCCTCTTTCATTTTTTAAGTTACCGTAAGCATTTCTTCCTTTAAAAATATATCCTGCACTTTTAAAACCAGCCCCATCGCCATTGTTTTTAAAAACCAAGCTAACACTAAAATTCATTTTGTCTGCATAGCCAAAATACATTCTTTCTAACATCTCTGCCCAATCCTGCGCCTCTTCTCCGCCAGCCCCCGAATGAATTTCTACTAAAGCATCAGCATTATCATTTTCTTCACTATATAAACTTTCTATATATAGTTTATTAATCAATATATCATTATTATAAAGCTCTTTCTCAAAGTCTCTAACATCATTATCAGAGCACCCCTCATCAATAATAGACAAAAACTCCCGCAAATAAATTAAATTATTTCTAGCTTGTTCATAATTAGTTATAATTTTTAATAAATCGTTTTGTTTTTTGCTTATAGAACTAGATTTTTCAAAATCATTATAAACCTCAGGTTTTAATAGCTCCTGCTTTAATTCCTCTTCCTGTTTTATCAAATTATCAACATCAAAGACAGTCGCTAACATCTGTTAGCTTTTTTTCTAAACTTTGTAATTTTTCTTTATAATCAGCCATTTTATAATCTCCAAAACTAATATAACACACTTTTTTATTTTTATAAACACTTTTTTTGTCTTTAACTATTTTTTTAAAATAAAAGAGAGTGCGTTTCCGCATTCTCTCTTTTTATTTTTTAATCAAGATCAGGTCCATCTTGTTCTTCAAAATTTTCCTCTTGTTTTTTCACAGCATTTCTTTGATTTCTAAACTCATTTTGAACATGTTGAATAGCCGCATCTGAAAGACCGAGTTTTTTCATTTGTGCATGAGCTTGAAGTGAACTCATACCAGAATAATTTTTAATAGCAAAATCTATTAAGTCTTTTTCTTCTGCACTAAACTCAACTTCTTTTGAACGATCTATTCTAGCCCTAATACCATTGGATCTCTCGTCTTTTGACATACCCATTTGTTGTTTGTAGTCCTCATAAGCTTTATTTATCTGTGCTGCATTATTTTGACTTTGCTTAGTCTTTGAAAATTTATCATCAAACTCTCTAGAAGCATTTAATATTGCATTATCACTCTCTTCTTGAGCCTTTCTTCTTCTTTCAATTTCTTCTTGATCTTTTTGTTGAGCCCTTACTTCAGCCATTGTTCTTGCTTCTTCTATCCTTTTTTCATTTCTGACTTTTGAAGCCCATAAGCTCATAGTGTTATCTAATATTTCTTTTCCTACTTCCGAATTTGAATGATCAAATAAGGTTAAGCCTATACCAAAATCATTTTCCGCTATTGCAGAAATATAATATTCTTCATCTTCCCTAATTTTTTGAACAAGTTCAACATCGTCTTTATGATTTTCAAGATATGTATTAAGAATCTTACTTGCATTTTCTATACGAATTCTATTATTTTCTTCTATAGCTTTTCGAGCTGCATCCTCTTGTTCCTCTTTAATTCTAGCCTCCTCTTGAGCTTTAGCCTCTTTTTTCAAAGCTCTTTTTAGGCCAAATTGATACCATGCTGGATTTTTAGCAGCTTCTTCTGCCTTTATTTCTTTAGCATAATCTTTTAATTCTTGTTCACTTAATTTGTTTGGATCCACTTCTGGAGCATTTGCTTCAGCAATCTTATCTACTGAATCTTTGCTTATTGTGTATGCAGGTTTTTCTTGACTTACACCACCATTTAAGCCCCTTTCTGCAGTTCTTGAAAGACCGCTTATATCAAAACCTGGAAGATCTGGAATTTCCTGCTCAATTTCACTATCAGTAGCAGTTTTAGAAACTTCTTTATGAGGCTCTTCTGTTGGCTGTTTGTTTTCAGCATCTTCTTTTGTTGCTGTATTTTCTGCCGCTGATTTTTTCCTATCTTTTTGACCTTGAGCCCAAACTTCAGCAATATGTTTCTTTCTCTCTTCAATCTCTTTTGCTTTTGCTTTGTCTCTATCCCTCTCTAGTTCAGCATCAAGCATTGCATTTACTTCATGCAACTTATCAGACACTAATGTATCAATTACATCATCACTTAATGTTGGATTTGCTTTCTTTAAAGCAGCCCTTATTGCATTTATTTGAACTTGATTAATCTTGTCAAACTCTTCATCTGAAATTGACGCGCTGTTATATAGCTTCATTGCATCTTTAAGGGCAATCAAATTTTTCCCTACCTTAACTTTCGTTTTCGGTGTTGCAACTTTTGTATCTTCTGTTTTTCCATCTATATTTGGATCTACTCGCTCTTGCTTCTTTGCTAGCAACTCGTTATTTAAATCAAAATAACTCTTTCCATCTTTAGTAATTTTGCTTAATGTTAATCTTATAGCATTAGCATCATTTAAAGATAATCCCCTCGCAGTCAACGATTCATCATCAAGATCAACTGCTTTTCCTTGTAGTATTTGTGAAACAATAGAATTAACTTCTTTATCTAAATCTACTTTACTTGGTGCTGGAGCAGCTTTATCTGCTTCTGTATCTTTGCTTTCTTCATGAGCCAAAGCTTCTTCCACAGGCTCTTTAGCTTCTTTTTCTTCTGGTTTGTTTATTTCACCTACATTATCTTGTTTTGAAGCTTCCTCAACATCTTCCGCTCTGCCTAATTCTCCCCAAATTTCTTCGGCTTCTTTAGCTGTTATACCTAAATCAGCCATTGCCTGAAATGCTTCTGCAGTATCTTTTTCTTTTATGATTTCTTTTGCTTTTTGTTTTAATTCTTCTCTGTCTATATCACCGTCAAAATAGAATACCGTTTTTCCATCAGCTGTTGTTTCTTTCCTTGTAGGTTTTGATGCCGCATCCTCAATAGCTCTTTCTTGTTCTGGAGTTAATGGTTCATGACTTCCACCAACACCAAACTCCATTTCATATCCAGAATTTTCGGCATCTTTCATTATCTCTTCAACTTGTTCAGAATCTGGAATACTCTCAAATTCGTTAGGAACCAAAGCCGCATTCTCTGGAGCTCTATGAACTTTGGCTACAGAATCTTTACTAATTGTATATTTTGGCTTGTTTTCTTGAGGAGCCATTCCTCTAAAACTCCTACTTGCAGCTCCTGTAACAGCATCAATCGAAAAGTCTGGCATTTTTGGAAATTGTGGAGCCTTGGAAGCACCAATATTTGCAGCTGCCACTTTTTCAACTTCCAATCCCGGAACTAAGTCTTGAATAGTAATTGGAACTTTATAGCTATATACAGAACCAGCCATCTCCATTGCATGAGTTAATACTTGCTCTGCAATAACAGCCTTGTTAACATTAGGATTTTCTTGTGCAAGAATATCGACAGCCTCTTTTAATGAGTTGATTTTATCTTGCTTCTTAACACCTGTTTTACCTTTGCCGCGTAGTTTTTCTTTATAAATTTCTTCAATACGTTTCGAATCTATGCATGTAACTTGTTTCTTTGCACCATTTTCAACAATAAATCTCGAACCAGATTCTTGAATCTTAACACCGCTTGCAAGCAATTTTGCATATTCTTCAGCATCAACTTTTCTAATTCCAGTCTTGCCATCTAGGCCAACTATTGTTACAACCTTTTTTGCTTTAAATTGTTGCAATCCTGCATTTGCAGTTGGTATTGTTGAAACAACCACAGGAACATGCTTTCTTCCAACAAACTCAGCTCCAACAAATTTACTTGCAGGTTTTTCTTCATCTTTTTTAGGTTGCTCACCTGTTAATAAATTTTGAATTGTATCTGCTGCAGTTTTTGGTTTTTCTGGTGTTGAAATAGTATCAACATTATCAATTTTAATTTCTGGATTTTTGACAATAATGTCTGCAGGAACAGTATTTGCAGGAATGTTTTTAATTTCAGGAGAAGGATTAATTTGTTTAGCAACCCCAGTTACAACTGACGCAACTGCCATCTCTGGAGACACATCCCCTTTTTCTCCCTGTAGGTCAAGTATGTTTTGCTTGAAATATTCATTTTCACTTACAACTTGCATTGCATTTTCAATATTAGGGTTTTTTGTTAACGCCTCTTCAATTTTTGCTTGCATTTGGTTATACACCACTGTAGGCATCTTTAATTCTCTTGTTTTGTTGCCATCTTTAACCACTATAGTAACGAAATCAGGCTCACTTCCTTTTTTATCTTCTGCTTCTTTGTTACTACCAACAATACTATCTACAGTAACATCTTTAAATGTTGCTGGAGATTTTTCTTGAACAAATAATAAAGCTTTTTTTGCAACAACCCTTTTAATCTGTTCTTCTGTAAGACCTTTATTAGCAGTATTTGAACTTTTTAAAATGGTTAATGTTGTTTTGTTCACAAATTCCAATAAAGCCTCTCTTCTCTTCTGCATGCCTACTTTATTTCTTGGTTTTTCGGAAATTGTTTTATACATCTTCTTTAACTCTTCGTCAGAAAGCAAGTCATTAAACCATGTATTTACCGTAGTATCAAAACCATAGTCTACATAAGAAGAAGCAAGTTCTGTTGTTTTTGCAGAATCTGAATTTTTCGCAGGTGCTGGATCTACCAAACTATCACCTTTGTCCAATATTGGTTCCTCCTCTATATCATTTTCAACAGATTCTACAGCAATTGGTGCTGGATTATCATTTGCTCTCACCTGAACTATAGGCTCTTTAGCTTGTTCATTTGCATTAGCTGGTACTGATACTTCTAGGTCTTTTGTTTGTTCTCTTGCATCAACCTGTTCTCTTGCATCAGCTTGTTCTTGCATATTACTTAAATCAATCGATGCATCTAAAGCATTACTTAAAGAAACCATGTCTTCATTTTCAATTGTTTTTAATGCTGATAAGTCATTACCAGGATAAGGATATTTTGTCATCTGTGCACCATCTAGAGACATTGCATTTTGGTTAACACTTAATCTTTCTTTCGCTGCTTTATATTCAGCTTTTATACCCTTTGCTTTTTCTTTTGCAGCTTTTCTTTCATCAAAAGCTTTTTTAACCCACTTATTTGCCTTTGAAAATATTGCCCCAATACCTTTAATTGCATATTTACCACCAACAAGCATGGTTAAAATTCCAGCAATACCAGCACCGCTAGTCAAACCAAAAGTTGACGTTACGGCAGAGGCAACAACACCCCAAACCGATAAACCAGCAAGACCTATTAAAGAAAGAGGCAACAAAGTTATCAATGGATAAATAAGCATTCTTCTAGCAACCTTTCTACCCGCAGCCCTTTTTTCTGCCCTAGCACCTTTCACAGGCACTTCACCATCTTTTTTAGAGCCAAGCCACTCTTTCTTTTTTGCATTAAAATTTTCTTCTGATTCTTGATATTTTTTATTAGCAATTGCAAGATATTCAGCACGCTCTTCATCTACATCTTTTGGAACAGGAAAATGGCCTCTGTTTGCATAAGAACCTTTTCTTGCACCCAACTCAACTGCATGATTTGCTAATCTTTCAATCTCTGCATCATTAGAAACAACATCTCCAAGGTTAAAAAGATCAGGGTATGCCTTCAAAACCCTATTTAAACTTCTTAAGGTTACCTCGCCCCTTTCATTTTTCATTTCTTCTTCTATTCTTGGATTTTGGCTCACTAGCCTTTGATATCCTTCACCAGAAGCTCTCATGATTTGGTCTACAGCATTAACATATTTCCATAATTTATTATAATCCATAGCTGTTTGCAAATACTTTTTACGAGGCGAATTTTCTTCTTGATTTTTAACTTCGTCTGCCATTTTTTATCCTCCAGAATTAACTGTTTTTTTCCTTTTGATGATTTAGTCCGTATTTTTATGCACTCATTATAACATATCTTTTTAAAAATTACAAGGTCTTTTTTATAAAAAAAGAGGTGCTTAAAAAAATGAATTATTTACAACTCTTTTAATGCTCAAACTTTATAAATTATAACTCTGTCACTCAATACCACATATTCCCACTCGCAAACATTAAAAAATATGAGCTTTTTGTTTACTTATTATTAATTGTTACCTTTCAACATTTTTCTTATGTATAATTTTTTTTTAAAACACCATAATTCTTTTATGAAAAAAGTCACGAACCAAGAAGCGTTAGATCAAGCATATAAAAACTTATATAACTGCAAACTTAACAAAATTGACAAGAATTTGAAAGTGTTAATTAAGGCGAAAAAATACTTGTCAACACATTCGTCTAGTAAAATTTAAGAAATAAAAATGCCTTATTATAAATAAGGCATTTGATTTATTTTTTTATATTGGTTGTTAGTTTTTCATTAACAATTTTGTATTGCTCTGGCACCCTCTCCCAAAGTTCACTAATAGTCCTATCTAGTAAATTACCGAGTATAAATTCTTCTTTTTTAATTGGTGGGTGCAACACAACATTTCCGTTACTTCTAACTAAAAAATGTTTTCCTTTAGCCCATCTAAAAACTTTTATATTTCTTTCTTTGTCTCCATATTGTTTGATAAGTTTTTTAGCTTCTTTTGCCGAAACCAAATCTTTTAACATTTTTGCCTTTCCTACGGGAATTATCGGAATTAAGACAATTTCATCCACATTAAATTCTTTTAATCTATCTAAAATTCTAAACAGATTTTTTACATTGTTGTTAAATAATGGTATTTTCACTTGGACTTTTAATTTGCTGTCGCATAGCAATTTTAATGTTTTCAAAAATTTCTCTTCGTTTGAGCCATTCGTTTGTGTATTTGCGTGCCAACTTCTATTCATTCCGTAATGCGAAACTCTTATTTTCTTAAAATACCTTTCTATAAGCTTTATATTTTGCTCGGTTATAAGAGATACATTACTATCTAAACATAATAAGGTTTTTCTAATTCTTACTTGCTTTAATAGGTCAAATAAACCTTGGTATAACAAGGGTTCTCCGCCCGTTATCGTAATACTTTGTATTTTCTCTTTACATATATTGTTAAATATTTTTTTCCAACTTTCCACCTTAAGTTCAAAGTCGTTTTTATTTGCAAAGCAATGTTTACATTTAAAATTACATTTATCCGTTATCTCAACGATAACTCGCTTTGGCTTTAGAATTTTATTATCCATAAATTTTGGTATTTTTTCTGAAACTTAAACCGCATATTTAAGTTTCTATAAATTGATTTAGCCTTAAATTTTATTTAACACTTTCAATTAATACCAATTATATTCCTCCTATACTTTAAAATTTTCAATAGCTATGTTTATTGCGACTATAAACAATGACCATTAAATATTAACTTATAGAAGTTGACCCTTATATTATACTCTTTAAAAAAAATCTTTGCAACTTAAAAAAATAGTCATCGTTTTTTTAGCCAAACAGCATAAAAAATCCCTAAACTATAGTTTAGGGATAATCTTTAATTGTTCCAATTCCATTCTGAAACTTCAGGCATGTCAATTCCATATTCAACAATATATTCTTGATGAGCTTTAAGTTTTTCATTCATGGCTTTTGTTATTTCTTCTTTCTTTTTCTTTGGTAAATCAATATATTTAATCACTCTTAGAAGAGTATGATATCTATCTATATGATTTCTAACCCTCATATCAAAAGGTGTTGTTATTGTTCCCTCTTCAACATAGCCAGCAACATGTAAATTTTCATTTACCCTATTATAAGTTAGTTGATGTATAAGTTGTGGATAACCATGGAAATTAAATATAATTGGTTTATCTTTAGTAAACAATTTATCATACTCATTATCTGTCATACCATGTGGATGCGACTTATCTGACACCAATTTCATAAGGTCTACAACATTAACAAATTTCACATTTAATTCTGGTAAATATTCCTTTATTAAAGAAACTGTAGCAATTGTCTCTAAAGTTGGTGTATCACCACAACAAGCTAAAACAACATCTGGATTTCTTGTATCATTCAGACCAGCCCACTTCCACTCACTAGCTCCTTTTTCACAATGTTCTTTAGCTTCTTTCATTGTTAGCCATTGGAATGACGGATGCTTAGATGCAACTATTACATTTACATAATTTTTAGTTTTTGCACAGTGATCGTAACACGAAATAAGACAATTTGCATCTGGTGGCAAGTACATTCTAACAACGTCTGGTTTTTTATTTGTTATATGATCTAAAAATCCCGGGTCTTGATGAGTAAAACCATTATGGTCTTGCTGCCAAGTGTGACTTGTTAAAATTAAGTTAAGTGAAGAAATAGGTTTTCTCCATTCAATTTCATTACAAACTTTCAACCATTTTGCATGTTGAGCTACCATACTATCAACCACTCTGATAAAAGCTTCATAACTGTCAAACATACCATGTCTACCAGTCAACAAATACCCCTCAAGTAACCCCTCGCTCATGTGCTCAGAAA
This sequence comes from Clostridia bacterium, assembly GCA_045534555.1. Classification (GTDB taxonomy): domain Bacteria; phylum Bacillota; class Clostridia; order Christensenellales; family UBA1242; genus UMGS2069. Next base: position 34,476 of record JAZSJW010000002.1, read on the forward strand.
GATAAGAATCCATAATTCTTCCGTTTGTTGATAAATCTTCATCTGTATCTAAAATTTCCGCATTAAATGAACGTTTTTCAACTTCAAAAGCACTATACAACCTATTACTTTTCGCTTCGTCAGGGCTAAATATTCTATAGTTTTGATTTTCTTTGTTTAGCACAAATAAATCACGAATATATCTACCAAGTTCTTTCATATCTTGGACTTTTGTTTTGCCTCTGCCATCAATTTTTACTTCGTATTCATCAATATTTGGAGTTATAATATCTTTAAGTAATAATCCACCGTTAGCATATGGACTTGCAGTCATTCTTTTGTTGCCTTTAGGCAAAATTTCAAATATATCCTTTCGCAATTTATAGTTTTCGTCAAAAAGCTCTTCTGGTCGATAACTTAAAAGCCAATCTTCTAACAAACTTAGATGTCCTGGCTCAGTCATTGTAATTGGTATTTGGTGTGCACGAAAACTATTTTCAATCTGTTTTCCATCGACATATTCTGGACCAGTCCAACCCTTTGGTGTTCTTAAAACAATCATCGGCCAGTAAATGCCCGTTACTTTACCATATTTTCTGGCATCATTTTGGATTTTCCTAATCTCTTCAATACATTCGTCCATAGCTACAGCCATCAACTTATGCATTTTTACAGGATCATCACCTTCAACAAAATGAGGCTTGTATCCATAACCTTCCATAAATTTTTGAAGATCTTTTTTCGGTATTCTTGAAAGCACCGTTGGGTTTGCAATTTTATAACCATTCAAATGAAGAATAGGAAGAACTGCACCGTCAGTTTTAGGGTTAATAAATTTATAACCATGCCAAGATGTAGCAAGAGGTCCTGTTTCTGCTTCTCCATCACCTACAACCACTGTTGCTATTAAATTTGGATAATCTAAAACAGCACCAAAAGCATGAGCAAGTGAATATCCAAGCTCACCACCTTCATTTATTGAGCCAGGTGTTTCTGGAACACAATGAGAACCTATGCCACCAGGAAATGAAAATTGCTTACAAAGCCTAGCCATTCCTATTTTATCTAAAGACACTTCAGGGTAAACCTCTGAGTAAACACCCTCTAAATAGCTATTGGCTGTCAAGAAATTTCCACCATGACCAGGACCTGATATAAAAATCATGTCTAAATCATACTTAGTGATAACTCTATTACAATGTGTGTAAATAAAGTTTTGTCCAGGTACCGTTCCCCAATGCCCAACCAATTTTTTCTTAATATCCGCTTCACATAATTTGTGGTCACGAAGAAGTGGATTATCTAATAAATACAATTGAGCCGCTGATAAATAGTTAACAGCTCTAAAATATTCATCTAATTTTTTTAAATATTTCTTATCAAGTAATTTTTTATTCATTTTTCTACCTCTTAGTATTATTATACACAAACAACCTTTCAAATAAAAACAAAAAAACTAGTTTTATGAAAATAAAAAGCACTAAATTTATTATTTAGCGCCTTTTTTAATTAATCTTAACTCATATAAATAATATTGATGACCGTAACGAACTGTTTCTCCACAATTGTAAAAACCGAACTTTTTATAAAGTTTTTTTGCATTTTCATTATTTTTTCCGACTAAAATCCTTACACCATCAAACCCTTGATTTTTTAATTCATTTAAAATAAAATCTAGAAGTTTTGTTGCCACACCTTTATTTTGAAACTTTGGTGAAACACCAATTCTTGCAAAAGTTCCTCTTCTTTCAAAAGTATCCTTCCAAGAAAAATCTTCTTCACCATCTTCACACCTCTGCCCTGCAAAGCATACAGCAATTATCTCTCCGCCTTCAATCACCCCCCACAAGCCTTTTCTCTCAATATCAAATATTATAAGTTCTTCACTTGGATAGCCATTATCCCAAAGTGTATAAGTGTTATTTCTAATGTCATCATATAAATTCACTATTTCATTAACATTTTCTTTTTCTAATCTTTTAATTTCCATATTTTATCCTTATCAAATTGTAATATAAATTATAAATTGACTTGTCGTTGTTAAGATAATTATCTTTGAATACTTGCATTTCCATTTGAATTAATAAATTCTTCAACTTCTTTTTCTGAAAGTGTGGATACATCACCGTACAGAGTGTGTTCTAAAATTGATGTTGCAAGGCCAAAAGTTAAGGCATATTGTGGATTTTTATAATCTTTTAGTAATCCATGAATAACCCCTGAAGCAAAAGCATCACCACCGCCAATTCTATCATAGATTGAAAATCTTATTGGTCCTTCATTTTTATAGTTTCCATCTTTATCCACACAATATGAAGATAAAGAATTGTCACTAGCAGAATGTACAATTCTGTCAGTTCCAAAAATATAATTAATCTTAGTTTGAGAAATTAATTTTTTAGAAAGTTCCATTTTTTCTTGTGTCTTATTTTCACAAGCCTTATCAAGCTTTACTTCTAAAATTTCTCTAATATCAAAGTCGTTTGCAAACAAAACATCAACATATGGTATAACCTTTTTAAAATATGGCTTAGCTTCATCAATACTTTTCCAAAGTTTAGAACGATAATTAAAATCAAAAGAAACTTTAACTTTATACTTTTCACAATATTCTAAACATTTAAACACCAATTTTCTAACATGATTTCCTAAAGCTAAAGTAATCCCAGATAAATGGAACCATTGTGCACGTGAAAACACTTTATCAAAATCAATTTCTTCTGGTTCAATAGTTGTAACAGAAGAATGTTTTCTATTGTATAAAACCTTAGATGGTCTACCCCCAAATCCTGTTTCAACGAAATACATTCCAAGATTTGAACCACCTCTATAAATATTTTCTGTATGAACCCCATGCGCCTTTAAATGCTTTATAGCAGAATCGCCAAGTTGATTATCTGGAAGTTTTGTTATAAATTCTGTTTCGTGGCCAAGATGAGAGAGAGAAACTAGAACATTCGCCTCTCCGCCGCCATAATTTGCAATAAAATTTCTTGCTTGAGAAATGGTTGTGTAATCTGGAGGGGTAAGTCTTAGCATAATTTCCCCAAAAGCAATAATTCGTTTATTATTCATAAAAGCCTCCAATTATTGATTAGTGTTTGACAAATTAATTATACCATCTATATTTACTTCTTTCAAACAAAAAACATATTTACATCAAATTAAAACTCTAAAAACTATTCGCAATTGAACCTCTGTTTACATTTTTAATTTCTTAGTTATGTTTTTATTAAATCATATTTTATTTGATTTATAATCATCTCTCATTTGTCTTTTTTGAACTATATTTACAAAAAATCTATTTTTTTTTATAAAACAATCAACAAATAAACAAAATTGTGGTATAATTTTTACATAAATTGATTTTTAGATACAAAAGGGGCCATTAATGCAAGAAAACAAGTTTATTTTTGATTGTTCTAAATGTCACAACCCTTGTGATGGTGTTAGTAAAGGAACTTATATATTTGAAAACGATACAGATTATTCTGAGCGCAAAGAAAATATGATTATTAATCAAATAAATACTCTTCCTGATTATAGGGCTGAAAAATGCACAAAAGATGGATACCCAGACATATTAGTTCATCATATTCCAACCTCAAAAATTTTTTATATTGAAATTAAAGCACAAAGAAGAACCTTTATGGCAGTAAAAAAGAAATTACCATATGCAGACTTGGAACCTTCTGAAACTGTAGCTTGTAATCTAAGCGATTTATTAAGATATATAAAAATCAGAAAAGAAACTCATGAAAAAATCTTTGTTTTGTGGTGTTTAGAAAATAGACCCTGTATTGTTGAGCCTGGAAAAACTAATTATTATTATCAAAATATAGATGAACTTGAAAAAATATATAATAAATATAAAGATAAAAGGAGATTTAGAAGAGAAAGCGGTTTTGGAGATGTGGTCAACGGTCAACACAAAGGTGTTGTCGTTAATTACCATTTTAGCCTTAACGAATTTAAAGAAATGCATCTTCTTGAGTTATTAAAAAGGGGAATAATCTAATGATTGATTCATATCAAAATTTTGCAGATAAATTAAATAATAAAATTAGAAATGGTGTCGACTTTTATAAAGAAATTCTTTCTACAATTATTAAAAATCCATATAGATATGCCGGTTTATATAGACTTTCAAATGCTAAAACAAAACTATTACAAAACATAACTCAAAGCCGAGAGATTAAATTTGGAGACTTCATGGAAGACATTATTACTGATTATTTAGCTCTTCGCGGTTTTTCTAATAAACCAAAAAATCTCGGCAAAAATATCGATGGAGACGAATTATCAGCAGATCAAATATGCGTAAAAAACAACATTTTATATTTTGTTGAGCAAAAAATTAGAGATGACCACGATAGCACAAAAAAACGCGGGCAATTTGCTAATTTTGAAAAGAAAATTAAGCATCTCAAATCTCTATACCCACAATATAACTTAAAAGCATACATGTGGTTTATTGATGATAGCTTACACAAAAACAAAAAATACTATGAACAGCAAATCGAACAAATTCAGTCTGTTTATACAGATGTTGAGATAGGCTGTTTATATGGAGACGATTTGTTTATTAGCGTATTTAATGATGTCGACTTGTGGGAAGAAATAAAATCTTACTTATCTATATATAAATCGCAAAATGCAAATAATATTAATATTCCAAATTTAGATACAGACAATACCGTACTTGATGCGATGAAAAAACTGTCTGCTAATGAACTAAAAAAAATTACCTCAAATAAAGATATTTATGTTCTAATACGACAAGAACTATTCCCTACCGAACATAATTTTAGAAAATTAAAACAACATTTTACAAATATTGGTGATGCTAGGGCAAGCAAAATCAATATCTAACTAGGAGAAATTAATGGACTACATAAATAAAATTCTGCAAGGCGACTGTATTGAAATACTAAAACAATTACCAGATAATTCAATGGATTTAATCTTTGCAGACCCACCATATAACATGCAACTTGAAGACGACCTTATAAGATATGAAGGAACCAAGTTTGACGGTGTTAATGATGACTGGGATAAATTCCCTACCCTTGAAGCATATGCAGATTTTTGCACACAATGGATATCTGAATGTAAGCGAGTACTTAAAAAGAATGGTTCTCTTTGGATTATTGGCTCCTTCCAAAATATATATAAAATCGGAAGCATTTTACAAGATATGGGTTTTTGGATTATAAACGATATCGTTTGGGCTAAATCTAATCCCGTACCAAACTTTAGCGGCACAAGATTTACTAACGCACACGAAACTCTCTTATGGGTTGTAAAAGATAAAAAATCAAAACCAACATTTAATTATAAAACCATGAAAGATTATAATGGTGGAAAACAAATGAAATCTGTGTGGGAAATTCCTCTTTGCACAGGAAATGAACGAATTAAGGATAAGGACGGCCACAAAGTTCACTCAACTCAAAAACCTGAAGAAATACTAAAAAGAGTAATTTTATCCACTAGTAAAGAAGGAGACATTGTGCTAGATCCATTTTTTGGAACAGGTACTACTGGGGCTGTTGCTAAAAAATATAATCGAAATTTTGTTGGTATTGAAATGGATAAATCTTATTGTGAAGTTGCTGAACAAAGAATTAACAATATCAAAATTGAAGATTTGTCATATTTTAGAAAGCTAGAAGAAAAACCTGCAAAAGTAACCCATAAAAATTTGTTAGAAAAAAATATGATTTCAATTAATGAGACTTTATATTCTCCAGACGGAAAAATACAGGCAACATGGAAAGAAGATAGCTACGTTGATCTAGAAAACGAACACCTAAGTATACATATTGCAGCAGCTAAATGTCTAAATAGAACTAATTATAATGGTTGGACATACTGGCACATAATAAGAGACGGAAAGTTAATTTTAATAGACAATTTACGAGCAGACTACAGAAAAAAATTTTGTAATAAGTAGAAAACAAAAAAACAGCAGGCATTATCCGCCCGCTGTTTTTTGGTGTAACCGAGACGATTCGAATGTCCGACCTGCCGCTTAGGAGCGCTTCCCAGATGGAATTTTTATAACAATACTATTAAACATTCGCAACTATTCAAACATAATAATACCTATCGTTATATGTATATTATATAAAAAATATCTTTTCTTGCAGACAGTATATATTTGGGTACTGCGTTGGTGACTTTTTAGGCAATTTTACGCTTTGGGTGACTTTTGCTCATTTTACTTCTTTTTATGATTGTGATAGTGACCATGAAAATGCACATGCTTACTATTATCATTTTTATTAAAAGAAATATTGTTTGTTGTTTTCTTTACTTCAGTTTTTGGTTGTTTTAGTTCGGCATAAGCAATTTTGTTTCAACATTATTTTTATGTATTTTTTTATTGATATTGCTTATTTTCTTTTCGTCAAAAACAGGATCTAACTTTGAACGTTGATTTCTTAATTTTTGAGTAGAATTATCAGCTTTTCTAATTCTGTCTTGTGGTGATTTTTTACCAAATAATTTTTCAAACATACTTACCTCCAAATTTTATGCAAATTGGCGAAAACATCGCCATATTATTAAAGCTATAAGAGCGGTAATAGCCAAACCTAAAAGCAGCCACATCCACCAAACTGTACCAACAGTCATAAAGCCCAATACAAATAAATCAATAATAAAATAAACTGCACAGTAAGCTATGCTTCCTAACCAAGGACATTCTCCAGGTATATAGAACAAACCAACAACAAAGAAAGAAACTGGAAAAAGTATAAGCCCAAATAACCAATTAAAAGTTGTTGAGAAAAACCAATTAAGACTTTCAAATGGATTCGGCACAAAGAATTGTCTTATAAAATAACTAGCAGTGGAAATTGATCCATATAAACTTAATTTTTTCATGAAATCATTATAGCACAAATTCTTAAAATTTACAATATTCTACAGAAATTTTTTAAATCCGGTATATCTATTTGCAGTCGTATATCTTTTCTCAACTTGTTCGCCGCCATTGTTTATAACTGCGCAATATCTCGCATATTTAAAAACTTCGCTATTAACAAGTATCATAATATCTGAAATCACGCAGCAAAACATTAACACGTGCCACACTCCGTTATCGTCAACATACATATCTTTTTTATATTTGATTACATTGGGATCATCTTCAAGCAAATGACTTCTGAAATGAATAAACTCTAATTTTGGAAGATATATCGTCCTTTCAACAATATATTGAACTTCTTTACCTTTGTTTTTATCGGTTTTGTTTCTAATTAACTTTGGATCAGGTATTTTATAAAAGAAGCTTGCTTTCATAATTTTATCTCCTTGATTAACTCAATCGCAAAATCAAGCAACTGATCAGTTTCAATATCATGTAAACTACTGACTTCCAAAGATAAATCAAAATATTCCTTCCATTTTTCTTTGCTAAATTCTTTAGTAAATTTATCTTCCATTTCAACAATCTTTGTTAACTGCAATTGATATTCTGCATTCATTTTTTGTTCTTGAAATCGCTCTTTGATTATTTGAATTATAGTTAGATTTTTCATACTCCCTCCATATCGCTTGACACTATAAATCAAAAACCAACAAAAGCCAAGACAATTTCAAAATTATATCATCACAATGATATAGTTTTTGTTTTTTAATGGATATAACAGCGCCCTCCTAAGCGATAGGTCGGAGGTATAAGACACTACGGGAACACCAAATAAAAATTTTTATAAATTTTCTGAAATTATCAACAATTTTGAAATATATATGCTATAATTAATTTATTATAAGGAGTAAAGTATGGCAGAAAGTAATATTGGATTTGAAGAAAAAATATGGAAAGCAGCATGTGTGCTTCGTGGAAATATGGATGCAAGCGAATACAAACATGTTGTTTTAGGTTTAATCTTTTTAAAATATTTAAGCGATAGCTTTGAAACAAGATATAAAGAACTTGTTGCTGAAGGCGAAGGATTTGAAGAAGATGTAGATGAATACACAAGAAAAGGAATTTTCTTCGTCCCAGAAAATGCAAGATGGAGTTATATCTCAAAATATGCACATGAGCCTATTATTGGAAAAGTTATTGATGAAGCAATGCAATCTATTGAAAAGTCTAATCACAGATTAGATGGTATTTTGCCAGATAACCATTTTGGAAGACCAGAGCTTGATAAAAGAAGGCTTGGAGAAGTTGTTGATTTGTTTACAAATATTTCAATGATAGATAGAAGTAAGGATTTACTAGGTAGAGTTTATGAGTATTGTTTATCAAAATTTGCTGAACAAGAAGGTAAGCTTGCTGGCGAATTCTATACTCCAAGTTGTATTGTTAAATTACTTGTTGAAATATTAAAACCTTTTAATGGAAGAATTTATGATCCTTGCTGTGGTTCTGGTGGAATGTTTGTTCAAAGTGTAAAATTTATTGAAAACCATCAAGGAAGAATTAAAGATATTTCTGTATATGGACAAGATGCAAACCCAACAACAAGAAAACTTTGTGCAATGAACTTGGCTATTCGTGGTATTGAGGCAGATCTTGGCAAATATGCAGACGACACATTCTTTAATGATTTACATCCTCAATTAAAAGCAGACTATATTTTAGCAAACCCTCCATTCAACCTTTCTGCTTGGGGCGGAGATAAACTTGTTAATGATAAAAGATGGGTTTATGGTGTGCCACCAACAGGAAATGCAAACTTTGCTTGGCTTCAACATATGATTCACCATCTTTCTCCAAATGGAAAGATTGGTATGGTTCTTGCTAATGGTGCTCTTTCATCAAACACTGGTAACGAAGGAGAAATAAGAGCCAATATAATTAAAGCAGATTTGGTTGAAGCTATTGTTGCATTACCTGCTCAATTATTCTATACAACAGGAATCCCTGTTACTCTATGGTTCTTAAACAAAAATAAAAAACAAAAAGGCAAAATTCTTTTCATAGATGCTCGTGAAATGGGAACTATGGAAACCAGAAAACTTAGAGTGTTAACTGACGATGAGAACGGTGACATTCAAAAAATAGCATCTACATTTAATGCGTTTGAAAATAATGATAATTATCAAGATATTAAAGGATATTGCAGAGTTGCAACATTAGAAGATGTAGAAAAAGAAGGATTTATTTTAACTCCAGGTAGATATGTTGGTGTTGCTGAAATTAAGCAAGACTCTGAACCATTTGAAACAAAGATGCCAAGATTAAAACAAGAGCTTTATGCAATGTTTGAACAAAATCATAAACTAGAAGAAAATATAAAAGCACAATTGGAGAAATTAAGTGGAAAATAAATCAAATCCAGTATATGAACTAAGATTAGAGTTAGAAGCAATCAATGAAAAGCTAAATGTGTTTTGGGAATTTTATCAATATTTAACATCTGCAGATTTAATTACTAAAAGATATTACAATGACTTGTTTCAAGAATTTTCTGCTGGCAATTTTCTCAATGCTAAAACTTGCCTTACAAAAATTATCGAAAGATTACAAAAAGAATCTGAATATTCTTCACACATGTATGTAAAAGATATGTTTGTTTCTGCAATATCAATCTTAGAGGAAGCTAGTAGTCTATGTGATAAAGCTTTAGATTTGATTGAGAATTCTGCATATCAAGGGATGAATGAAAAACAAATAATAAAAGCAAAGAAAAAAGATCTTGATTTGCAGTTGGCAGAAAAACAAGAAAAACAAGCGCCTTATCTCAATTTGAGCCTATCTATAGTATTTATTTTAATGTCTGTTACATTTGTTTTTGTTCCTCACTATTTTAACAATTCTACTCTTCTTTATCACATTTGTGGATTTATGTTTTTCTTTGGATTTCTTTTTGCAAAACAAGAAATTGAACTAAGAAATAAAGTTGGATTTGTAACCCAGTCTGAAAAGCTTACTACTAAACGAGCATTTATTTCTTTGGTACAAGCTGTATTATACATGATACCCTTAGCAATATTATCTATTTTCTTTTACGAGTTATTGTCTATCAGAATTTTATTATTTGTTCAAATATGGTTTTGTGCAGTACTTCTCATTAATGGCATTTTGATTTTAACTGTCCATTCATATACAAACAAGAAAATGGAAAAGTTTAGCATCTGGGGATTTATTCTTGGTGCAATTTCAATTATTGGATTTGTAATTCAAATTTTACAATTGTTTGATGTTTTATAATGCAAAGGAGAAAATATGGATAAAAATTATTCATTAATAATTGATACAAATGTTTTTGATTTACAAAAAGAGTTAGATGATTTTTCTGAGCCCTATTTATTTTTCAAAATTGAAGAACTTGTTAATAAATTTGAAATTAATGATATTATTAGTAAAATAAACGTCTGTATTCCTAAAGTTGTATTAATGGAATTTGCTAAGCAACAAGATGAAAGATATGAAGATGAAATGAAAAAATTTCTAGGTAAAACATATCCATTATTCACTCCTCAAAAAAGAGAAAATTATATGTCCTGGTTAAATAAAAAATTTATAAAGTATCTAAAAGAAAATAATAATTTTGGAAACTGTGTATTTATTTTGGATTACCCTTCAGGTAAAAGCTTCAAAAATATTATTAATAGAGCAATTTTAAAACAAGAACCATTTGAGGGGAAAAATGGCAAAAGCGACAAAGGATTTAAAGATGCATTAATTTGGCAAACCTTATTGGAATATAAAACTTCGAATCCAACAACAAAAATTATATTATTTTCTAATGATTCAAAATTAACAAGCGAATATTGTCAAAAAGAATATAAACTTTTATTTAATGATGACCTTATTATTGCTAAAAATGTTAAAGAACCATACCTTGATGAAGTGATTAAAAAGGAATTTAATTTAGATAAAATTGAACTATCTTTAGAAAACAAGTTGAAAAATAAACTTTTAGAAAAATTGGAAAACAATTTAGAATTTACAAATTTGATTGGTAAGTTTATTTTTTCTAAAATGGGAGAAAAAGAAGAAATATGCGAAGTTTTAGATCCGAATTTTAGAATTTCTAACATGGGAGGAGAAGAAGATTTACCTGCTTTTTATGTATGGATTTCTGTACGAGTAGGTGTAAAACATAAAGATGATGTAATTTTTGAAGAACTTCAATCAGGAATAGAAATTTCATATAATTTTGAAAAAGAAAAATTTATGATAGAAGCAAGCTTCCCAATCCATTCTGACTTTACAGATGAACAATATTACAATTTGATTAAATTTATAGAAGAATAATTATTTGGAGAAATAAATGAGTAATTGGAAACATATAGAACTCGGTGGTTTAATAAATTTTAGAAGAGGTTTTGACCTTCCAAAAACAGATATGATCTCTGGCCAATATCCAGTTGTTGCATCTAATGGAATTATTGGTTATCATAATCAATATACAACTAAAGCGCCTGTGATAACAATTGGAAGAAGTGGAAATGTTGGCACACCTTATTTTTACAATGAAAATTGTTGGGCTCATAATACAACCTTGGTTATAGATGCGTTTTATGATTGTGACCCTAAATTTATATATTATATACTAAAAACTTTAAATTTGCAAAATTATAGAGGTGGAAGTGCTGTCCCTACTCTAAATAGAAATCATATACATCCAATAAAGGTTTATGTGCCAGAATTAAAGGAGGAACAGCAAGCTATTGCAGATGTGTTAAGCTCTTTTGATGACAAGATTGTATTAAATAATAAAATTATTAAAAATCTTGAAGAACAAGCGCAAAGTTTATATAAGCACTGGTTTGTTGATTTTGAATTCCCAAATGAAGAAGGTAAACCATACAAATCAAGTGGGTGCAAATTTAAAGAATCTGAATTAGGTTTAATACCAGAAAAATGGGAATTGTCAAGTATTGATGATTTTGTTCAAATTAATAAAAGAGGTATTAGTCCATTATATTCAGAGAATCATGATACCCCTGTTATAAATCAAAAGTGTATAAGAGATTCATTAATTGATATTAATGAGATTACTTTTAATGACGATTCAAAAAGTTATAGTTCAGAAATTGAGTTGAAATTTATGGATACTTTAGTAAACTCTATGGGGGTTGGGACTTTAGGTAGAATTTCACCTTATATATTAAATATAAAAGCAGTGCCTCATAGTTGTGTAACGTTAATAAGAAATGAAAATTATCCATGTTTTACATATTTAACAATTAAATCTTTGGAAGAAAGAATAACACAAATGGGAACTGGAACTACTGGGCAGACTTCATTAAATAATAAATCTTTAGGCGCATTGAAGATCTTGGTTCCAGATAAATTGATATTAAAAAAGATAGAAGACACAATAATAATTCATTACAAAGAACTTGCTCAGCTATTATTAGAAAATAAAAAACTAGAAGAAACAAGAGATTATTTATTACAAAAGTTAATGAAAGGAGAAATAAAAGTTGGAAACTAAAGAAACTTTTTTACAAATGTGCTATCATTGTGGAAATGAGGGTCTTTTATATGTGAAATCTAAATTTATAGACAAATATAATGATTATGAAAAGAATACTCCTATATATTGGTATGAGGATCAATATTCTTTATTAAAATGTCCTGTTTGTGGGAATGTTACATGTATAAAGAGATCTACGGAAGAGGGTATGAGAAGTTTTCAGGGAAAACAGGAATATGATTTGTTTGTATTGTATCCAAATGTTAGCTGTGAATATAATGATGTGCCAAATGAAATAAAATCATCTTTTGAAGCGGCAAAAAAAGTTGAAAAAATAGACAGCTCAATTTGTGCTTTATCATTAAGAAGAGTTTTAGAATTAATATGTATTGATAAACAAGCATTAGGAGACAATCTTGAGAAGAAGATAAAGGATTTAGTAAATAAAAATATATTACCATCAACCTTCGATGCTGCATGTAAGCATATTAGGATTATAGGAAATGAAGGTGCTCACGAAAATCAACTTTCAATTCCAGCAAGAGAATTAAAAACACTTATAGAATATTTGGAAAGTATCATAAACTATTTATATGTATTACCAGAAAAGATTAAAAGGTTAACTAATATAAAAACAGGAAATGCTTAAGATAGATAAGGAGAAAACAAATGAGTATAACATTTAATGAAGAAAGTTTTGAACAAGCATTAATTGAACTATTTCAAAGAAATTTGAAATATGATTTTTGCTGTGGTTATGATATTGAAAGAGATTATACTGAGCCTTTACTTTTAGATAATGTTTTTTCTGCTTTAACAAAAATTAATAAAGGTTTGCCTAGAGTTGCAATTGAAGAAGCTATTAAAAAGATTAAATCGATTAAAGGTAAAGATTTAGTTTCAAATAATGAACATTTTATGAATTATCTTCAAAATGGTGTTGAAGTTAAATTTTCTGATAATGGAAAAATTAAAACTGATATTGTTAACCTAGTTGATTACTCCGCTCAAGGAGTTGTTAATAATGAGTTCTTAATTGTTAATCAATACTCAATGCTTCAAAACGATATTACTAAACGCCCTGATATTATTGTTTTCTTAAACGGATTTCCTATTGTTGTTATTGAACTTAAAAGTTGTAGCAGAGAACAAACAGATAGTTCTCATGCTTTTAGACAAATTAAAAATTATCAACACGATATTTCTAATTTATTTACATATAACTGCTTCAACATTGTTTCAGATATGACAAACTCAAAGCTTGGAACAATCACTGCTGATGAAGATAGGTATATGGAATGGAAAAGCAAATCTGGTGATTATGAAGAAACCAAGTACTCTAACTTTACCACATTGTTTGAAGGTGTTTTTGCAAAAGATAGATTATTAAATATTATTAAAAACTTTATGCTATTTAGCAAAGGTGACAAAAAGATAAAAATTGTTTCTGCTTATCATCAATATTTTGCTGTTAATAAAGCAGTTGAAAGAACTTTGCAGGCTGTTGAAGATAATGGAAAAGCTGGTGTTGTTTGGCATACTCAAGGAAGTGGAAAAAGTTGCTCAATGGTGTTTTATTCTCACCTGCTTGATCACTATGCCGATAATCCAACAATTGTAGTATTGACAGACAGAAACGATCTTGATGGTCAGCTATATGAAACATTTAGTAAGTGTAAAGACTTTTTAAGACAAACGCCTGTTCAAGCAGATTCCAGAGCTGGTCTTAAAAAGCTATTAAAAGACCGTGTTGCTGGTGGAATTATTTTCACAACAATGCAAAAATTTGCAGAAAGTGATGATGCATTAAGTGATAGAAAAAATATTATTGTAATGGCTGATGAGGCTCATAGAAGTCAATATGGTTTAAATGAAAAAATTGATCAGAAGACCGGAAAAATAAATGTAGGCTATGCAAGAATGGTTAGAAATAGCTTACCAAATGCTACTTTTATTGGCTTTACAGGAACACCAATTGATACAAAAGATAAATCAACTCAAGAAATATTTGGTTCTTATATAGATATTTATGACATTACTCAAGCAGTAATGGATAAAGCAACAAAACCAATTTATTATGAAAGTCGTGTTGTTAAATTATCTTTAGACGATAAAGTTTTAAAACAAATTGATGAAGCCTATGCAGAAATGGCTCCTAATGCTGAAGAATATCAGATTGAAAAGAGCAAAAAAGATTTAGCAAAGCTCGAAGAGATATTATCTACAGAAAAAACTATTTCTACGCTTGTTAAAGACATTGTTACACACTATTCAGATAACAGAAGTCAAATATTATCTGGTAAAGCAATGATAGTTGCATATTCTAGACCAATTGCTATAAAGATTTGGCAAGAGATAATGGCTAAATATCCACAAATGAAAGGTAAAGTTAAAGTTGTTATGACAAGTGACAATAACGATCCTGAATCGTGGAGAAAAGTTGATGGAGTTAATCAAAACAAGAAAGACTTAGAAAAAGAATTTAAAGACGATGAAAGCAACTTTAAGATTGCGATAGTTGTTGATATGTGGCTTACTGGTTTTGACCTTCCATCACTACACACAATGTATGTGTTTAAACCAATGAAAGATCATAACTTGATGCAAGCAATTGCAAGAGTTAATAGAGTTTTCAAAGACAAAGAAGGCGGACTTATTGTTGACTATATTGGAATTGCACAAGCATTGAAAAAAGCAATGAAACAATATACAGTAAGAGACCAAAAGAATTTTGCTGAAAATGATATTTCTAAAAAAGCACTACCATTATTTCAAGAAAAACTTTCAATATGTAGAGACTTTATGTATGGTTTTGATTACTCAAAATTTATTAAAGGAACAAATCTTGATCGTGCTAATTTAATTGTAGGTGGAATTAATCACATATTACGAGATGAAGAAGATAAAAAAGTCTTCTTGAAAGAATCTCTAGCTTTACATCAAGCTGAAAGTTTGTGTATGAGTTTGATTGATTATGAGACAAGACTTGAGGCGGCTTTTATGGAAAGTGTAAGAGTTGCTATTACGAGAATAAATCAAAGCAGAAAACTGAGTTTAAAAGAAATTAATGAAAGAATTTCCGAATTGTTGAGACATACAATTAAAACAAGTGAAGTTATAGATATTTTTGCGGATGCAAAGCTAGAATTCTCAATCTTTGATGATAAATATCTTGCAAGCTTACAAAGAATGAAAGAAAAAAATGTTGCAGTTGAAATACTTGCAAGACTTCTTAATGATGAATTAAAGTTGTTTGAAAGAACAAACCTTGTTCAAAGTGAATTGTTTAGTGAAAAAATTCGAAGAATTATGCTTGCATACAACAATGGGCAAATTAATAATATTGAAGTTCTTGATGAGCTTATAAAACTTGCTCAGGAAATTAAAGAAGTAGAAGATGCAGGTCAAAAACTAGGATTAAATAAAGAAGAAAAAGCTTTCTACGATGCACTGCTTAAACCTCAAGCATTGAAAGATTATTATGAAGATAAAAATGAAGATCTTATTGCAATAGTTAGAGAGTTAACAGATATGTTAAACAAAAACAAAACTATTGACTGGCAAAAAAGAGAAACAGCAAGAGCGGATATGAGAAGTTTAGTTAAAAGACTTCTTAAGAAATATAACTACCCACCTAGAGAAAGAGATGAAGCTTTACAATATGTAATGGCTCAATGTGAAAGATGGGCAGATAATATTTAGTTGTTAAAGAACAGATAAATTATCTGTTCTTTTTTAGTGTAACCTGTAAAATTATAATTTTTCTGTTAGCGGAAATTTTTGCGTTATCTTATAAATATAAGACAAAAAAATTTAGAGTAATAGTGTAATTATCTGACGCTATTACACTAATGACACTAATTATTTATCACACGCGAGCGCGTATGTGAAACCCCTTAATTAAATAATTTAATATATCACTAATATATTTCAAATTCGCGTTATTCTATAATATATATAACAAAATAATAATCCGTCATTCTGTCATATCCGTCATAAATGACGGTAGTGACAGTATGAAAGGCTATAAAAAAGAAGTCAAAATACTAAATGATAAAGAAGCTAAGATACTAGCCAACTACTTACACACAGAACCAAACCCTAGATGGAAGATTGCATTGCTTACAGTACTATTTATGGGTTTAAGGCGTGGAGAACTTGCAGGACTAGAATGGAAGGATATAGATTTTGAGAATAAAACAATGAAGATTGCTCGTTCTGTACAAGAAGTAAATGGATTTGGAATTATTACTAAAGAGCCAAAGACTGAAACATCTAAAAGAGTTATTTATATCCCTGAAAGATTAATTGGTTACTTATTAGAATATAAAACCTTTTGGGATAATAGGAAGAAATATCTTGGCGATAGATGGTCAAAAACTGATAGACTATTTTGCACAGATGATGGTGATGATATCAGTCCTGGATTGTTTATTGTATGGCTACATAAAATTTTAGACCGTGCAGGCTTGCCACGAGTAACTCTACACTCACTTCGCCACACAAATATAACATTGCAATTGGCTAACGGTGTTGATATGAAAACAGTATCGGTAAGAGCTGGCCATTCAAAAGCCTCAACAACTTCCGACTTCTATTCGCATTTCTTAAAAACACCAGATCAACACGCCAGCGCCACAATTGATAAAATTTTTGAGTAAATTTTATAATATCTTGTAAAAATGACAGCTTTATGATAAACTTATGAAATATAAGGAGATATTATGGAAACACTAAATATTTATTGTGATGAAAGTTGTCATTTAAATTATACTTCCGAATCTTATATGGGTTTTTCTTGTATTGTTTGCAATCTTGATAAAATAAAAGAAGTAAATCAAAATATAAAAGAATTAAAAATAAGACATGGAATACCGGCTCATCAAGAACTAAAATGGTCAAAAATATGCAAAACAAATTATGAATTATATAAAGACGTTATAAATTATTTTTTTATAGATGATGATTTGGCATGTAGGACATTATTAGTAAAAAACAAACATGATTTAAAGTTTACAAAAAGAAATACAAAATCTGACTTTTATTATAAAATGATGTATTTTTTAATAATTAAGTTTATAAATCCTCATAAACAATATAATATTTATTTAGATATAAAAGATACAAATTCATCCGATAGAATTAATAATTTAAAACAATATTTAAATAGAACAAAATTGGATTACAATGTAACAAATACTATTACAAAAATTCAGACAATAAGGTCTTATGAAAGCTGCATTCTTCAATTGTCAGATATATTATTGGGCGCAATAATGTATGCTAATAAATATGATGATCAAAATCTTTCCACATCAAAATCAAAATTAGTGCAATTTATTAGAGAAAAATCAAACAAAAAATTAACCATACCAACTCTTCAAAACGAACCAAAGCTAAATATTTTTATTTCAGATGCTCAAAAAATGAAGCTACGAGGTGAAAATGACTTGTAGTATTGCCTCGAAAAAAATTGACTTAGAAACATTTTCTAATGGTGATTTTGATAAATATGATAAATTTGTTAAACAAAAATTTTATGACGAATTTATAAATTCAACAGTTTATCGTAATGGCAGGAGAATTACTGCAGGACAAACAGATGCTGAAAGAGAAGAATGTTATAATCACTTAACAACAAAAGGATCCATGGACTCCTCAGTTAGACTGCCTGATCTAAGAAGATATGAATCTTTATTTATACTTAAAGATATTTTAACAAACAATACTTGTAATAACTGCGATGAATATTTGGTATGGGAGAAAAAAGAAAAATATGTTAAGGAAAAAATATTTTGCGTTTCTACTGGTTATTTGATAATATTAGCAAAAAGAAATAAGGTATATAAGTTTGTATCAGCTTATCAGATTGATAGTGTTTCAAAAAAAGAAAAACTGGTTAGTGAATGGCTGAAATATAAAAAATAAAAAAAGAAGAGGTCGCAATTAGCGACCTCAGGACTCATCTCACGCCTAGGTAAGTGAGCAAATGAAATTCTATTGATTTCATTAATATATTACAACATTTAAGCCGGCGTGTCAATAATTTTGAAAAAAATTACAAAAATTAGTTGACAATATTTTGTAATATACACTTATATTTTATACCATAACATATGTAAATATTCAAATTTTACTGTCAAAAATTTTAAAAGACGCCGTAAAATAGCGTCTTTTTTCTTTTTAAATTGGTGTGAGTAAGATGATTCGAACATCCGACCTATCGCTTAGGAGGCGATCGCTCTATCCAGCTGAGCTATACCCACATATTATTGAATTTTTATTGGTTTGGGTGACTTTCTGGTCACTTTTTTATTTTTGTTTGTTTTGTACGATGCAAGAATGTGCGAATTCTTGGGCGATTTAGAATGTTTTTTCAAGTTGTATTCGGTACTTAGGAGGCGGCCGCTCTATCCTGCTGAGCTACGGCTACATGTTTTTTATAAGACTTTTAAAGTATAACACATAATTTGTTTTTTTCAAATAGTATACACAAAAAAACCACTAAATTTTTAGTGGCTTTTTATTATTCAATATTTTATTAATTAAAATTTGACGTTGCAAGTATTGAAGCAGCAACTATTACCAAAAGTGTTGGGATTATGGCCATAACTAAAGCAATCCAAGTGTGAGCTTTTTTATTAAGTCTAAATTGATTTACAAGATTTATAATAGACCTAATATAACAAGCAACTATTGAATATAACATTATAATTGCTAAAATTATTGTTAAGAAAATATTTAAAAAAGCATTGAGCGGATTTTTCCACAAAAAATAAATTATAACGAATGTTACGCCAATTATAGCATACATTATAAGCGAAAACATAATACTTCTAACTGCACATTTTTTACTTTTAGGTGCAAGTTCTGGTTCTTGCTTTAAAGCTTCATAAATATCTCTATCTTTTTGAACGCCTTTGCTATTAATGAGCCACGTAAATATTCTTCCTAAAAACTTCCACATAATCATCACTCCTATTAATAAAGTTTTCCAGCATTTCTTTTTTGTTCTTTCTTTCGTTCTTTTTTATGCCTAACCTTTCTAAACGACTTAATCTTTACTTTAATCTCTTCTCTTTCTTCATCTGATAATTTGTTATATGCAACCCTATTTCTAATTAAATCCGCAATAACTAATATATTGAATAAAAGTGAAAAAACAAGAGTTACAATCAATAAAATTCCAACAATTTCTAAATTATTTGTAAAACACACTATTATTGCAAAGAATATTAAAACATTCAAAATTATTTCATAAATAAGCATAGAAATATATTCAAGTCTTGCAAAAACAATTTCCATGTTTTCTTTATTAGCACCTTTTAAAACTCTTACATAATTAGCTTTGCCATTTCTAAACATAAAACCAATTGCTATAGGGATTAAGGTCATACCAATCATAAAAATGTAATATATAATACCAACTAAACCTGCAATACCAAAAGTGAATGTGTTTGCTCCTTGACCAAAAAACATTCCATTTAATTCTGGCACGAACGTTGCAAGAAGCATAGATATAGCCATATACCCCATGACACCGAAAAATACACTACATGCAATATAATAGCAAGCAATAACAGCGTTTCTTAATGCCCTTACCTTTCCTTTTAGCTCCTTTTCTACCATGGGTTTATCTAAATCCATAACTTGATCTTGTTTTGTAGGCTCTTGAACACTTGGTTCTTCTACTTTTACTTCTACTTGATTTTCTTCCATAAAGCACCTCTTTTCTTTAGTCTATCACTTTTTTACTCAATTTGTATACTAATTTTTATGATTAATTGTAAAACTTATTTTTTGTTAACACAAATATCTACTGGTGGTAGATATTTTTCTCTTGAAAAGAGAGATTTGTTGTGGTAATATAAAAATAGTTACGGAGGTAAAAAATGAATAATTTTTCTTTTGCAAATAAATTATATGAATTAAGGACTAGTCAAGGATTATCGCAAGCGGAACTTGCAAATCTTTTAGGAATTACTAATAAATCTATTTCTAAGTGGGAAAATGCTAAATCTTTTCCATCAATAAACCAACTTATAAAGATATCACATATATTACACGTTTCTATTGATGACCTCTTGATTGAAAAAACTAGAAACAATAAAAATATTTATAAAATTGCAATAACTGGTGGGCCTTGTTCAGGAAAATCAACTGCACAAAGTTGGATACAAAAAGAGTTTACACAAAAAGGATATATGGTTTTATTTGTGCCAGAAACCGCAACAGAATTAATTTTAGGCGGGGTTACTCCATGGACCATTGATACCACTGTAAATTTTCAAAAATATATCATGCAATTACAGCTTGAAAAAGAAAAAATATTT
Organism: Clostridia bacterium; assembly: GCA_045534555.1. Lineage (GTDB taxonomy): Bacteria > Bacillota > Clostridia > Christensenellales > UBA1242 > UMGS2069. The sequence continues at coordinate 55,180 of JAZSJW010000002.1, forward strand.
GAAGAAGCTGCAACTCACTTAGATAACTACGATAAGGTTTTAATAGTTTGTGACAGAGGTTCTCTTGATGGTAAGGCTTACATGACAGAGCACGAATTCAAACAAGTAATTAAACACTTAAACACTAATGAAATATCACTTAGAGATAATTATGATGCTGTGTTTCATTTAAAAACTGCAGCAGATGGTGCTCCGGAATTTTATAGTTACGAGAATAATCAAGCTCGATACGAAACTAAAGAAGAAGCTATTTTAAAGGATAATATAATTTTAAATGCATGGACTGGGCACCCTCATCTAAGAGTAATTGATAATTCAACCGATTTTGAACACAAAATGAAAAGACTAATAAAAGAAATTTCTAATTTTCTCGGAGAACCAGAACCTTATGAAATTGAACGCAAATTTTTGATTGAGTATCCGAGCCTAGAACATCTAGAAAAATTGCCAAATTGTAAAAAAGTAGATATTATTCAGACATATTTAACATCTAACAACATTTCGGAAATACGAGTTAGGCAAAGAGGTGAAAATGGAAATTATACATATACAAAGACCATAAAAAAATCCATTACCAGCACTAAAAGGCTTGAACTTGAAACAAGAATTACAAAAGATGAATATATCTCATTACTATTAGATGCCGACACAACTAAACATCAAATCAGAAAAACTAGATATTGTTTAATGTATAAAAATCAATATTTCGAAATTGACATTTATCCAAATTGGAATGATAAGGCGATTTTAGAACTTGAACTATCAGATGAAAATCAAAAAATTGAATTTCCAAAGGAAATAAAAATAATCAAAGAAGTTACCGGCGATGAAACTTATCTAAACAGTAAGCTTGCAACCTCTTTTAAAAAATAAAAAGAACTATTCAAAATAGTTCTTTTTTATTATAAATTTTCTAAAACATAATTTATTCTGTTTTCTACTTCTACTTTCCCTAGAACTTGCATAATAGAATATAAGTCTGGAGTTTGGTTTCTTCCTGTAACAGCACCTCTAATAATTGCACAAGCATCGGCAACATTTCCCTTAAACATCTCAGGATTTGCTTTATAAGCTTTATTATCTGTCGCAAAACCACACTTTCCTGCAACCTCTTTAATAAGAGCAAACCATTCTTCCTTGGTTGCGTTTAATGAAAGGACTTTTAAATATTCACTTAAAAACTCTTTAATTGTTTCTTTTGTAAATTTAACATCAAAATTAAGCAATTCTTTACGATTTAAAAGTTCATTATAAAAATAACTATATAAATTTTTAACTTCACCATAAGCCTCAATATCTTTTCTTGGACGCTCTATTTCTCTATCAATATTAAGTGCTTTTATGCTTAAATCTTTATATTTTTCTAAAATTGACGCAAAATCTTTCTCATACTCTTGTGCCCAAGATAACACTCCATTGTATACATCTTCAGCTTTCATTCTTGAAATTAAATTTTTACTAATATCGTTAAGTTTTACAAGGTCGAATATAGGAGCTACTGCTGTTATATCATTAACACCAAACTTAAACTCTTTCCAACTTAAGTTAGGATTTTGTCTTCTCCAATTTTCAAAACCAGAATTAATAAGATTCAGTAAATATTCTAAAACACTTTCAATTGGATATCCTTTTTCAAAATAATAACGCATATCCGCTTCAGGATCATATCTTTTAGAGATTTTTCTTCTATTTCCCTCATCTCCAATTTTACAAATTAAAGGATTGTGGCAATATGTTACATAATCAAAACCTAAAGCATCAAAAATTTCCATATGAGCTGGTGTTGAACTAATATACTCTTCGCCCCTAACAACTATTGTAGTACCCATTAAGGTGTCATCAATTGCATGTGCAAAGGCATAAGGAGGTACTCCATCATTCTTTACAAGAATAATGTCTTTGGCATTCGCTTTTGTTTCTATTTCACCCTTAATTAGATCATAAAACTTAACTCTTTCTGTTCCATTGTTTTTTGTTCTAAGACGTATAGCAAAAGGTTTCCCTTCATTTAAATTTAACTCAACCTCTTCATAAGTTAAATCTCTACAAGGATCATATTCTTTTAAATCATCATTTTCAAATTTATGTTCTCTAAGCTTTAAAACATCTTCCTTACCCTCTGTTTTTTTACAAAAACATGGAAAAGCCTTTCCTTCACTAACAAGTTTTTTTGCAAAAGCTTTATAAATTTCCACTCTTTGACTTTGAACATATGGACCATAATTTCCAATATCTTCGCCATCTAAAGTTTGATATTCATTTGCTTTAATACCAAATTTATCTAAAATCTCATAAATAACTTTTGTGGCATCTTTCTTTTCTCTTTTTGCATCAGTATCTTCAATTCTCAAGAAAAATACACCATCAGTTACTCTTGTTAAATTGTAAGAAATAAACATCTGAAAAAAGTTTCCAAGATGCATATATCCAGTTGGGCTTGGTGCATATCGAGAAACAACTTGACTTTTTGCTAAATTTCTTTTTGGATATTTTTTTAAGATATCTTCTACTGTATATTTATTATTTGGATATAATAATTCTGCTATTTTTTCATAATTAGTCATTATTTTCCACCTCTTTTTCATCTAAATAAGTCGCCATTAAATCTGCAATATGAGTTAACACTGCGAGAGGAAACCTCTTGTATGCTTCTGCATAGGTGTTCATTGAGCTTTGTGCACGAGCATCAAAGCCACCCATGTGCCAATTAATCGCCATGGCTTCTTCCCTAGTAAGTCTCATGTATCCGTTAATTATATAAACACTTTTTTCACCATGACCATAAGGAAGAGCATCTTCAACAGTGTAATATGGTTCTTGAACCCATTCACCATTTTTCTTTACATTTTTAGTACTTTCTTTATAATAACAGCATTTGCAAACATCATGAAATAAAGCACAAATAGTTATAGTTTCAATATTTACAGCATCTTCGCCATACTCTTCTACAGCTAAACGAAGCAGTCTATCATAAACATTTAATGAATGTTGACAAAGACCGCCCTTTTCTGCTAAATGAAATCTTGTTGAACATGGTGCAGTAAAAAAATCTGTACTTTCTAAAAAGTTTAATAACTCTTCAAGACCATCTCTTGAAATGTTTTCTCTTGCAATTCTTAAAAATTCTTCTTTATTTTCTTCAATATTTAACATAATTTTTTCCTTTTTATAATCTAATAAGATTATAACCTCAAAACTCCTTTGTTGCAAGTGTTTTGCTAAAAGTTGACTATCTAGAATATATAAAGCTTGTTATTTGCTACAATTTAAACAATTTTTAATAAATAAAAACAGCCAGAACCAACTGACCGTTTTTATTATATATTAACTTATTTTGTGACAGGGGTCATTTCGCGATATTTACGAAGACCAGTACCAGCAGGGATAAGTTTACCAATAATAACGTTACCCTTTAATCCTACAAGTGGATCAACCTTACCACGAATAGCGGCATCTGTAAGAACTCTAACTGTTTCTTGGAATGACGCAGCTGATAAGAAGCTATCAGTTTCAAGTGAAGCTTTTGTAATAGAAAGAAGTACACGTTTAGCTGATGCAGGAACACCGCCGTTTGCAAGAACTCTTTCGTTTTCTTCTTCATATTTGAAGATATCAACAATTTCACCTGGAAGAATATCTGTATCACCAGATTCTTCAACTTTAACTTTTCTTAACATTTGACGAATAATGATTTCCATGTGTTTATCATTAACGTCAACCGAGTTATTCTTATACACTTTAAGAACTTCTCTCATCATGTAGTCTTGAACACCCTTAACACCCTTTGTTTTTAAGATGTCATGTGGGTTTAATGGACCTTCTGTTAATTGGCTACCAGGTTCAACCTTATCGCCTACAGCAACCTTAAATTTAGCTCCATAAGGTGTTGAATATTCAATTTCTGCACCTTCACTAGATTTAACAACTACAAGTTGTTTTGCTTCATCAACATTAACAACTTTACCATTAACTTCAGAAATTACTGCACAACCCTTTGGTTTCTTCGCTTCAAAGATTTCTTCTACACGAGGAAGACCACGAGTGATATCGTCCGCAGATGCAGAACCACCAGCTTGGAAGACTTTCATGGTTAACTGTGTTCCTGGTTCACCAATTGATTGAGCTGCAATAATACCAACAGCCTCACCAACTTCAACCATTTCACGAGATGCCATGTTTCTACCATAACATTTAGTACATGTACCATATTTACATTTACAAGTAAATACAGTTCTGATTTCAACTTCTTCAATACCTGCGTTTTCAATAGCGGTTGCTTGTTCGTTTGTAATCATTTCGTTAGCTTTAGCTAGAACTTCACCAGTTTCAGGGTGAATAACATCACCAACAGGGCAACGACCATAAATTCTTTCTTTTAATGATTCCACTTTAGAAGAACCATCATAAATAGCGGAAACTTTCATTCCTTTTGGTTTTTCGCCAAGATTTGCATAGCAGTCTTCTTCCTCAACTACTACTTCTTGTGCTACGTCAACAAGACGACGAGTTAAGTAACCAGCATCGGCTGTCTTAAGACCCTTGTCGACCATACCTTTACGTCCACCACGAGTTTGAATGAAGTATTCAATAACTGAAAGACCATCTTTATATGATGAACGAATAGGAACTTCAATAACTTTACCTGATGTTGACACCATTATACCGATAGTACCAGCAAGCTGACACATGTTACTTGCGTTACCACGGGCAGCAGAGTCAACCATCATCTTTAATGGGTTCTTTCTGTCATAAACAGCCATTGTAGAACCTTCAATTTTCTTAATTGCATTGTTCCAAATATCTGTAATTTTAACACTCTTTTCTTCAGCAGTGATAAGACCACGTCTATATTGGTTTTTAGCAACGTTTGCAAGTTTATTAGCTTCTTCAATTACTTCTTTTCTATCACCAGCAACCTTAACGTCAAATAAGTTAGCAGTAATAGATGCAATTGTTGAATATTTAAAGCCTGTATCTTTTAACCTATCAAGAAGCTTAGCACATTCTGTAGGTCCAAGATTATCATAACAAGCTTTAATGATTGCCTTAATTTGTTTCTTTCCTACAGCGTAGTCTACTTCAAATTTAAGCATATCTTCTGGAGTTTCTCTCTTTATTAAACCAATTCCTTCTGGCAAAATTTTGTTGAATAAAATTTTACCTACAGTTGTTGGAATTCTACCAGTATGAACAACTCCATCAATTTCTTTTTGTACTCTTACAACAATTTTTGAGTGTAATGTAACTATTCCATTTTCATAAGCCATGATAGCTTCGTCTGGAGAAGCGAATGTCATTCCTTCACCTTTTTCACCATCATTATCAAATGTTAAGTAGTAGTTACCAATAATCATATCTTGTGATGGAACTGTGATAGGTTCACCATCAGATAGTTTTAAAATGTTATTAGATGCAAGCATTAAAAATCTTGCTTCTGCTTGAGCATCAATAGAAAGTGGAACGTGAACAGCCATTTGGTCACCGTCAAAGTCAGCACCAAATGCAGGACAAGCAAGTGGGTGAAGTTTCATAGCTCTTCCTTCAACTAAAACAGGCTCATAAGCTTGAATTGAAAGTCTGTGAAGAGATGGTGCACGGTTAAGAAGAACTGGGTGGTCCTTAATAACATCTTCCAAAACGTCCCAAACGACAGGTCTAGCTCTTTCTACTACACGTTTTGCACTTTTAATATTATGAGATTGATTTAAGTCAACAAGTCTCTTCATTACAAATGGTTTGAATAACTCAAGAGCCATTTCCTTTGGAAGACCACATTGATAAATCTTAAGGTTTGGTCCGACAACGATAACTGAACGACCAGAATAGTCAACACGTTTACCAAGTAGGTTTTGACGGAATCTACCTTGCTTACCACGAAGCAATCCTGATAAAGATTTTAATTCTCTATTACCAGCACCTGAAATAGCTTTTCCACGACGACCATTATCAATAAGAGCATCTACTGCTTCTTGAAGCATTCTCTTTTCATTTCTAATAATGATATCAGGAGCGCCAAGTTCAATAAGTTTTTTAAGTCTGTTATTACGGTTAATAACTCTTCTATATAAATCATTCAAGTCTGAAGTTGCAAATCTTCCGCCATCTAGTGGAACCATAGGTCTTAATTCTGGTGGAATTACTGGAACAACATCTAAAATCATCCATTCAGGTTTTGAATTACTCTTTCTGAAAGCTTCTAATAATCTTAATTTCTTTGCAGCATTGAGTTTCTTTTGACCTTTAGATGTATTAACGATTTCTCTAATAGCTTTAGCTTCAGCTTCGATATCAAGTCTAGAAAGAAGTTCTTTAACAACTTCTGCACCCATACCTACTCTAAAAGCTTTAGGACCGTATTTTTCAACAGCCTCTCTATATTCTCTATCGTTAAGAATTTGTTTGTATTCAAGCTCTGTCATACCAGGGTCAACAACAACGAAAGATGTGAAATATAAAACTTGCTCCAAGCTCTTAAGAGGCATGTCAAGAAGTGTTCCAATTCTTGATGGAACACCCTTAAAATACCAAATATGAGAAACTGGAGAAACAAGTTCAATATGACCCATTCTTTCACGGCGAACTTTAGCTCTTGTTACTTCAACGCCACACTTGTCACAAACAACGCCTTTATATCTAATTCTTTTATATTTACCACAGTGACATTCCCAGTCCTTAGTAGGTCCAAAAATACGCTCACAGAAAAGACCATCTCTTTCTGGTTTTTGAGTTCTGTAATTGATTGTTTCTGGCTTTGTTACTTCACCATAAGACCATTCACGGATTTTTTCCGGACTAGCAAGGCCAATCTGCATAGAATCGAAATTATTTAATTCAAACATATCATTTCCCTCTGTTTGTTGCACTAAAAGTGCTTAATTTTTTATTAAAATTCATCTTAAAAGTCATCATCAAAATCGAATAGACTACCAGCATCACTGATTGAGTCATCTTCATATACTGTTTCACCAAGATCTTCTTGAGTAATTTCTTCAAGTTCAACCTCAATTTCTTCTTGATCTTTCTTCTTTTCAGCTCTGAAGTCCATAATATCACGGTCGTCTTCCACAATATCTTTTAGACCGATTTCTTGTTTGTCTTCTGTAAGAACTTTAATATCAAGAGCTAAACCTTGAAGTTCCTTAATAAGAACCTTAAATGATTCTGGAATACCAGGTTCAGCAACATTTTCATTTTTAACGATAGATTCGTAAGTTTTAAGTCTACCAACAATATCGTCAGACTTAACTGTAAGCATTTCTTGGAGTGAGTTAGCAGCACCGTAAGCTTCAAGTGCCCAAACTTCCATTTCACCAAATCTTTGGCCACCAAATTGAGCTTTACCTCCAAGTGGTTGTTGTGTTACTAAGCTATATGGTCCAGTTGAACGAGCATGCATCTTATCATCAACAAGGTGGTGAAGTTTAAGCATGTACATGATACCAACTGTTGCACGATTTTCGAAAGGCATACCAGTTCTTCCATCGTAAAGTTGAGTTTTACCATCATCTGGTAAACCGTTTTCAACAAATAGTTGTTGAATTTCATCTTGCTTAGCACCGTCAAATACGGGTGTAGCAACTTTCCAGTTAAGCATTTTTGCTACAAATCCTAAGTGTGTTTCGAATAACTGACCGATGTTCATACGAGAAGGAACGCCTAGTGGGTTAAGAATAATCTCAACCGGAGTTCCGTCTGGCATAAATGGCATATCTTCTACTGGAAGAATTCTTGAAACAACACCCTTGTTTCCGTGACGACCAGACATCTTATCACCAACGCTCATTTTACGTTTTTGTGCAATATATACACGAACAACTTTGTTTACGCCAGTTCCAAGTTCATCTTTGTTTTCACGAGTAAACACTTTAACATCAACAACGACACCGCCTTCACCGTGTTGTACACGTAAAGAGGTATCTCTAACTTCTCTAGCTTTTTCACCGAAGATAGCTCTTAAAAGTCTTTCTTCTGGTGTTAATTCAGTTTCACCCTTAGGTGTAACTTTACCAACCAAGATATCTCCTGGTTCAACTTCAGCACCAATACGGATAATACCATTTTCGTCCAAATCGTGAAGAGCTTCTTCACCAAGGTTTGGAATATCACGAGTAATATCTTCTGGTCCGAGTTTTGTATCACGTGCATCAATTTCATATTCTTCAATGTGAACTGATGTTAACACGTCATCTCTAACAAGACTTTCTGAAATAAGGATAGCGTCTTCAAAGTTGTATCCTTCCCAAGGCATGAATGCAACAAGAATATTTTTACCGATTGACAATTCACCATTCTTTGTTGCTGGACCATCGGCAAGAACATCTCCTACTTTAACTTTATCACCATGGGCAACAATTGGTCTTTGACGCATACATGTACCATTGTTTGAACGGATAAACTTAGTCAATAGATATTCTTCGTCACCATTTTCGGTCTCAAGAATAATTTTATCACCACTTACATATTTAACAACACCATTACTTTTAGAAACTTGCATTACACCACTATCAACAGCAATCTTGTGTTCTACACCAGTTGCAACAATAGGGGCTTCTGTTTTTAGAAGTGGAACTGCTTGACGTTGCATGTTTGATGCAAGCATCGCACGAGTTGCGTTATCGTTTTCAATAAATGGGATTAGAGTTGTTGCAATAGAAACAAGTTCTTTTGGAGATACGTCCATATAATCAACTTGCTCTCTTGGAAGTTCCTCAATTTCACCGACTTTTCTACAAGTAACTCTTTCATTAACAAATGTTCCTTCAGGAGTTAATGGTTCGTTAGCTTGAGCAACAACGAAGTTTTCTTCCCTATTCGCTGTCATATATTCAATTTTATCTGTAACTTTACCAGTTGCTTTATCAACTTTTCTGTATGGAGCTTCAAGGAAGCCATATTTATTAACTTTAGCATATGTTGCAAGAGAGTTAATAAGACCAATGTTTTGACCTTCTGGAGTTTCGTTAGGACAAAGACGACCATAGTGAGTGTTATGCACGTCACGCACTTCAAAACCAGCTCTTTCACGAGTTAGCGCACCAGGTCCTAAAGATGATACTTTTCTCTTGTGAGTAAGAGATGCAATTGGGTTTGTTTGTTCCATGAACTGAGACATTTGTGAAGAACCAAAGAATTCACGAATTGCAGCAGATACAGGTCTAACATTAATAAGTGAACTTGGGCTTACTTCATTAACATTTTGAACTTGCATTCTTTCTGAAATAACTCTTTCAAGACGAGCCATACCAATAAAGAATTGAGCAGTTAAAAGTTCACCAACAGTTTTTACACGACGGTTGCCAAGGTGGTCAACATCATCTAATCCACCAAGACCTTGAGCTATAGATAAATGATAGTTAACTGATGAAAGAATATCATCAAATACCATGTTTCTACCAGCAAGAATATCACGATTAGCAATAATTGCTTGTTTCTTTTCTTCGTTAGTTTTACAACCTTTTACAACTTCTAAAAGCGTTGGAAGGTGAACTAAATCATCAATTTCTGCTTCCGGAGGATTAACCCCTAAATAAGCCTTAAGGTCAACACGGTTGTTACCAACTAGTGCGAATGGACCTTTATCACCTTCAACAACAACTCTGTTTACACCGGCATTTTGGATAGCCCATGCTGTTTCTTCTGAAACAATTTCACCAGCAGCTGCTAAAAGTTTAGATTTTACTTTAACATCTTCAGCTAAAGTTCTTCCCATAATACGATTAGCAATTGATAATTTTTGGTTGTATTTATATCTACCAACTACAGACACATCATATCTTCTAGTTGAATAGAACATTTTTTCAAGGTTTTTCTTAATAGCCTTAAGGTTAAGAACTTCACCAGGACGAAGTCTTTTAGACATTTCTACTAAAGCTTCATCTTCACTCTTTGTGAAGTCTTTTTCAATAGTCTTAACAATTGTTGGGTTGTTTTCAAAAGCTTCAAGTAATGCTTCATCTGAACCAAGTCCCATAGCACGAAGAAAAATAGTACCAATCATTTTACGGTTTCTATCAACGTGAACCCATAAAATACCATTAGTATCTTCTTCAAAATCAATCCAAGCACCACGATGTGGCATAATAGAAGTAGTGGTAACAAAATTACCAGTTTTGTTAACACCTTGTTTGCAATATACGCCTGGGCTTCTAACAAGCTGACTTACAACAGCACGCTCTGCACCATTAATGATGAACGAACCATTATCTGTCATCATAGGTATATCACCCATGTAAACTTCTTGGTCTACAACTTCACCTGTTTCTTTGTAAACCAAACGAACTTTAACCTTTAAAGGTAAAGAGTATGTAGCATCTCTTGATCTACATTCTTCTTGAGAATATTTTGGAGTTCCAGAAACAGAGTGGTCCAAGAAATGGAGTTCCACTCTAGAGTCCTTATTCTCTTCTCTTCCTTCACCACGATTAAGGTTATCTGTATCAGAAATTGGAGAGAAATCTCTAAGAACATCACGAATACCTTTTGTTAAGAAATTGTTGAAAGAATCTTTTTGAACTTCAACAAGATAAGGTATATCTAAAATCTCATCGATTTCACCAAATTTATATCTTTCAGTTTTGCCATATTTTACTTTTTTGACATTAATCTTTTTAGAGTTTGCCATAAACCCCTCCGGCGAAATATTTTATTTTTATTGATGATTATCAAAATTTTTTCTAATTTAGATACATTTTAAAAGATTTGTCGAAATAATAAGTGTTAAGAGAATTTTTTAATAGGTTAAAAAAGAGCCGAAAAAAGCCAGAGTTGCAACATTTTTACAACTTGGATTTTTTAGCTTAAATTATTAAAAAAGTCTATTCAACCTTATCTCAATCCCCTAAATTTACCATTAATTAGAGACAATTAGCGATAATACTCATAGTAAACTACTATATGATACCACAAGGGAAAAGTCATGTCAACCACTAAAGTTCAAAAAAAAGCAACTTTTTTCTAAAAAATGTCGTTTTTGCTTGACAAAACAGCTACATTTTAGCAAAAATAATTATTTTTAACAACTTTTCATAAAAAAAAGAGATTGCGCCTTAATGCAATCTCTTTTTTCTTGTTTTTATGAACATATATTTTTATAATCGTGGTTTTTGAAGTAATTATTGTAGTAAATCTTATCTAAATATTCTTGCTTATTTAAAAGAATTTTTGCCCTTTCTTCAAAATCTTTTAAATCTTCGTCTGTGAAACCATCACATGTGTATTCCAAGCCTTTAGCTGAATAACAAACCAATTTATCTGTAACAAACATAGCATAAGACCTAGAAAAAATAACACTTTCAATATCATCTATAAACATTGATGTTCCATAATATAAATTCTTATATGCTTTTATTCCAAACAAATCGCATACCGTTGGAATAATATCAGAAGTTGTTGTAAATTTTGTAATCGCCGCAGATCCTTCATTTAGAGTATATTTGTTGTATAATTTTTCATCATAAATCATAAATGGAACTCTATACAACTCACTATTATATCGTTCTTCAATGTTTTTTGCATAACGACTCAAGTCATTGTAATATGTATTATGGTCTGCAAACATAACAATTGTTGTATTATCTAAATCACCATTTGCTTCAAGTTTTTCCATCATAATACCAACAGCCCTATCAAAATCCATAACACAAGCTGCATAAGTTCTCAAATAATCAGACATGGTTCCTTTGCCTTTAGGATATGCTCCTACACTATCAATTTTATCATAGTATCCCAAATCTTTAAATGATTGCCTTTCCCCATAAAAGCCATGCATAACAAACGTTAAGAAATATGTCATGTATTGTTCATTAGCAGCAGTTTGAGGAAACATTACATCTTGCATCTTCTCTACAGCAATAGAATCTAGATTTTTTTCGCCCGTCCAATCACTAATATCAGACCAACCATCGTCTACTCCATATTCATTCATTTTTTCTATACTATAAAACTCTTCAAAACCAAGGCTGAGATGCAAAGTATCTCTATTATAAAAACTTCCCGTATTATTATGGAATGAGTAAATTTGTTTAATCTCGTTTCCTGAAGCCTCAACGCAATCTCTAAACATGTTCGGTAGAGACCAGTTAAATGTATTTGTTGGAAAATCATAATTTGTATATTTATTTGTCGGATTACTACCTAATAATGCAAGCATTTCAGAAGTATCTGTTTTCTCTCTTGCATAGAAATTGTCAGCATAAATACTATTGCCTAAAAACTTGTTGAGATTTGGAAATAATTCAAGCGATTGTTCCTTTGTACAGTTTTGTAAGAAAACATACCACTCAAAAGATTCTACCATTATGTACACAAGATTGTTTCTGCTACTAATTCCATGATATTCAGATGTTGTGAGATATGTGTCGCCGTCATTATATATAAATTCTTCAATACCTTCATCATCTATATCCATGGTCGCATTAACTATAGTACCATTAAAAAATTCGTATATGGTATTTGCACTAATACCCATTTGTTGATATTTGTTTTCCGCCGAACCATATAAATATTTATCAACATAACTTTGACCACTAGTCGCAACAGCACTCAATACAGGCACTAAAACTGTTGCTAAACTACTTATAAATAATACCGCAATAAATGTTAACTTGACAGGTTTTATAGCAGAGTATTTTTGGTTCTTTCCGTCATATAAAAATCTATAAAAAAGTATGATTGCTGTTATGTGTATTGCTAAACAAGACAACAACAATGCAACCAACCCCCACCTTAATGTCAATTGCTCAATTATTGCAAAAGCATCGTTTCTTTGATTAAGCATAGCCCACTCAAAAAAGGTGCCATTAGAGTCATATAAATATATAAATCCCACATTCATAACAATCTGTATTAAAAACAAAATACTTGTAAGAACCGCTTTTGTTGTTGTGTTTCTAACAACAAATAACAATGAGAGGATAAGTAAAAATAATGTGATTGAATACAAAGGACTTGTTAAAAATGGCACACAACCAATAAAACAAATACTAATAAGCTCACAAAATAACATGAAAAAAAGATAAACAAATACAATTGCATTATATTTAAAAAAGTCTTTAACTTTATTTTTCATTTCACTTAACTCCCTAAAACGCACATTATTATATCATAATAACTAAATTTGTCAACCACCTACTCGTGCCAAAGTTTTAAAAATTTGACAATCAATAAATTATATGATAATATAATCATACTTTAAACTTTAAGGAGACTTATATGAAGAAAATATTTAGTTTAATATTAATTGCATTAATGATTGCACCTGTTTCAATCTTAGCAGGTTGCTCGAGCGACAAAAATAAGGCTTCTAATGTTCGTAACACTGTATACTATGTAACAAAAGCAACAAAAAAAGATGTAGACGTTAGCAAAAAATATACTGACGGAAACATGAAAATAATTTTCTATAATGATTTATTCGAAGTAGAAATATATAATGAAGAAAATATAGCAAATTACGGCAAATACTGGGGAACCTTTTCAACCAAAGATGATGTTGTTTCTTTCACAATAGATGGTGCTAGTGGTTACTTTAATCAGTATGAAGTAAGTGCTGAAAAGAGAGTTGCTGTATTTAAAACACTTCGTTATAACGACAAAAAACTTTATACAGAATTAGTAGATGGCGGAGATATTTACTCTTTCGTTCTAGAACAGAAGTAATAATAAAAAAAGAGCTTTTTGAAAGCTCTTTTTTATTTTGTCTTATAATAGTCATTTTGTATTTTTCCATACTTTAATATCTGTTTTGATGCAATTAACGAATTTTCTTTTATAAATCTTAACACATCTGGATTTTTTAATTTAATTTTAAATTTATCCATAATAGACAACATGTTTAAATTAAAAGGCATTGAGAACTGAGTAACACCTCTTTGCTCTCCATCTTCCTTATCCCCATTATTATTTCTACTAAAAACCATTATTAAGTTTACTTTATTCAAATAATTGCTGGTAAACAACCCACAATCAAAAGCATCATAGGAGTACTCAATATCTTCTATCTTTATGCCTTTTTCATAAAACTGAAGAGTAACAATTCCAAGCTCATTTGCCCTTGGCATAACATATTCTAGTTCTGGATTTTCAATCAATTTTGAAGAAAAGAAATCATCTAGTTTTTTAGCCTCGATTACAACTTCTTTTTTCCTAATATTTATTTCATAAACAACATAACCAATTACCGATAAAAACATAACACCAATCAAAACTAATATTATAACTGTTGGATTTTTAACTTTGGCAAGTAACACCAAACAAGTTATTAAATCTAATATGCAAAATGATAATAAAATTGGCAAGAATATATACTTTTGTTTAAATCTAATACTATTCAAATTTGCTTTTGCATATTTATAATTTTCTATTATTCTCTCAAACATTTTTCACCTACCTGTAAACGTCATAAACATTCCCTAAGGCTTTTATCTTGTTTATAACTTCAACCAACTGTTTTCTTGAAGAAATTCTTACCCCAACATTTATAATTGTATCTTCTTTTTTGTTGTTTTTATCCATATTAACATAGGTAATATCTATTTTATTTTCTGCGATTTTATTTGTAACAGATGCTAATACACCCATAGTGTTTTTTGCATACACCTTAAAAGTTGCATCATATAGTTCTTTAGAAGTTTCTTCAGCCCATTCTGTAGTAATAATTCTGTCATTTTCTAAACTACTCAAACACGGGCAATCACTTCTATGAACTGTTACACCTTTACCCCTTGATACAAAGCCTACGATATCATCTCCCGGAATAGGATTACAACATTTTGCGAACTTTTTAAGTAAATCGCTATGACCACCAATCATTACACTATCACTAGATTTAGACACTTTATTTCCAACAAAAGATTTCTGTTTCTTTTGCTCTTCTTTTAAGTTTAACAAAAATTTACCTAAAGCTTGTGATGATGTTAATCCACCATATCCAACAATAGCATATAATTCTTCTATTGTTGATAAGTTATATTTGTTTTGAATTTCACTTAAGGTTTCTTTATCTTCAAATAATTTATTTAGTGTAGTTCCGTTTCTCTTTGCATATTCATCAAGGATATCTTTTCCTATTTTAATATTTTCTTCTTTCTTTTCTTTCTTGAAGTATGCTTTTATTTTAGATAAAGCTTCTTTACTCTTTACAAGCTTCATCCAGTCCCTAGATGGACCTTTAGAAGCTGTTGATGTTATAATTTCAACTTGATCGCCCGTCTTTAAAGGTGTAACCAAAGTCACCATTTTACCATTAACTTTAGCACCTACACATCTATTACCAAGTGAACTATGTATAATGTATGCAAAATCAAGAGGTATTGCGTCCTTTGGAAGCTCTATAACACTCATATCTGGAGTAAACACAAAGATTTTATCTTTATAATATTCCCTTTGAATTTCATCTAAAACTTGTTCAGACTTTTCTTTTAATGTTAACTCCTCAGAACTTTTTGTAAGGCTATTTTTAAGAGCTAAAATACCACCTTTGTTATTTATAGCTTTAACACCTTTTTCTTTATATATCCAGTGAGCCGCAATACCATATTCACAATAGTTATGCATTTCTTCAGTTCTTATTTGAACTTCAAATGGGACAACACCATCTTCACCCTCATGTTGCACCGTTGTATGAAGAGACATATATAAATTTGGCTTAGGATTTGCAATATAATCTTTAATTCTACCCTCAACAGGCTTCCATTTGTCATTCACCGCACCAAGCATTGTGTAACAATCCTGTACATTTTTAACAATAATTCTGTGCGCAACAATATCAAATAAACCTTGTTTACCTTTCTTTTGAATTTTATTAAATATACTAAACCCGCTTTTTCTTCTACTTTGAACTATTGCATCAATACCATGTTGTTTTGCAAGTTTTTTGATTTCATCTGCAATCTCTTGAACTAAACTTTCGCTTCGTTTAAAATAGTCATCTAAATATTGATTAATTTCTTTATAATCTTCTGGATACACATATCTAAAACACAAATCTTCCATTTGTCTTTTAAACACACTCATACCTAAGCGCTCTGCTATTGGGACATATATATCTAATGTCTCTTTTGCTATTTTCACTTGCTTTTCTGGTGATAAATATTCAAGTGTTTGAATATTGTGTAACCTATCAGCTAGTTTTACAAAAGCAACCCTTGTATCGCTTCCCATAGCCAAAAATATGTTTCTTAGTTTTTCAATTTGGTCACCATGTAAATAATATGCTCTTTTGATATCGTTAATTTTAGTAACACCAACTAAAATTCTAGTTATTGTTTCACCAAAATTTTCTCGAAGTTCTTTTTCTGTTGTATCAGTATCGTCTAAACAATCATGCAAAATACCACAGATAACAGTATTATCATCTGCTTTTAAATCTGCGAGGATTTTAGAAACTGTATATGGGTGAAGAATATAGTCTTCTCCACTAGCCCTCTTTCGTCCCTCATGTTTTTTGCTTGCAAAAGCAAGAGCTTTTTCAATCTTTTTAAGCCCTTCCTCTCCGTATAAATCTAACAACTGTTTTTTATAGTTCTTTTCTAATTGCATAAAATTCCCTTATAACTGTTTTTCCATATGATAGCACTTTGGCTTCTTTTCTCTATATCCATTATACCCATAGTATTCATTAATTACTTTAAAGCCTTGCGATTTATACAACTCTAAAGCTGGTGTATTTTCAACTAAAACATCTAAACTCAAAGTTTTAACATTCTGTTTCGCAAAATATTCAAGAAACTTCGTACCGAAACCTCTACGCCTATAATTTTCATCAATTGTTAAAGCCAAAATGTAGAGTTCGTTTTCTTTTTTATAATTCTTTATAGGTAAAAAATAATTTTCTATAACGTGGTCTTGATATTTATTTACACCAAGCCACTTTGAATAATCAGATGTTAATTTTGTGTGTTCATCTATAACAACAGTAATGCCAATAATCTTTTTTTGATATTCAAAAACATATACATTATCAAAATTAAAAGCAGTTCCTTCATTGTCTAACATTTCAATTAGTGTTTGAATAGCTTCTTCATAACTGGATTTTGCAAGACTTGGGTAAATATACCTATCAGTTTTGTAGATAAGTTCAGCAATTACTCGTTTGTCATCACCATTTTTTACATTCCTAATTACCATATATAATTATTATAAATAAAAAAGTAATTTTTTCAAAACCTTTTAATAATTATTTTGTAAATTGACATTTAAAACAATTTAATTTTGTAAATGATAGGAGAAATCCTAATAAACATATTTTATAAATGTTTTAATTTTTTTTAACAAAATCAACAGAAAAAAAACACACTAATTGATAGTGTGTTTTTATCTTAATTTTTCTTAATAGCCGCTTTTTTAGGTTCTTCTTTTGCTTTTACTTTTTCTTCTTTTTTAGATTTTACAGGTTCTTTTGCATAATTAACAGTTTCCGTAACACTTGCTACCATACTTGCAACATCTGTTAGGTTTGATGGAACTATTAATTTTGTGGCATTTCCATTCGCTAGTGTTTTTAATGCCTCATATCCTTCTAAAGTTAGATATGCTTGGTCGGGTTTTGCATCAATAATTTTTTGAATTGCAAGAGCCTTACCTTCTGCCTCTGCTATTAAAGCTGCTTTTTGCGCTTCTGCTCTTAAAATTGCAGCCTCTTTCTCACCTTCTGCAATTAAAATGTTACTTCTCTTCTCACCTTCTGCAAGAAGTATTGCTTCTCTTCTTTCACGCTCTGCCCTCATTTGCTTTTCCATCGCTTCACGAATTGCTTGAGGCGGGTCAATGTTTTTAAGTTCAACACGGTTAATTTTAATTCCCCAAGGGTCTGTAGCCTCATCAAGAATAGATCTCATTTTTGAATTTACTGTATCACGACTAGTTAATGTTTCATCTAATTCAAGTTCACCAACAATGTTTCTTAAGGTTGTTGCAGTTAAATTTTCAATAGCTGCAATAGGTCTTTCAACACCATAAGAATATAATTTAGGGTCTGTTATTTGAAAATAAACAACCGTATCAATTTGCATAGTAACGTTATCTTTAGTAATAATAGGTTGTGGTTGGAAATCAGCAACCTTTTCTTTTAAGCTAATTTCTGGTCCACATCTATCGAAAAATGGCAATATTAAATGCACACCTGTTTGTAAAGTTTTATTGTATTTACCAAGCCTTTCAACAACCCTTGCTGTAGACTGCCTTACAATTCTAATACTTGCACCTAAAAGCACAACTGCTAAAATTCCTAATACTAATAAAATTATTCCCAATGGAGACATATTATTTTTCCTCCTTCCTTACTATTAATTTATTTCCTTCTATTTTTTCAATAATTACGTACTCTTTTTCTTCTACTACTTGATTATTCTTTTCTTTGACAGAATATGTTATACCATTAATTTTTACCGTTCCCATCTCGTCTTCAGTAATTTTGGTAATCAATTTCACCCTTTTGCCAATTAATAAGTCCAAATTTGTCTTCTCTTTTGATTTATTAAGCCATTTTAAAGCAACTTTTCTCAATCCCAAGATAGAACCAACAGCAATAACCACAGCTACAATTATTTGAATTTCAAAGCCAACTTTACAGCCAGCTAAAATCATAGCTACAAATGCACCAAGTGCAATCCAAATACTAACTAAATCTAGTGTTAAAAACTCTACAACTAAAGTAATAACTACCACACCTAGCCAAATATATAGCCAAGCCATATTTACCCTCCTTTCTCATTTTATGATATAATAATATCATATTCAAAAAGGTTTTGGCAAATGATTTGGTATTGACATTAGGCATATTTAGTGTTAAAATCAGCTCAATTTAAAGGAGCCAAAAATGAAACTAGATAAAGAACAAGTTGCTATGTTACTAGAATTATCACAAGAATATCTTAGCGAAAACATAGAAAGATATACCGAACAAGAAAAAAGAAAATTTATGAACGAACTTTTACAAAGCATTAAAGGCGATCAAAATTTCATATATGACGGAGTATATGATTTTCTTGTATATTATAATTTGGTAAAGGGAGTTTCAAGACACAAAAGTTTTGCAAATTATATAACCCGCAAGTATTCTCCTCTTCACCATAAAAAAGTTCTTGATGTTGGAGCAGGCAGACTTTGCAATCTTTCAACCATGCTTGCAAAAAGAGGGTTTGACATGTTTGCTATGGACCCAAATATCAGATTGCTCCCAAACGAAGCAAAAACTTTAAATATCCATATCGACAAAAATTTGTTTTTATGTGACGAATTTGCAAAAAATAAAAAGGGAACCAATATAAAAGATTTTAATTTACTTATTGGTCTTGAACCTTGCATCGGAACAGAACATATAATAAGACAAGCTTTAAAATATGATAAACCATTTGATGTTGTTTTATGTTATGAAGCCCATAAAGCCTTAAATGGTAAAAGTTTTAAAACTGTTGATGAATGGTTTGATTTTATTTTAAAAATATCAAAAGAAATATCAATAATTAAACATGACGGAAATTATATTGCAACAAATTTTGCACCTCAACAAATTAAAGAACTTGAGCCTGAAGCATAAAAAAACACTTCTTTACGAAGTGCTTTTTTATTTATCATTTATCATAGCTTTTTTCATTAAAACTTGAATACCCTCATAAGTAACATCTTTTTCTGTCAAACCATATTTCTTTACATAATCATAAATTTCATTGATATTTTCACTATCTTTTAGCTCAATTTCCATTAACTCACCTAAGTTTTTAACAGTATCAAAATCAAATTCAAAATTGTCTAACTTATAAGAAATTCTCGTTTTGTCTATCACCATTTGCACTGAAAACCCTAAAGCAAATAACACTTTCTCCAATTGGTTTTTATCTTCTACCTCAGTTTCATATTCATCACAGTATATTGGATTTGCTTCATAATGGATTTTTTTGTAACATAAAATATTACCTTTTTCTGTTTCTCTAATCCTCAAACATTCTTGAGTTACTCCATCAATTTCAAAATCTTTAAATGCGGGAATATAATATGTATCAATTTGTCTAATCGTTTTCTTTTTTTTCGCAATCTTTTCTAAATCGCTTATTATTTTTTCTTTAATGTCTTTGTTTATCACAAATTTACACTCTATTTCTTTTCCCATAACTTTTACTCCCTTTATAAATTAAGGATACCAAAAAAACGAACTAAAAACAAATATTTAATAGTTTATAACAAAAATTTTTTTATCTTTCTTTTTATTTGCTTTTATTTTTTCACTTTGATATACTGCTAAAGTTTTCGAGTAAAATAAAGGAGAATATTTATGAGTATATTTTTAAATGTTTTATTTCTTATTTTTGGTATGGTATTTTTAATCAAAGGTGCAGACTTTTTTGTATCTGGCGCAAGTGCAGTTGCTAAAAAACTAAAAGTGCCATCAATATTTATTGGTCTTACAATTGTTGCCGTTGGAACAAGTTTGCCTGAGCTATCAGTTAGTATTGCAAGTGCTATTTCTGGAAGCATTGATATGAGTGTTGGTAATATTGTCGGTTCAAATCTTTTTAACATGTTATTTGTTACAGGTTTAGTTGCAGTATTTTCACCTATTCCAATGTCACAAACAACAAAAAAAATTGATTTTCCATTCTTAAACGCAATAACTGCTGTTTTACTACTTTTCAGTTTAGATAGAGCATTAAATGGCGCTAACAAAAACTTGTTATCAAGAACGGATAGTATTCTCCTTGTTGTTCTAGTCATATTGTACATTTGTATTCTTATATTTAATGCAAATCGTGATAGAAAAAGAAAAATCAGACAAGACCTTTATCTTAATAAGACAAAAGACCCAAACTATATTGAACCACCTAAAGAAAAAGAATTAAAAGTTTGGCAAATTATTGTTTATTTTATCTTTGGATTAGCCGCCGTTGTTTTTGGCGGAGAATGTGTTTCTTCAACTGCTAAATTCTTAGCTATAAAAATGGGTATGAGTGAAGCTTTAGTCGGATTAACAATTGTCGCTTTCGGCACTAGCCTACCTGAACTTGTAACAAGTGTTGTCGCATCTAGAAAAGGTGACAATGAATTAGCTCTTGGAAATGTTGTTGGGTCAAACATTATGAATATTGGAGTAATTTTAGGATTGGTTGGTACTATTGGTCAAGCACCGGTATCAACTGTTATTTTAACAGATATAATCATACTCTTAGTTTCAACAATTATTTTTACTTTCTTCTGTTGCAGGAAAAATGATATCAACAAAAAAGAAGGCACACTTTTTATGTGTATGTACCTTCTATATATTGCTTTTGCAATTGTCAGAAATTATTGTTTCTAAGAAAAAAACCATGCTTTAAATAAGCATGGTTTTTTCTTTAAAAATAAAATAAGTTTTCAAATTTTTCATCTAAAGCAACACATATTAATAGTGCCAATTTTGCTGATGGATTAAATAAATTTTTCTCAATTGAAATAATTGTTTGTCTTGTTGTTCCAACCATTTTTGCAAGTTCTTCTTGGCTTACACCTCGTTTTTGTCTAACTTCTTTTAAATTGTTTTTTAATATTAAGTCTTTATCCATTATAAAACTCCAACATTAAATAAAATATAAAGAACAAGCATTGTTATTGCTCCCAAAGCCTCTAAAACAGCACCTATTAAAACCCCATAAGGCCTTTTAGCAATAAAGAACTGACAAAAATAGAAAACGCTTGCCCATGAAAAACAAATCATCGCAATTGCATAAATTGCTGTATAATGCCCTAAATATCCCTCTATAATCATTAAGACTACAGCTATAAAACAAGCAACAATATTTCCTATCCAACAAGATTTATTTATTTTTGCCTTTTCCATTTCTCCCACAACTATTTTTTTCTTTTGTGCTTTTTCTAAAATTTCTTGTTTTTCCATAAACATCTCCTTTATGTAAAGTTTTATTTACATTTATATTATATGCAACAAACACATGAATGTCAAGTTTTATTTACATTTTTTATTTAATTTTTTATATTTTCAAATTTGTGTGACTTTTTAACAAAAATAAAATATAATTACATTAGTTTAAGGAGTATTTATGGCAAAAGTATTAGTATCTAAGGTTTGTGGATTATGTGCAGGCTCTCGTCTAGCAATTGACAAAACACGAGAAGCTGTGAAAAATCAAAAAAATGTTGTTCTATTTAAAGAAATTTTACATAATAAAAACGTTTTAAAAGAACTTGAAAATCAAGGAGCATCGACAAAAAATCTTTTAGAAGAAATGACCGAAAAAGATTATGTTATTATTAGAGCTCATGGAGAACCAAAATCAACTTATGACAACTTAAATAGTCGAAACATTAAATATCTTGACTGTACTTGTGGCAACGTTAAGGCAATAAACTTTCTTGTAAACAAAAAAGAAGCTGAAGGTTATAAAATAATTCTCATCGGAAAATACGGATTTAATGGAAAAGAAATGCACCCAGAAGTAAAAGGAACTTCTGGTTGGTGCACAAATCCAATTATGATTGAGGACGAAAGCGAAGTCGATAATATCGACATGTCCTACCCTAAATATTTTTTAGTAATTCAAACAACATTCTCTAAAACAAAAGCTGAAAAAATACTAGAAAAAATTAAGAACGTTATGAACGAAAACAAAAAAATATTTGAGTATAAAAATACTATTTGTGATGCACAAAAAAATATTAATATAGCATCAAAACAACTAGCTGAAAAAGTTGATGTTATGATAATTATTGGTGGAAAAAACTCAAGCAATACAAAAGAGCTTTATAATGCTATGAAAGATATAAAACCGTCTTATCATATTGAAAACCAAACTGATTTACTTGAGCTTATAAACTTAGGATTAATAAGCCACAACCAAACAATTGGTTTAACTGCCGGCGCATCAACAATGCTTGAAGATATTGAAAATATAAAAAAGTTTTTAGAAACAAAGGTGTAACTATGATAACATTTGAAAATTTAAAAGAAGATGAAATTGATATATTTATCGATTTTCATAAAAAACTTAATAATTTAATTGGATTTAGTGATGAAGTTTTAAACACACAAGACATGAGAGAATATTTAAAAGAAAATTTAAAATCTGAAGAACAATGTTATATTATTGCAAAAGAAAATAATGAGCCCGTAGGGTTAATTTCTATTGATTTTAGCAACGAACTCGAATTTAATGGAACAATTTACAATGCAGCAATACCTCTTATTTTTGTAGAAGAAAAAAATAGAAATGGAGTCTTATCTTACGACTTATTAAAACTCGCTCTAAATGAGTGCAAAAAAAGAGGATCTAATTCTGTTGCCATTTCTGTTGAAGATAATAACCCGCACAAATTTTTACACTTTGCAATATCTGACACTTTAATTGATATAAATCAAGAATACTTAACAGATCAAAAAACAGTAACTCAATACATTCTGGGAATTTCAAACATCAATAACCTCTTAAATTTACCTTTTTCAAAACTTGCTAAAAATGTAAGTTCAACAAGAAAAGATTTTCATAAACGCCTCCAAGAAATTAAAGAAAATTCCATTCGAGAAAAAGAGGCATAAAAAAACGCAGCGCTAATCTGCGTTTTTATTTTGATCTGTTACTTTTTCTTTCATTTGTTTTTTATTTGGTTTTTCTCTATAAATAATAGCAAAAGTTAAAATGATTACACAAAAGCTTAGTTCTAAACAAGTCTCAAAAACAAGCATAAAACTATCTGTACACAGAAAAGCATATAACGTATAACTTAAAGAGCTTACCACCCACAAAATCCAAGATGTTATACTTAAATCTTCAAGTTCCTTAGATCTTATGCATTTAACAATTTGTGGAAAATATGAAAAAAACGTACAAACAGACACTATTCCTAAAAGTATATTTTCTAACATTTCGTCACCCCAATGATTTCTTATTCTGTGCTAATCAAAAATATTTTTTTATCAAAAGATCCGCGTTTATTTACTTTGCTTGTTCTAATTTTCTCAAACTCTTCAATAGAACAATTTTTAACTTTTAAAATGGCCCTTAACACCTCTTCTAAATCAGCAAGTTCTTCAATCTCTCCGCTTTCTAGATATTCTTTTACTTCCTCTTGTATTTTCTTGTTTAATTCTTCTAAATATTCATTATTATTTAAAATTTTAGTTTTACAAGTTTCATTATTCTTTTCAATAATCTCTGGAATGTTATCTCTAACTAATTTATTGTAAATTTTCATAATTTTTCTCCATTTATATTTGAAGTTCACATTCGATACTTTTATCTATTAAACATTTAAACTCTTTTCCCATTTCCCTATTCCCAACAACTTCACCATAGTGTGTAGGAATAACTTTCTTTGGCTTTATTAAATTCGTAAGCTCTGCCGCTTCATATAAATCCATTGTGTAATGTCCACCAATAGGAACAAGTAAAACATCTGTTTTTATTGTCTTTAATTCTTCTGTTAAATCACTATCACCAATAATTGTAATACGTTTGTTTTCAACATTTAATGTATACCCTACCCAATTGTTTTCTTTTGGGTGATATTTCTTTGAAATGTTATAAGAATTAAATGTTTCAAATTTAATATCCTTTAAAATATAACTTTTATTTGGTTCAACCCCAAAAAGATTGTTTGCAAAATTAAATTTTACATCTTGTTCCATTGATTTTGGGCAAATAATTATTGTATCTTTTGTTAAAATCTTTTTAATATCTTCTATTGAAAAATGATCCCAATGGGCGTGTGTTATAAAAATATATTTAGCATTATTATTTTCCTCAACTTTTAAAGGGTCAATATATATATCGTCATTAATACAAATTGAGTTTTGATAGTTTACTTTAATTTTCATATTTCCTCCTAATCAATATTTACAATTTCATATTTTCTATTACCAAGACCTAATTTCTCTGCTGTTTCAACAATTCTAATTGCATTTCTTGAATTCATTCTTTCTATTAATGAAGTTTTACCATTGTCATGCGAATTAATAATTGCATCATAACA
>JAZSJW010000024.1:0-54489 GCA_045534555.1 Clostridia bacterium
ATAAGACATTTTAAAACTTTTGTCGTATTATCTATTGTATATATTCAAGTCTTGAACAAAATTATACATTTTAGGAAGTAAAATTTTGTTATATAATATTTAAGCATTTGTATATAATGTATTTGTGCTTTTATAAACAAAATTATAACAACAATATAAAGGAAAAAGATTAGATTGAATAGTTTCGAAAAATTTAACTTGTTTAGAGAAGAGTTAAAAACAAAAAATGATATTGTTTCTATAATTTCTAAATATGTTCCATTAGAAAGAAAAGGCAGAACTTTTTGGGGGCGTTGTCCATTTCATAATGAAAAAACGCCTTCTTTTGCTGTTAATTCTGATGGTCAATTTTATCATTGTTTTGGCTGTGGGGCTGGTGGCGATGTTGTAAGATTTGTTCAAGAGATTGAGTCAATTGATTATATGGGGGCAATTCATATGTTGGCTGAGTTGGCTCACATGGAAGTTCCTTCGTTTTCTAACTATGTAGAAGATAATTCAATTAAACAAAGAAAAGAAGAAAAAGATAGGCTGCTTAAGTTGATGAAAGAAGCAGCGATGTTTTATGTTAATAATTTAAAAAGCATGTCTGCGTATCATGCTAGAGAATATTTACAAAAAAGACAAATTTCTCCTGAAGTTGCGAGGGCTTTTGGTATTGGTTATTCGTCAAATTATTATGATGTTATAAAACACTTAAAGTCTAAGGGTTATACATTTGAAGAAATAGAAAAAGCAGGTGTTGGAAAAAGAAAAGATGGTGACAAAGAGCCTTATGATGCTATGGGAAATCGAGTTGTGTTTCCAATTATTGATATTTCATCAAATGTAATAGCATTTAGTGGTCGTTCTTTAGAAGCAAAACCCAACTTTGCTAAATATTTAAACACAGCAGAAACTGTTTTATTTAATAAAAGCAAAAGCTTGTTTGGAATTAATATGGTTAAAAAGGCAAAAATGAATTCCGGAGCAGTAGATTCTCTTATTATTGTTGAGGGTCATATGGATGTGGTTAGTTTACATAAAGCGGGATTTAATACTGCTGTTGCTAGCATGGGAACTGCGTTAACAAATGAACAAGCAAAATTAATTAAGAGATTTGCTGATAAGGTTTATATTTGCTATGATGGAGATACTGCTGGTAAAAAGGCAACGTTGCGTGGGCTTGACATTTTGAGAGAATGTGGTCTTGATGTATATGTAATGAGTATGCCTGAAGGCATGGATCCTGATGATGTTATAAACAAGTATGGAGCTGCTGGCTATAGTAAACTTATGGAGAAAGCTTTGCCTCTGATAGATTTTAAGTTAGAGTTTTTAAAAAGTTTATATGATTTAACAACCTCAGAAGGAAAAACCAAGTTTTTAAATGAGGCATTGTCTGTTTTAAGGTCATTAGACGATGTTGAACGCGAGGTTTATGTTCAAAAAGTAAGTGATTTGTCTGGTATAATGAAGGATTTTATAAAAAGACAATTGGATACAAAGTCGGCTGATTTAAGTGGAGATACAAAAGCTTTGCTTTCAACAAAAACAGATATTGTTGAAAAGAGACAAAAATCACCGATTGATAGCAGAGTTGTGCAGGCTGAAAAATTTATATTATCAGCATATTTACATCAGAAACCATACGTAAATTTTAAGAATGACATGAATGAATATTTTACTGAAGAGAGGCAAAATTTTTATAAAGCAATAAGAGATATCTTAAATGAAAAGCAAGGTCAGCATGCGGTTCAAGCTTTTTATAACAAATATGCAAATGAATGTGTTCAACCAGATGGTTTAGAAAGTGCTGAAAATGATGAATTAAGTGAGCAAGCAAGTGAAATAATTAATTACATGCTAAAGAACTCAAGTGAAGAGTTTGATTTGAATTATTATAAAGATTGTTTATTCATAATTTATAAAAATTATGCCGAAAATCAAATTGATACTTTAACTAAAAGTTTAGATAGTGTTATCGAGAAAGAAAAAAGAAATGAAATACTAAACAAAATTAAACAATTATCGTTTAATATAAAAAATAAGAAGGTGGATTTATAATGGCAATAAAATCTAAAGTTGAAGCCGAAATTAATAAAGTAATTGAAATGGGAAAAAAATCAGGAAGCATTAATATTGAAGATGTTTCTGAAAGATTTGCAAAATTAAATGCAGAAGAAATTGATGAAATTTTACAACGCATACAAGAAAGTGGTGTAAAAATTATTGAAAATACAGTAATTCAAAATGATAATGAAATAGAAGATTTGATGAATAGGGCTAGCATAGATGACCCAGTTAAAATGTATTTGAAAGATATTGGTAAGGTTCCTCTATTATCATCAGAAGAAGAAATTGAACTTGCTGTAAGAATGATGGAAGGTGACGAGACTGCAAAAAGAAGATTATCTGAAGCGAATTTAAGACTTGTTGTTAGTATTGCAAAAAGATATGTTGGAAGAGGTTTATTGTTTCTTGATTTAATTCAAGAAGGAAACTTTGGTTTGATGAAAGCTGTAGAAAAGTTTGATTATACAAAGGGATTTAGATTTTCAACATATGCAACTTGGTGGATACGTCAATCTATCACAAGGGCAATTGCGGACCAAGCGAGAACAATTCGTATTCCTGTTCATATGGTAGAAACTATCAATAAACAAATAAGAGTTGCTAGAAGTTTGCTTCAAACTTTAGGTAGAGAGCCAACAACTGAAGAAATTGCAAAAGAGATGGGTGTTACCGAGGAGAAAGTTAGAGAAATTCAAAAAATTGCACAAGAAACAATTTCGTTAGATACACCGGTTGGTGAAGAGGAAGATAGTAATTTAGGAACATTCCTTCAAGACGAGTCTGCATTAAATCCTGCAGAATCTGCAACAAACTTAATGCTTAAAGAACAACTACTTGATGTTTTAAATACATTAACGCCAAGAGAACAAAAGGTTATAATGCTTAGATATGGTGTTGATGATGGACACCCAAGAACCCTTGAGGAAGTTGGTAAAGAGTTTAACGTAACAAGAGAGCGTATTAGACAAATTGAGGCAAAAGCCCTTAAAAAATTAAGACATCCATCAAGAAGTAAAAGGTTAAAAGATTTCTTAGAAGATTAATAAATTTGACTTACTTTGACTTTTAATTTGTTATTAAAATTTTATAGGAGATAAAAACATGCAAGAAATGATAAGGTATCAAGAAATAGATGCTAAACTTAGAAGATTAACAAACGAATTGGCATCTAGTCAAAATAAAAAAAAATAAAGAAGATATGCAACAATATTTGAAAGATGGCCAAGCAAAGCTTTTAAAAGTTGAAGCCGCTGCTGCAAACTTAACTGCTCAATATGAAAAAGCTGTGATGTATTATAATGATTTTGTTGCAAAATTAGAGTTATTAACTAAAAGTGTTGAAGCTGCTGGGTTAGATAAAATGACTGAACTTGAAAGTAAAATTAATGCATTCATTGCAAAATCTGAAACTTTAGAAAACAATATTGCAGGACTGGCGAATAAAGTTGCTCAAGTAAATAAAGACTTTGAGGTTATATGGAATAATGCAAAAAAAGCAAAACACAATTTGGAAGTTTATAAAGCTAATTATTTAAAAGAAAAAGAAAGATTAGAACCAGAAATTGCAAAGTTGACAAATGAATTAGCTGTGCAAAAAACCAAAGTTGATGCAGTTCTTTTGAAAAAATACAATGCTAAATCAGATGGTAAAATGTTCCCCATATTTGTTGCTGAAACATCAGGAAAATGTGGTGGTTGCAGTTTAGATATTTCTGCGAGTAGGCTTTCTGATTTAAAAAACAAAGGTGTAATTGAATGTGAGAATTGTGGAAGGTTGATTTATAAAAAGTAACAAACTTTGTTTAGAGGTGTATTTTACACCTCTTTTTTTATGTATTAAATTTTTAGATTGCTTATTATTGTTTTTTATAACCTTATCGATATATTTTAATGGTAATTATTCATTAAAAATAAAAGTGCAAAAATCAACATTTAAGCATAAATAATGAAAGTTTTACAACATTTTGGTTGTTTATTTTGTGTATTTATTATGTGTGGTTTTGTTTATTATTGAAATGTGTGTTATTTATGTAGTTTTTATTTCAAAAGTGTTTGTTTTAATGTCTTTAATTTTTATAAAAAGTGCAAAAAGTTATAATAAATTAGAAAATATTAGGTATTTTTTATATGTTTTCTTGTAATTGCTGCGTTTTATTAAACATATTGGTTGTTAGTAATTGCTAAATTAACATCATTTTTTGTTTGCTTTAATTTATTAATTTTTTAATTTGTGCTTCATTTTATTTGGTATTTCTTTTTCTTTTTGTTAAACTAAATATATATTATATATATTTATTAAAACTTGGGCACATAATAAAATTAATATTGAGGTGTTTTATGGTTCTTACAACGAAGCAAAGAAGAGGGTTAAATATATTTTTTATAGCATTATTTGTTGCTGTAATTTTGTCTGGTATTGGGCTAGGCATCTTTTTTATGTTAAAAGATGAGGGTGGTTTGACTGCTAGACAAAAACAATTTGGCTATAATGTTAATGCATCTAATTTAAAAGCTCAAGTTCAAAATATTGATACTGAAAGACTGCCAAGTGATGTTGAGTTTGATGATATTGTTATTTGTTCGGGTGATTATGTTGTTACAAAAGATTTGAGTGAAAATTATTTGATTTATTCTTTAGTTACGAACCAAACAGTTCCTATTGATAGCATGGTTACATATGATGCGGTTAAGGCTATTTATAATAACTTTGCTTTTGTATCTCAAGGTGATATTTTAAAGTTGATTAATCTAAAAACAGGAAGACTTACTTGTGTATTATCAAATGTTTCCTATGTAATGAAAAATAATTATTTATTGCTAGAAACGAGTGATGGAAATAAAATTTCTTATTCTGAAGACCTACAAACAGAAAATAATGTTTTATCAGTTTTAATAAATATGGCAACAACAGAAACAATTTTTAAAGTTACTGATTTGGAATTTGTTATAGATGTTGAGCTTACAAATAATTATTTTATTGCGACATATAGGGATAAAACTGATATTTACTCTCTTAATAATTTTGCATTAGTCAAATCTTTTGATAATGTTGGCGAAGAAGCTTTGCAGACAAGTAATGTGGTAAGTTTTGTCGATGGTAAAACATATCATATGGCAACTTATTTTAAGGCATATGAACTTTCAAAGAATGCTGTTTTAATTGAGAAAATGCAAACTACAAATAATGATGATTTTGATATAAAAGCAAATCTTTATAGTGGTTTGGAACAAGGCTATTATTTAAGTTATCAAATTTTTGATCTAAAAACATCAAAGTTGATAGATTTAAAAGCTAGCAACAATGTTGTTAAAAAAGTGGATACTAATCTCGGTGATGATTATTTTGCAGTCTTATTTTGCCCTATAAAAGACAAAGCTATAATTCAAGAAAACAAGTCGATAATTAAGTATTATCAAATTGATAAGAGAGATAACTCAAGAAAAATTTACAACATTGTATCTTATGACTACAATGCTTTTGGTAAAATAGTTGGTTTTAATGGAAATAGTCTTGTAACATCGGGGGGTACAAATTCAACAACATTAGATTTTAATGGAAATAAAAACACATCGTTGTCATTAAACGATGGGGATAAAATTTCTATGAGTAATTATGATAATGTTGTAGTTGTTTCTTCTTTAATTGGACAAAAAAGGATCTTATCAAAAACAGGAGAAACGTTAGTAGAGGGAAATTTTAGTAAAGTATCTCCGTTTATTGATGGTTATGCAATTGCACAAGATATAGATGGATATTATCTTATTTCTGCAAAAGGTCAAAAAACAATAATTGATAATTTTGCTGTAGCGCTTAGTGATTATGTCTTTATGGGAATTGGTTTTTATTTCACAGAAGAAGATGAAATGTTTAATGTGTACAATATTAAGGGAGAAAAGTTGTATTCACATGCTGTAGTTACATTAACTTATGATGCGGCTATAAACAAGATTTTATTGGCAGTTAAAGCGGATAAAAATTACTTAATTGACATTACTCCAATAAATAAGTTGCTTATAACAGATGATAAAAGTGCGGGCAATAATGTACAGTTGAATAATTTAACAATAAAAAGTTTTGGTTTAAAAAGTTATGTTAAGAATGTTGCTGAAGAAGATGATGAAATAACTCCTACTATTGATATTAGTGTTAATGATGAATTTGGTTATGGAACTGTTACCAATACCTTTGATTTGGATTTTTCTTCTATAACATTTACATCATTTGATCAATTGACAGAGTGGCAAAAAAACTTTTTACCAGCTTTTGATGACGAAGAAAATTGTTTATATGTATCTGAAGGATATACATTTGCTGTTGAAGGAATGCATGTTTATACCGGATATAATTATTCGTTAGCAATTATTCAGTTAGCTGTTGTTTCAGGTGGTGATGAGAGCTTAACTGGTGGTTACTATTATATGATCACCCTTGCTATGAAAAACTCATATTTGTATTCACTAGAAGCAACATCTTCATTATTAGAGAACCAAAGTGAAATGTTAAAAACATATCATAACGGAATTGTTAATGCTTCAATAGATGCATCAACTAGGGTTATTCCAGCTGTAAGTTTAGATGGTAAAGGATTGACATATTTTGACCAAAGTATTGATGATGAGGCAAGAGTTGTAAATTATAATTCTGTTGGTTATGATGGTGGGTTAATTCTTGCATCTACCTATTGTGATAAAATTAATCTAACATTTACAATGAGCAATATTTTTAATGGTAATGACTATGATACAAACTATATTGATTGGACGGGTTTTGCATTATCAGAACCTATGGAATATGATTTTGAAAAGTATCAAATAACAATTTTAAATGATAATGGTACTAGTTATGCTCAAATTTCAGCAAAAGAAGGATACCTAATTACAGAGTTTGATTTTGTTACAGCAAAAGCTTCAACAAACACATATGAAGATATTGAAATTCTTACACAAGAACAATATACAACATTATCAAGTTTTGCCAAGTTTGTGATAACTCAAAGTGAGGGTGAATTTAGTTTATTTAAATTTACTAATGTTTGCATTGTGGAGAGATATTCAATTTTAAGTTTTGTTGGTTTTGAAGGTTCTGAAGAAACAGAGAGCGAAAAATTTACCACATATTATTTCCATGGATATGGTCAAGATTTAGTGTCATCTTATAATCCTGCATATTTTGGATTTGAAAATTTTGCTAGAAAAACACAAGTTAATGTGCTAGAGAGAAGGGGATACGAGTTTAAAGGTTATTCTTTAAATGGAGAAATGGTTGTTGGTGAAAGTGGTTTAATAATTGCAGCTATTGATTATAAGAACTTATTTTCTATTGATACAAGTGCTATGCAACCTCAAACTTTTAATTTAAAAGCAGAATGGGAAGCAAAAAGATATTACATTTATTTTGTTAATGATGGGGAAGCACTATCGGGTCAAGAAAAAAATGTTACCTTTGATCAATCGGTTGGTGTTCTTCCTAGTTTAGAAAAAGAGGGACATACATTTGTTGGTTGGTTTGATGTAAATAGTTCAGAAGGTGGAAATTGTTATACTGCAGATACCATATATAAGGTTGATGATGATATAACTTTATATGCAAGGTGGACACCGGATGTATATACTTTAACCTTTGATGCAAATATAAGTAGTTATCAAGACCTCGATGTTGGTGGTTTTGTATACAATATAACAGATGTTTACTTTATGGAAGCTATTGGTGAAGCTGTAGCTGGTGATGACTTCTCTGGTTATACAAAAAATATTACATACGGCTTAACATATGGGGCGTTGCCAAGAATTGTAGCATATAATAGTGAAAATTCTTTTGGTGGCAAAAAAGAAATATATGTGTTTAAAGGTTGGTTTGATGCGGCTTCAGGAGGGACCCTTTATGATGGGCATGAAGAAGTTTCTCTTTCGTCAGCAAGAACTTTATATGCCCAATATGAAAGAGAGGTTTATAATATTTCTTTAGAGACAAATGGTTCTTTTGATACTATGGCTTATGTGGGTTCAACAGATGCAGGTGTCAAAACAACAATGAGTACAAGAGATACTTGGTCTGATGAAGCAAATATATATCAAATGTATTCACTACAAGGTGAAGATGCTATATTAGATGTGTCAGTATTGCAAGGAACATATGTTTCAAGCATAGAATTTAAAGTGTATGATAATTTTGGAAATACAACAACTTATGTAATTGATGGTGTATGGAATTCATTGGCACCTACAAATTATGGGGTTGTACTAGCTGAAGGTTCAGAAGAACTTCCTAGCAATATTACAGTTGTAAACGATGGCTTTAACTTAAAAATAAACTTAACAAAAATGTTTGAAGCATATAACAAAAAATATGCAGACATTAAAGTGACGATAGAAAACATGCAATTTTCTAACGTTATAAAAATTACAGCTCCAGAAGGACAAGATTTATCTGCAATTATTATGGACAGTGATGATAATGAAATGCAAGAGTATACACAAAGTGATGCTTCATACAATAACTCTTTAACATTAAGGACAAAATCAAATAGTGTTAATAATTCAAGCGGAGAAGTTGTTGATAAATCTTATTTAACAAAAATTACAGTTGATGGAACAACTATAAACTTTACTGTAAATTATGATTTGACAAGTAAAAGGAATGTGATTTCTACTGATTATGAAGCTTTAGAAACAAATGCTTATTCTTCTACATATATTGTTGGTAATGTTACTTTTGTTATAACATACAATAACGGTACTGGTTTATATGAATGTATGTTTACAATTATTAACACAGAAAACCATTTGATTGATGTAGAATACGGAATAAAAACCATTGTAACAAGTATTGTATCAAACAATTGTGGAGAGGGCTCTATAGATGGCATAGACGTAACTTCAAACATTTCTAATTTGTCAACAAATTCCATTGTTTCTAGTGATACGATTGTTTATAATGTTAAACCAAAAGAAAATATATTAGTAAATTACATATCTGTTAAAATAGGTTCTGGAGACTATCAATATTTAGCATATCCAGGTTATGAAATTAAAGAATTAAATGTTGTTCAAAACATGGGTAAAATAGTAAATGCTAATTTAAATCCAGAGATTGTTGGTACAAATGTAAAAATATCTTATAATCAAGAAGCAGAAAGTTTTGTAATAACAATAAATAACATTTCAAGCGATATATCATTCCTATTTGACTATGTTACTTATAAATTAATACATGTTGACGTTGAACAAGAAGGCGATAATGTATTTGATATTGTAACACAAAACGGTGATAACTTAAATGCATTAACAAAAACACAACAGGCAGATAGAATAACTAGTGGTGATATATATAAATTTGGTGTCGCAGTAGATGCAGATACTTATAGATACAATTATTTGATTTTAGGCTTATCTGAAAGTGTTAATACATTAACACTCAACACTTTGGTTGAGAGTAATTATTCTTATAAAATAGCGGCCGTTGAGCCTGTAGGAAGTGAGCAAATTGTACTAGATAGTAATAAGACAAGCGCACAAATAAAAGAGGTGTTTGCTTCAAAATTTGTAATTGAACTTGTTGATATTAGTGTTGCAATAAAATCATATTTAGGAATTGGTGGTGGAGACTTTGAGAGTGATCCAAGAACTGGTTTTGGTTTGTTAACACAATTAACAGCTAGGTATTATGATATAAATAATTTAGATACTGCAACATCATCAGAATTGAATTCGTCAGTACTTGAGATTGAACTATTGGGTTCGTATTTATCTATAGAAATTAGTGATATTGAAGGTTATATTTATAATTCTTCAAGAACAGGACTTTTTGCAAGCGGAGAGAAACTTCCAGTAGATTATAGTAAATCTGGTTCAGTTCATACATTAACATATACATTAACAGATTTAAGTATAGATAGCTATACCTTTGACGTGTATTTTGATGCTATTGAATACGATGTAAATTATATTTCAATAGATGGTAATGGTGTATCAAGTGAAACTGTGGGAAGGACTGAAAATTCACATCATGTTTACAATGTTT
This sequence comes from Clostridia bacterium, assembly GCA_045534555.1. Taxonomy (GTDB): domain Bacteria; phylum Bacillota; class Clostridia; order Christensenellales; family UBA1242; genus UMGS2069. Next base: position 10,076 of record JAZSJW010000024.1, read on the forward strand.
GGTCTAATCTATCAACAAATGGATATTCAAGAACTGGGTATACATTCTTAGGTTACTCTAAAGAAGAAGTTTCAGGTATTGATTTATCAGAAGTTGATTATACTTCAAATCAAGTCTTGGAAGAGAATTTAACAAGCACAAATGGTGCGACCGTAACTCTTTATAGTGTATTTAGAGCAAATGAATATAACATTGTACTTAATGAAAATGATGAAACTCATTCAAATGGCTCATCTCCAGCGGATATTATATCAGGTTCTACTTTAACTGTTAAATTTGACCATTCATTTGGAATACTTAATGAGGCGACAAGACAGGGATATACATTCCTTGGTTGGTTTGTTTCTAAGGATGTTGGATCAGTTCAAGTGTCTCAAGGGGATAAATTAAATCTTGAATTATACAACAATATTATAACAAAAACAGATGTTGTGGGTTCAAGAGAAATAACTTTATATGCTAAGTGGGATAAGATAAAATATACCTTGACAATCAATCCTAATGATGTGTCATATAGTAATGGATCTTCTCAAGCGGCAGATGATGGGTTAGGCGGATACACGCAAGAAGTAACTTATGATACAGAGTTTACTTTAGGGGCAATAAAACGTATAGGTTATGATTTCTTAGGTTATAAGAGTGTTAAATTATCTTCAGACCAAGCTAAAGTTAATAGTTTAGATTACATAGCAAATGGAATTAACTCACATAACAAGATAGATTATTCAATTGGCAATGCATCTTCTGGATATAATCTTTTAATAGATGATGTAAATAGAACAATAACACTTTATGCGGTTTATGTAGCAAAGGTGTTTAAAGCATATGTAAATCTTAATAATGATGTATTAAAAACTTATGGCAGAAATGATGGTAAGTTTAAAGCGGAAATTAGTGGTGGTGGAAATGTAGAGACATCAACACACTATACAGATTTGTTTGTTGAATTTGAATTTGATAAACAAATGGGCAATATATCAACGATTAGTGTTACTCCAATTGGATATATTTTTGAAGGTCTATATTCAAACACAAGTTTTGATTTGATGGTTAATTCTGACACAAATAAAATAACAGCAACGACAGTGTTTAATAAAGAATTGTTTGATAAATTGACATATAGGGCTTCAGGTGATAATTTAACAGATGTTACAGAGCTGTTGACATTATATAACTCAAACCCTCAAAAATTAACATTCTCAATGTATGCACATTACACATACAAAGACTATAGTATCAATTATATAAATGGTAAAAACACTTCAGAAATTTATTTGTCAACTAGTGCAAAAGGCTTAGATTATGAATATAGTGGCTATAATTACAAAAATACCAATGCTGGTAGTGCGGATTTATCTATAACAACAACTTACGGTAATGATTTTGTTTTAGATATTATGACAAACGAAGGTTATTACGTAAGTAAAATATTACTAAACTATAATAACGGAAGTACAGAAAAGTCCTCATGGTTATTATTTACATGGAATACGAATAAGAGTTTAGTGGCTACATTTGATGGCGAAGAATTAGCTTTTGATTTGGATAATTACACTAACTTTATGGGACAAACTGCCTACGTTATAGATGGTATGTATTTAAAAGTCATTCCATATAATGAAGATGGCAGTGATGTTAATAATGTAGTATATGATGCGTTTAGAATAGTTTTGGGATTTGATTTTGTAAAATCTAATTTCACTATTAGTGCGGAAAGTGAAAGGCAATATTTTGATGTTGAGTATTATAGACAATTTAATGGATATTCTGCATATATAGATGAAGAGGATTTACCAGATAATTATCTATATACAAAACAAATTTATTATGGTGATGCTTTTAATAACGAATGGTTAGAAAAGGTTTATACTCGTAAATTTAATTTTGACGAAACTAAAGGGTGGCGTTATGGCTCAAACAATTTAGGTGTTCTTTCTTGGACTGAAAATCAAGCTTTGGTTGGTGACATTATTACAGAAAACAAATATATTGTAGGAAATTATGACATTAGCTTAGATCAATCTGTAACATACTATTTTTGGGATATTACAACATCTAGCTATGTTGAAAGAACAATAACAAGTGAAGAATATATATTTGCATACTATCATTCAGGCTTAGGATGGGTTGGTGGTGAAAATGATGAAAATCTCTATGATTTAGATAGTTACAAAACAGCTGTTGTTGGTGGTGTAGAGCATAGAGAAAAGAATAATACTGCTGGTAAGGTGTTAAAATTACCTACATCGTCAAGTGAATTATGGCCAGAGGGAACATTCTTTGCGGGCTTTGTAGTTACAGATGTAGCACCAGTTGGATATTACACTTCAGAAATATTTAATAGCTTACCTAAATTTGATAATACAACAATTGTTGAAGAAAAATTTGTCGTATATGCTGTATATGATGAGGCTAATTTCGAACTTTCTATGAATGGAAATCAAGCAAAAGTTGATTTATCATTTGGTGAAATATTGCCAGATGGAACTGTAAGTTTATTCAATTATAGTGACGTTTATGTTTTAGGCTTATCTTCAGTACAAAAGGCTGAATATGATGCAAAAATTTCAACAGCTGGCTATACAAAAGAAGTTGCTTTAAGAGAAATATTAAATGCGAATTACTCAGGGGCAGAGCAACTTACATCTATAAATTATACGTCTGTTACACCTGCAGATTATTATATAGCAGTTATATTTAAAATTAACGAATATGGTAATAGATATTTATATGCTGTAAGTGAAAATGTATTTTAAAATGGTGGTGGAAGATTTTTCTTCCACTGCTGTTTGATTTAATTAAATTAGTTTTTTATGAAATTGGCTAAAAACAAGTTGACATAAATTTTTGTTTTTGAGATAATAAACTTGTGAAATAGTATTAAGGAGATAGAAATGAAAAAGATTTTTAAAAGCATATCAATAATTTGTTTAATGCTTATAATGCTTTGTCCTTTGGCTTTAGTTGGTTGTGATAAACACTATACTATTGATATAGATGTTGTCGAAGGTAAAGGTTTTGTATATTTAAAAGATGTAGAGGGCATTAGTGTTGTTGGAGATAATGCTGTTGATGCAGGCGAAAAGTTTGAGTATTATATTGTACCTAGAGCAGGTTATAGAATTTCAAAGATTGTTGTTGATGGTAAAGAACAAACAAACTATTCGGATACAGGCGCATACTTAAATTTTGAAGATGTTAAAGAAGATCATAATGTTGATGTATACTTTATCAAAACAAATTTAGTTGTAACTTTCTATTGTGTATCAGCTTCTGGTTCGTTTGAAGTTTTTAAATATGTAGAAGTCAATGATGGTGGATATGTAAACTTAAATGAAACAACAAATGGTGGAGGGGTTGCTCTTTGGTATAGAAAAGATGGAACACAAAACATTTATATTTACAATCATTCAACAGACATAAATGCATCAAAAGACGATATAGATGTAAATAGTGGTCTTGAATCAAACATTCTTTATGTTAGAAATGTAGATGCTGAAATCTATTGTGATAAAACAGCAGATGAATTAATAGCTATGGGTGTTACAAGATAATAAACAATAAAAAATAAAAGACATCAATTTGTGTTGATGTCTTTTTATTTTGCTAAAATCCAATTAGTTGAATGGTATAACCGATAGAAATTCCAATTGCTAGCATTGCACCTAAAATAGCAAAGTTTTGTTTAATATTTTTATTTTGTTTGAAAAGTATTACAAATGCAATTCCTGCATTAACGATTAGACCTGCAACTAAAGCACCAAATCCTATTCCTCCAATAGAATAAAGGTTTGTTATAACTACCGAGCTTGCGCAGTTTGGTATTAATCCAATTAATGCGGAAACCAAAGGTGCAAGGTCTTTGCTTTTAAGTAAAAAGCTTGTTAGTTTGTCTTCACCAAGCCATTCAATTAGGCCGTTAAAGATAAAGTTTATTATCAATATAAATCCAAATATTTTAAGTGTGTGAATAAGTGGGTGAATTAAAAACTGTTTTAACTTTACTTTATGAGATGGACTTTCAGATAGGTGGTGACCACAACAGCCTGTTTCTATCGAAATTTCATTATCGTGTTGTTTGTCATTATGTTCATTATCTTCGTGATTGTGGTTATGGTCATCTTGTGTTGTTGAGTTAATATTTTTATGGTCTAAGTTTAATTCTTGATGGTTGATAGGTGTTAAATGTTTTATGTTTGTCTTTTTAAAAATTAAGTCAACTAAGTAACCGATTAAGACTGCGGCGGCAAATTTAACGAGGAGTAACGGAGCTAAAGCTAATATGTTATCTGGTGAAGATAAGAGGAGAGGAATTGCTTCATCACTTGTTGCTATATATACAGCAATAAGGGTACCAAGTTTTATTTTATGTTGTGCAAATAAGTCTGTAGCCACAACTGAGAAACCGCATTGTGGAACAAGTCCAAAACCAGCTCCGAAAAGAGTGCTCCATTTGTTTGTAAGAAGTTTTGAGTATTTGAGCTTTTTCATGGAGTAATATTCCAAAACTTCTATGAGAATATACGAAATGAATAAAAATGGCAACAGTATAACTGAATGCTCAAGAGTATGAAGCAAAATATGCCAAAATTCTTTCATTTATTTTCTCCTTTAAAATATTATAACATAAAATTTAACTTTAGGCTATTAATTACATTTTATAAATATAAATTTAGTGTCGAAAAAAGTCAACCACTTTGCCTATTTTTTTTTCAATTATATAATATTTATTTTACTTGAATTTTTATTTATGATATAATAACTAAAAATACAGTTAAGGGGTAAGTATGGAAGAGCTTTCTACTGAAAACCAAAAGAAAAACAAGTATTCTCTTGTTACTGGTGAAAAAATAAAAACTAAAAAGATAAGAAAACTAAAGAAAGAACATAAAAAACAGGATAAACTTGATAAGATTGAAGAAAAAAAGTTTAACAAAAGAAAAAAGAAGGTTGATAAAAAATTAAATAAGAATAATGCTATAACTGTTGAGGCGAAGACTGTATCAAATAACGGACTTGTGTTAAATGATGAAGTGAATAAAGTTAACCTTGAAACTGTTGATAATATTAATGTTCAAAAAGTTAAAGAACAAGGCAGAGAGGTTTTAATTGTTCGTAAAAGTGAAAGAGGAAAGCCTAAAACACTACGTAGTAAGGTAAGAAATCTTTTAAGTTATGTTTTAGTTGGTTTTGTTGCAATCTTTTTTGGTTATTTAGCAGGAAACTTTTATGTGGCTAATGTTTTAAATAATGTTGACTACAGTGCATTTAGTGAAGATGTGTTGAGAGATGATGCGAAGGTTGTTTATGAAACAATAATAGCTTCGGGCAAGTCTTTAGATAAGGTTTCTGCTGGAGAATTGTTTGTTGCTAGTGAATATGTTTTAAATAACCAAGACAATTATTATGCAACTACAGTTGGAGCAATTCAACCAAGTATTGGTTCTAAGCAAGATATCTGGGGATATAAAAAGAAAACGGGAAATATTTATGAGTGTGAAAGTGCATCAAAAGGAATGCTTTCATTAGCCGAAAAATACTATTATGATATAGAAGCAAAAAGTGCTCAAATATATAAAGCATCAAAAATTTCGTCAGGGTCAACCACATATCCAGAAAATGCGACTTGGAATATGACTTATGATGAGTACAAAGAAGAATATGGAACAAGTCCAGATGCTCCGTGTGTACCGTACATTATTTCATCGCAAACAATAGTTGAGGGTACTGAAGCGGTAACAAGTATGGGTGGTGGAAAATATAAAATTTCATTCTCTCTCACAAATGATTCTTCTGTTATAAATTATGTAAAACAAGTTAAGCATATGTCAGGGCTAGAAAGTTATCCAACCTTTAAAGTAATAAATGTTACAGCAATAATTGATAGTGATATGAAGTTTACATATATTAGATATGATGAAGCTTATACTGTAATGTATTTTGGAGTTATGGCTACATGTTCTGGTTATGTTGAAAACAATTTTACTTACTAAAAAACGCAAAATGGTTAATTTTGGAGTGAAAAAACAATGAAAAACAAGTGGTTTTATGGTAAAAATATTGTTTTGTCGGGGGCTTCTAGTGGTATAGGCTTTTACATGGCAAAGTATTTAGCAGGAAAATTTAGTTGTAATGTAATTGGCTTAGGAAGAACGGAAGGTAAGCTAATAAAAGCAAAAGAAGAAATTGATGAGTTTATTGAGGAGTGCTGTAAAAAAAAGAAAAACAAAATAAAAGGCAGTTTCCAGTATAAAGTTTTAGATGTTTGTGAGTTATCTGCTTGGCAAAATTTAAAATCAGAGTTTGATAAAGAAAACTTTAAAATTGATGTATTAATTAATAATGCAGGTATTATGCTTCCTTTTGATAAATTTAAAAATCATGATTTAAGTACTTGCTTAAAAGTTATGGAAACAAATTTTAACTCTCATCTTTATTCGTACAAAACATTTATTGATGATCTGATAAAACATAAAGGTGCGATAATAAATATTGCAAGCTCTGCTAGTATTTGTCCAGTTGTAGGAACTGCAATTTATTCAGCAAGTAAAGGTGCTGTAAAAAACTTTACTGAAGTGATTGCACAAGAACACAAAAAAGAAATTTACGTAGCATGTGTTTGTCCAGGGTATGCTCTTACAGAGTTATTTAGAAATGAGGCAGAGCTTGGTAAATTTGTTGTAAGTTTTGCAATGAGTGGAGAAAAAATGGCTCTTAAAATTTTAAGAAAAATTGCACGAAGAAAGAAACGAATTGTTCTTGGTAAAGATGCTCATTTGATGAGTGGTTTATATAGACTATCGCCAACATTTGCAACAAGTACTGTCACTAATGTGTTAAAGTTAAGTAAAGATAAAATGTTTGACAAGGTTTTTAAATAAGATAAAAAGGTTGATGTTTCGACATCGACTTTTTTTATTATTTAAATCATTTAGTTGCTGAAAAATAAATATGTATGTTATTATTTACATAAGTAAATAATTTTAGTATGGGAGATTTAATTATGTCAGAGATTACAGATTTAGAAAAGGCTAAAGAATATGAGAAGCTTCTTGCGAAGCTTGAAGATACTTTTGGTGATTGGTTTAACGGTAAAATAGAAGCGCTAACGATGACCAGTAATCTTTATCCGTATACAAGCATGTTTAGTCCTATAAAAGTTAATAACATAGAAATCAAAAACAGGCTGGTTATGGGGCCAATGGGAAATGTAAATATGGCTGATGAAACTGGTAGACCGAGTGAAAAAATGATTTCATATTTTGAAGCAAGGGCTAAGGGTGGTGTTGGTTTAATTACGACTGGTTTAGTTCCAACAAGCCATGGTATAGACCCAACTGTAACAGAAAAAGATGAGCTTTCATATTTTCCAAGAATTGATAGAAGTAGAACTAATCTTGTTGGTTGGAGGAATTTATCGTATGCAGTGCATAGCTACGGTTCAAAAATTTTTATACAATTAACCCCGGGTCTTGGTAGGGTTGGTAATCCTGAATGTTTGTTATCTAAATTTAAGTTACCTGTATCAGCTTCAATGAACCCTAATTTTTATATGCCGGCAATTCCATGTAAAAGAATATCGGGAAGGGCATTAAAAAAGATTATCAAAAGAACAGGGCAAGCTGCAGCTGATGCTAAATTTTGTAATATAGATGGTGTATATCTTCATGGTCACGAGGGTTATCTTTTAGAACAAATGACAAATCCAGCCTATAACAGAAGATTAATGGGTAGATATTCTGCATGGCAACAATTTGGTATTGATATGGTTCATAAAATTCGTGAACGCTGTGGCAATAAATTTCCAATAATGTATAGAATAGATTTATCGCTAATGCTAAATGCAACATATGGCGAAAGAATGAAAAAAATCAAAAGTCTAAAGAAATTTAGAGATGAAAGGTTGGTTATTGAAACTCTAGATTACATGAAGAACCTTGTTAAAGCTGGTGTCGATATATTTGATGTTGATTTAGGTTCATATGATAACTGGTGGTTACCACATCCGCCATCAAGCATGCCATCGGGTTGCTTTTTAGAGGTTTCAGAGTTAGTAAAAAAATATTTTAAAGAAAATAATATATTATCAAATGCTGGGGTGGAGGTTCCTGTTGTTGCTGTTGGTAAACTTGGTTATCCTGATTTAGCTGAAAAAGCATTAAGAGAAAACAAATGTGACATGGTAATGCTTGCTCGTCCTCTTCTTGCAGACCCAGAATGGCCAAATAAAGCATTTAAAGGTGACAGTAAAGATATAAGACCTTGCATTGGTTGTCACGAAGCGTGTATAAAAGAGTTTGTTGATGGAGGACATCCTCAATGTGCGGTCTGTCCAACAACAACATTTGAAACAGGTTTGTTAAGTGGTATTCCAAAAGCGGATATAAAAAAGAAAGTTGCAGTTATTGGCGCTGGTCCTGCGGGGGTTGTTGCTGCAAAAACATTACTTCTTCGTGGACATGATGTAACTTTATATGAAAAAGAAAATAGTGTGGGCGGAATGTTAGTTCTGGCCTCTGTACCAAAAATAAAATATGAATTAAAAAATTATGTAGAATATTTAACCAAAGTTGTAAATGACATGAAGAAGGAAAAATCTTTTACAGCAAAATTTGGAGTAAATGCAGATGCTAAAATGCTAAAAGATGAAAAATTTGATGCTGTTATTACAGCTACAGGCTCATCACAAATGGGGTTAAATATAAATGGTGCTGTACAAAAGCATGTTTGTTCAGTTGTTGAGGTATTAAAAGATATTTCAAAACTAGAAAAAGCAAAAAATATAGTTATAATCGGTGGTGGAGATTCTGGTTGTGAATTAGCTTACTACTGTAAATATGAATTAAATAAAAATGTAACAATTGTTGAAATAGCACCAACTCTTATGACGAATAGTTGTACAGCAAATAGAGGACATATTTTACATTATCTTGAAAAAGCAAAAGTTATGTGTTATAATTGTTCTCAAGTTACAAGGATTAATGAAGATTCTGTTGAGATAATGACAAATGCTAGTAAAACAGTTCCTAATCCATATAATACATGGGAACCAGTTTTACCAGATAACATTCATAATCCATTGGCTAAAAAAATTAAGACATTACCAAAGGCTGTAAATGTAGATGCGGATTTAGTTGTGTTGGCGGCGGGAACCGTTTCAAACAATGAACTTTTTAAAAAATTACAGGAAGAAAATGTTGCACCTTTAATTTACAATGTTGGTGATAGTAATAAATGTGGTAAAGTGTTTACTGCAGTAAAAACAGCATTTAATGTTGCAAAAACTCTATAGAAAAAACCTTAAAGGGAAGAAAATTATGGGACTAAAAATTTATAATTCGTTTACAAAACAAAAAGAAGTGTTTAAACCAATTAACTTAGGACGTGTTAATATGTATGTGTGTGGACCAACAGTTTATGGTCCGCCACATCTTGGTCATGCTAGAAGCTATACAAACTTTGACGTTGTTTATAGATATCTTCAATATCTTGGATATAAGGTAAAATATGTTCAAAATATAACTGATGTTGGTCACTTGGTTGGTGATGGAGATGAAGGTGAAGATAAGATTGCAAAACAGGCAAGAAAAGAAAATATTGATGCTTATGAAATAGCATATAAATATGAAACTATGTATTTTGAATATATGGAAAAGCTTAATATCTTAAAGCCATCTATTTCTGCAAGAGCAACAGGTTTTATTCCTGAAATGATAGAAATGGTTAAGGAGATTTTAGATAGAGGCTATGCATATATAACAAAACAAGGTAATATTTATTTTGATGTTAGAAAATTTTCAAAGTACGGTCAACTTTCAAACAGAAGTTTAGACAATACAAAGTCGGGTGAAAGAATAGATGTTGCTTCTGATAAAAGAGCTCCAGAAGATTTTGCTATTTGGAAAAGTGTAGAGCCGGGAACTTTGATGAAGTGGAATTCGCCTTGGGGTGAAGGTTGTCCTGGTTGGCATTTAGAGTGTTCTGTGTTATCTAGAAAATTTTTAGGTAAAACGTTTGATATTCATGGTGGCGGAATTGATAATATTTTCCCGCATCATGAATGTGAATGTGCACAAAGTGAAGTTGCTAATGGTCAAAGATTTGTTAATTTCTTTATGCATAACAATTTAGTTACTGTTAATGGGACAAAAATGGGTAAGTCTCTAGGAAACTTTATAACACTAGAAGATTTATTTAAAATTTGTGACCCAATGCATGTAAGATACTTTATAAATTTATTCCATTATAGAACTCCGGTTGACTTCACTATTGATGCAATTAAAAAAGCTGGTGAGCAATTTGAAAAGATTAAAGAAGTTTATTTAAAAGCAAATGAATTGGCTGGTGGTGAAGCAGAAGAAATTAAAGTAGATGTTATAAAAGAAATTTTAAATAAATTTGAATTAGCTATGGACGAAGATTTTAATACTCCAGTTGCAGTTTCAGAGCTTTTAAAAGTGACAAAAATAAAACTCGAAAACAAGCAAATCGCAGGTGAAGTTGTTTCTTTAATGAATAAAATTGGTTTTGTTTTAGGCTTAGATTTTTCGTCTAAAGAAGAAACAAAACAAGATAATTCTAACGAAGAAAAGTTACTTGAAATTATTGCAAAAGTAAGAAATCAACTTCGCATGGAAAAGAATTATCAAATGAGTGATTTTATTCGTGACGAAATGGCGAAATCAGGAATTTCAGTTCAAGATAAGAAGTTATAAATATAAAAAAGGAAGAGCTATAATATAAATTTAGCTCTTTTTTTTGTTTTTTTTGGAGGTGTTATTGAAATGAACTTTAATATAGTGTATAATAAAACCATATAAATTTAGGAGTTAATTATGGGATTTATTAAAAATTTTTTTAAGTATGACAAGATTGAGTGGTTAAAAGCCGGTTATGCTATTGGTCATGTTAGGGGTAAGGCGACTAAAGATTTGCTAAAGAATGGTAAAGTTCTTGAAGAAAACATTTGTTCTGTGTCAAATAATATGTTAAGAAATGTTAGGGATTTTAATGAGTCTATATTTTTAGTTAGAAAAGAAGATGCTCAAAGACCAAACCGTGATGAAGAGGGTAATTTTTTATATAAAGATGGAAAATGGGAGCCTTATTACGACTATACAATAATTGATAGACAGGGTAATGTTATTTTTAAAAGTTTAAATGAGGTTGTTAGGCTTGGTGGCATTAAAGAAGATTTAGTTAATTTTGATAATAGTAATGCAAAAATCAAACAATACGTATTCCAAAGAGGATCTAATAGTTTTGCTCTTTTAATACCTTCAAGACATTATGTTTCAGATTGGTTCAAAGAAATTGGTGAACCTGATGAACAAGGTAGAAGAAAGGTAACAGAGTCGGATTTAGATACTAGACTTAAGCAAATACCAGCAGGAAGAAACTTGAGTTATTATATTAATGAAGTTGGTGAAAGGGTTTCTCCGCAGTTTGTTTCAGAAGTTGATGCGGGAGATTATGTTATTTTATGGGCTCCAGATGATCAAGAAAATATGTACGATTATATTTGCGATAAAAAAGATTTTAGTAGAATGAGTTATGGCCATCCAACAATTGAATATTCTAAAGGAAAGTTCTTTGCTAAAAATGGGCCAAATACTTGTTTTTTAATAGATGAACAAGGCAAAAGGATATCTAGTAATTTAACTCGTTATTGGGTTTTAGATAATGGAACTGCGGTTTGTGAAGAAAATTATAATAAAGTCAATATTTATAATAAAGACTATAAACTATGTTGCGTTTTAGATAATCCTGTAGTATGTGGGAAAACTGGTGTTGTAGTTGGTAGGGTTTATGGTGAAAAAGATTATGTTATGTTTGGCTTAGACCTCAATAAAAAGTATCCGGTGAACAGGAATTGTGCAGAATTAATTATAAAAATTTTAGGTGGTTCGGTTCCGCCAAAGCATTATACAGCAGGGCTTGTTGAAGGGTTGACTGAAGCCGACATTGAACAAACTGTTACGGCATATGAAGAAATAATGAAAGAAAATTCAAAGTTATCACCAGACAATGCTTTTTGTAAAATTTTATCAGTTACTGCAAAACTTGAATTTTTAAAAGAGTTGAAAGAAGCCATGCAATTTTCTGTTAGAAAAACCAGAAATGAGTTGAAAGATTTAGATAAAGAAAAATTTAAAAAGACTAAACTTTTAAGAGGTAAAATAAAGCAGAAAAAACTGATTGAAGAAATCCTTTTAGATGGTGTTGATGAGTGCTTGGCAAAAGAATAAAAACTCAATTAATAATTAAATAATAAAAAGTGAAGAAAATCTTCACTTTTTATTTATTAATTTTTTAAAAGTATTGATTTTGTTAAAGTAGATAATATATAATTAAATTAACAAATATATTTAATAAGGGGCAAAGATATGGGAGTTTTTTCAAAAATTGTAAACAAGTTTAAATTTAGTGAGGTTAGCCCTTTAGATGATAAGGGGTTATTGTCTAAAGGTGATTATGGTGATGGCCGCGTAGCCTTACTAAAAAAAGGTAAAGTTATTGATGATAACTTGAAAGCTTTTTCGGGTAATCTAGTTTATCCAATTAAACAAAATGCAAGCAAAGAGTTGCTTTTAGCAAAAACACAAGATGGCGACTTTAAGGTGTATTTTTCGAACGGTGATGTATTTATTGATAGTATCAACAATCCATCAGATACTGATGTTTTAGTAACTTACGAGGATAATATTTGTATTGTTGATTATGAAGATGGTTTAAGTCAGTTTGTAATTGTTCCAGAACTTATGTTTATTAGCGAAGATTTAAGTTTTGTCGATGAAATTGGTGCAGATGGTTTGAGATTTGTTTCTCAGAAAAAATTTGATGAAGATTTTCAGTTGTCATATTATGTGGATAATGAGTTTAAAGTTGTTTCACCAAGTTTTGTTGAGGAACAAGATGTTGGAGAATATAAAATTTTAACAATCTTAGATAAAGATGGTCTCAAAAATATTATTTGTGATAATACTTATAAGGTTTTATCTCAAGCATATGAAGAAATTAATTATGTTGATGGTAAATTTATTGCTAATAACAAAAATGGAGAAACATTTTTAATTGATGAAAAGGGTGATGCGTTAACAAAAGATTTGGCTAATTATCACATCTTCAGAAATGGGTGTGTTTTGGCTGAAGAAAGTGGTAAAAATGCTACCAAATTAATTGATGGCAATAATGAAACTGTTGAAATTGTAAGAGAACCAATTGTTGATAAAAATGCTGGTGTTATTGCAGGATTTGTTGGTGGTAGATATGTTATGTTTGGTTATGACTATCAAGACAGATATGAAGTTGACGAACATGTTGCAAAACTTATTATTGATAAACTTCAAGGTAAAAAACTTGCTTCTCAATATGTTACTTACGTTCTAGATAATGAAATCGATATGAAACCAACAATGGAAGCTTATGAAAAAATTGTTAAAGCTAATTTTGAGAAAGACCCAACAAATGAAGTGTTACAAGATTTAGGTGAAAATGCTAGAACAAAGTTTATTTTAGCATTAGATAAAGTATCTAGTGATAGAGTAAAGAGAACTCAAAAGCAAATTGAACAAATGCAGGAGGAGAGTGCTAGAATTTTGTCTAAAGCTGCTTTAGTTAGAAAAAAACAAGGTAAAGCTTCTAAATTCAATAGCAAAATTAATGAAACCGAAGAAGAAAAAGAATAAAATTAAAAAAGCCTCAAATATTTGAGGCTTTTTTTAAGGGGTAACAAAAGTTCCTGATATTGTAATTATTGCACTATTGTCAATGCCTGTTTCAAATCCTTCAATTATAATTGGTCGGCCCGAGGCATTTGGTAAAGTTAATGTGTTAGTTGTTGTGTTTATTGTGTATTCTGAAGGTGAATAATTATAAGTTGTACCATTTTGTGAAATGCTTATATTGTTGATTGTAAATCCATCAGGAAGGGTGTCTGTAATTACAACATCAGAAGCACTTAAAGAACCTTGGTTTGAAACGGTGATAGTGTAATCAAGGTTGTCTCCAGAGTTAATCACTGATTGATTGCTTTGTTTAATAATTACTAAGCTTGCATCATTTACTCTAGAAATTGTTTGGCTTGTGCTTTCTGTATATGTGTTTGTACCGCTTTCATCTGTTGCGGTAACTGTTGCAGTGTTTGTAATACTTGCTATTTCTTGTGCTAACGTTTCGTTTACTTGTGCTACGTAAATTAGATTAATAGATTCGCCTACGCCTAAAGTTGTTGGTAAAGTAAATGTTAAAGGTGAAGTTGATGTAGGGTTGATTGTAGAAATGTTGTCTCCAATGATTAATCTAGCTGATGATAATAAATAGGTTAATGGTGATACTGTACCAGAACCTAATCCCAAGTCGTCAGATAGAGAAAAGTTTGTTAATGGATTGGCACCATCATTTGTGATTGTAATTGCAAAAGTTACGTTTTCGCCAGGAATAAAACCTTGTTGTAAAGACTGTTTTGACACGGTAAAACTAAAGTCTTCAATTAATGTTGTATTTGCAACATTTGATGTTCTTGTTTCAGGTGCTCTTGCTCCAGTATAAGTATACGATACACTTGCTTGGTTATTTAAAATTGCCATTTTTTCCTCCTATAATATTGGCAAATTTCTTTGCCTATTATATTATATTCAGTAAGAAAGAATATGGTTAAAAAAAATTACAAAAAACGTTGCAAAAAACAATTGTTTGTGATAAAATCAAAACATCTAGTAGATAATCGTGCTGGTGTGGTGGAATGGCAGACGCGTCGGACTCAAAATCCGATGTTGGCAACAACGTGTGGGTACAAGTCCCACCACCAGCACCATATATTCTAAGGTGTTAAGCCTTAGTTTTTTTATATTTTAGAATGTTAATGGAGTAGTATATGATTTCTGACTGGATTAGAGGGCTTTTAAAAGAAGATTATGTTTTAAAAAGAATGAGCTGGGATAGCATAAATTATTCTTTTTATAGTAATCAAAAAGAAAACTTACAAGACCAAGGTGTTGAAAACTTGGGCTTGAATAATTTCCTTTCGGTTATTAAAACTTCCCCAAGATTTAATGTGTTTTTGAAGTATTTAGAAAATATAAAAAGGGAATTTATTTATAAAAGTGAGTGTCATGGTATAACGCATAATGAGAGAGTTGCTCTTTTTAGTTTTTATTTAGCAGAAAAGCTTGGTCTTAATGATAAGGATTTAAAAATTGCTTTATACGGCGCCATTTATCATGATATAGGTAGACACAATGATTTAACAGATGATTATCATGGTTTAGAAAGTGCAAAAAAACTTCATAAATTAAACTTGAATTTAACTGAAGATGAAATGAATTGTTTAAAAGCTATTGTAACTGCACATAGTGTAGATGATGAAGAGTTTTATGAAATTGCTTATGAGAATAAGGTGCAAGATTATGAAAGGTGTGAAACTTTATTTAAAATTTTAAAAGATAGTGATGGGTTAGATAGGGTTAGACTTGGTTATCCTGTTGTAAGCCCAAGGTTTATAAGAAATAGAGAGGCAAAAGAAATTATTTTGGCAGCATATGAATTGTATGAAAACTTTTGTTACTTAAATAAAGACAATAATCAAGAAAAACAATAATAATTTAAACTCCGCAGTTGCGGAGTTTTTTATGTGATTTTATCTATTGACGAATTTTATTCATCTTTTTTCTTATAAAATATTAATTTTTGCACTTTTTAATGTGTGAGTAAGATTTTTATTGTAAGAAAACATTGTACGATATTTTTTGATTAAAGCTAAAATTCTTGATAATGTTGTCTATATTATGATATATTAATTATTGTAAGAAAATTAAGGAGATAAAATTAATGTTAGCTGTTGTAAAAAGTTTTGGGCTAGTCGGGCTTTCGGGATATAAAGTAGATGTTGAGGTTGATGTTAATCTTGGAATGCCGCACTATGAGATAGTTGGGTTGCCGGACACAGCAATTAAAGAGTCAAAAGAAAGAGTAAGGTCGGCAATAAAAAACTCGGGATTTCAGTTTCCATCAAATCGAATAATTGTTAATCTTGCTCCGGCAAGCAAGAAAAAAGAAGGGCCGGCTTTTGATTTAGCAATAGCAATTTCTATACTTTGTGCGACTAGCCAATTGGAAATATCAAAGGTAAAACAATTCTTATATATTGGAGAATTGGGATTGAATGGTGGATTAAAATCTGTTAATGGAGTTTTGCCAATTTTGATTTCTGCAAAAGAGGCGGGTTACACAAAATTTATTATTCCTGAGCAGAATATGCAAGAGGCTAGTTTTATTGATGGCATCGAAGTATACACTTTTAATGATTTGAAAAATGTAGTTGCTTTTTTGAAAGGGGAAAATGTTGTTCTTCCATTAGAAAAGAAAATTTGGAAAGGTGAACAATCAAACTCAAGTGAAGATTTTGCAAGAGTAAAGGGTCAAGTTGTTGCAAAAAGGGCTATGGAGATAGCTGTGTCTGGAGGACATAATATTTTAATGGTTGGCCCTCCGGGTAGTGGTAAAACAATGCTTGCACATTGTGTACCATCAATTTTACCGAATTTAACTTTTGACGAAGCTTTGGAGATTACTAAGATACACAGTGTGGCTGGTGTTCTTGATTTGTCTAAAGGTGTTGTGACAACAAGGCCTTTTAGATCACCTCATCATACAGCATCAAAAGTTGCCTTAACTGGTGGTGGAAAAGATGCTAAACCTGGTGAAATTAGTTTGGCGCACAATGGTGTATTGTTTTTAGATGAAATGCCGGAGTACAACAGGGATTTATTAGAGACCTTAAGACAACCTTTGGAAGATGGGTATATAACAGTATCTAGGGCATCAGGAACGGTTGAATATCCCTCAAACTTTATTTTAGTTGCAAGTATGAACCCTTGTCCTTGTGGTAACTATGGTTCAAAGGATTTACTATGTGCTTGTTCTCCTTCGCAAATACAAAGATATATGAAAAAAATATCAGGTCCTTTGTTGGATAGGATAGATTTAAAGATAGATGTTGATAGAGTTAATTTTGTGGACTTAAATAATGAGGAACTTGAAGAAAGTAGTGAAGAGGTAAAAAAGAGGGTTGATAGGGCGAGAAAAATTCAACTTGAAAGATTTAAAGATGATAATATATATTGTAATGCGAAAATGTCGTCTAAGCATATAAAGAAATATTGTAAAATAGATGAAGATAGTTCCTTTGTATTAGAGCAAGCATTTGAAAAGTTTAAAATGTCCGCAAGGGGATATAATAGGTTATTAAAAGTTGCTAGAACTATTGCGGATTTAGATGACAGTTTGGAAATAAAATTAGAGCATGTTATTGAGGCTATTAATTATAGGAGTATAGAAAAGGTTTTATTGTGATGAAGGAAAAGGATTTGTTTTTACTTTATCTTGATAGTATTGCTGTTTCATACAAAGCGATGGTTTTCTTGATTGAGAAATATGATAAAGTAAAAGACTTAAATGAGTTAATAAAGAAAGAAGATGAAATTTTAAAAGTTGTAAGTGAAAAACATTTTAATTTAATAAAAAGTGCAATTTTGTCAAAAAAACATGTAAAAAGTGCTGAAATTCTTGAAAAATACAATATAAAAGCTGTTTTTTATTATAATAATGATTATCCAAAAAGTTTGTTGAATTTAACAAATAAACCATTAATTTTATATTATAAAGGTGATAAAACTTTATTAAATAAAAACTCTATTGCAATAGTAGGAACAAGAAAACCAACAAATTATGGAAGAGAGGTTACTAAACATTTTTCTAGCAAATTATCAAAAGCGGGTTTAGTTACTGTATCAGGTTTAGCTTATGGACTAGATATGGAAGTTGCACAATCAACTTTAAATGTCAAAGGAAAAACAATAGCTGTTTTAGGTGGTGGATTAGATAAAATTTATCCATCACAAAATACTTTTTTAGCAGAACAGATTGTGAACTCTGGAGGGTTACTTTTAAGTTTATATCCGCCACATAGGTCTCCGACAAAATATTCTTTTTTAGAAAGAAACAGAATTATAAGTGGTCTTAGTTTGGGTACTATAATAATTGAAGCGGGAGAAAGTTCAGGAACACTTAACACTGCTAGTCATACTATTGAACAAGGAAGAGAATTGTTTGTTGTACCAGCAAATATTTTTTCAGAAGCTAGCAAAGGATCAAACAGGCTTATAGAGGAGTTACCAGAAACATTTACTGTTAGTCCTGAAAGGGTTTTAAAAGTTCTTAATATATCTAATAATAATGATACTGGATATAGTAAAAAAGAAGCATCTATTTCAGAGGAAATGAAAGTGATTGTTAATTTGCTTTATGAAGGCGAAAAGGATTTTGAAACCATACTTGAACAAACAAAATTCAATTCAAAATCTTTAATAAGTTTGTTGACAATGATGGAAATAAATGGTTTAATAAAAAAACTGCCGGGCAATTTTTATTCGCTTTAGGTGGTAATAATGTAAAATGAATTAAGGAGCTAATATGAAATTAGTACTTATTGAGGGTATTGGTAAACAGCCTAGTGTCCAGAAATATTTAGGTGAAGGATATAAAGTTGTTCCAACATTTGGTCACGTAAGAGATTTACCTGTAAAAGGATTGGGAATTAATTTACTTAAAAATTTTGAACCAGAATATGTTATATCTGCTGACAAGAAAAAAGTCGTGAATGATATCGTTAATGCTTATAAAAAAGCTGACGGTGTTTTAATCGCAACTGACCCTGACCGTGAAGGTGAGGCTATTGCGTGGCATATATGTGAAATTTTAGGGATTGATAAAACAAGTAATTGTAGAATAGCTTTTAACCAAATTGAAAAAAATGCGGTTCAAGAAGCTTCAAAACATCCAAGACCAATTGATCAAAATTTAGTAGATGCACAACAAGCGAGAAGAGTTCTTGACAGGCTTGTTGGTTATAAGGTTAGCCCAATTCTTTGTAAAAAGATACAGGCAAACATGAGTGCAGGAAGAGTTCAGTCTGTAACATTAAGATTAGTTGTTGAAAGAGATAGGGAGATTGAAAACTTTAAGCCTGAAGAGTATTGGACTTTGACAGCAACACTTACAAAAGAAGGCAACGATAAACTTATTATTAAAAGTAGTTTAGTTGACGGAAAAGATAAAAAGATAAAAACAAAAGAACAGATGGACGAAATTCTTTCTAAAATAGAAGAAGGGAAATTTGTTGTAACTAACGTAAAAAAATCTATAACAAGTTCACACCCAAGTGCTCCATTTACAACAAGTACTATGCAAAAAGAAGCAGGAAATAAGCTTGGTATGAGTTTAAAAGTAATTACCGCAACCGCACAAAAACTTTATGAAGGTGCAGATTTAGTTGGTGGAGGAAAACTTGCTTTAGTAACTTACATTCGTACAGACTCTGTTCGTGTTGCTCCTGAAGCACAAGCGATGGCAAAAGACTATATTATGAATAAGTATGGTGAAAAATATTTGCCAAAACAAACAAGAGTATATAAGAACAAGAAAGACGTTCAAGATGCACACGAAGCTATTCGTCCAATTAGTTTATTAAACACTCCAGAAAAAATGAAAGACCAAATTGGTAAAAACGAGTATAAATTATATAAGCTTATTTATGAAAGATTTTTAGCTAGTCAAATGGCTGATGCAACATATAATAGCTTAAGTGTAGATATAGATAATTCAGGATATAAATTTAAAACAACTGGTCGTTCAGTGATTTTTGATGGTTATACAGCACTTTATAATAATATGGTTGAAGATGATGAAGATGAAAACAGTAAGCTTCCAGACATGAATGAGGGTGATGTATTAGAAAAGAAAGAATTAAATCCAGAACAAAAATTTACAAAGCCGCCAGCAAGATTTACAGAATCAAGCTTAGTTGATGCTATGGAAAATAAAGGTATTGGAAGACCTGCAACTTACAACCAAACAGTTAGTGTTCTTTACAATAGAAATTATATTGAAAAAGACAAAGGCAAAGCGATTAAGTCAACAGAACTAGGTAGAGTTGCTGTAGATTATCTTGTTAAACACTTTGAAAATATTATGGACGTTGGTTTCACTGCTGATATGGAAGATAAACTTGATGACATTGAACTTGGGGATACAGATTGGCAGCAAGTTATAGCTAAATTTTATGAAGGATTTCAAAAAGAATTAAAAGCTGCTCTTGTTAATGGGGAAAAGAGTAAAGTTCCTGATGAAGAGAGTGATGAAATTTGTGAGAAGTGTGGTAGCAAGATGGTTATCAGAATTGGTAAATTCGGTAAATTTCTTGCATGTCCAAACTTTCCAACCTGCAAAAATACAAGAAATTTAGATGTGGATAATCAAGTCGTTGGAACGTGTCCTAAGTGTGGTAAGAGTATAAAAAAATTAAAATCAAAAAACGGAAAGATTTTCTATGGTTGTGAAGGATATCCAGATTGTGATTATGTATCATGGGATATTCCTGCTAATGAAGATTGTCCAAATTGTAAGCAAGATATGATTGTGAAAATATATTCAACTAAAAAAGTTATTTCTTGCAAAAAATGTGGTTTTTCAAGATCTGAAAAAATTGAAAAGGTAAAAGCGGAAAGTAATGAACAAAAAGATTAGAGTTATAGGAGGAGGCCTTGCGGGATGCGAGGCTTCTTATCAATTGGCGAAACGTGGGTATTTGGTAGATTTATATGAAATGAAACCAAATAATTTTTCTCCTGCACATCATAACAAAAATCTGGCGGAAGTTGTATGTTCAAATTCTTTTAAAAGCACACTTCTATCAACTGCATCAGGGGTTTTAAAAGAAGAACTCAAAAATCTAGATTGTTTGTTATTACGAGTTGCGGAAGAATGCTGTGTTCCTGCGGGCTCTGCTTTGGCTGTTGATAGAGAAAAATTTAGTGAAGCTGTTACAAAAGCTCTTGAAAAATTTGACAATATCAATATAATAAGAGAAGAGGTTGAAAAAATTGATACTTCAGTTCCTACAATTATTGCGACAGGACCTCTTACAAGTGATAAACTTTCTCAAGAAATTAAAAAGTTGTTAAATGAGGACGGCTTATATTTCTTTGATGCTTCAGCACCTATAGTTGATGCATCAAGCATTGATTTATCTAAAACCTTTACTACATCAAGATATCAAAAAGGTGAAAGTGATTATATTAACTGTCCCATGAACAGAGATGAGTATTATAATTTTATAGAGGCTTTAGAGGCGGCGGAAAGAGTTAATCTTCATGATTTTGAAGGGGTAGAAGTTTTTGAGGGGTGTATGCCGGTTGAAGTGATGGCTTCTAGAGGAAAAGATACTCTTCGTTTTGGTCCACTTCGTCCTGTAGGATTATTAGATAGTGATGGTAAAAGGCCATTTGCTGTTGTTCAACTTAGACGAGAAAACTTAGAAGGTGAAATGTACAATTTGGTTGGTTTTCAAACAAATCTAACATTTCCTGAGCAAAAAAGAGTTTTTTCTATGATACCAGCTCTTGCAAATGCGGAATTTATCAAGTATGGTGTAATGCATAGAAATACATATATAAATTCACCAAAACACTTAAATGCGGATTTTTCAATGAAAAAGCACAAAAATATATTCTTTGCTGGTCAAATTTCTGGTGTGGAAGGTTATGTTGAAAGCATAATGAGTGGATTAATAGCTGGTATTAGTTTATCTAGAATGTTAGAGAGTAAAGAAAAAATTATTTTTAATAATTTGACTATTACTGGTGCATTATGTAATTATATAAGTAGTGAAAACATAGATTTTCAACCAATGAATGCTAATTTCGGAATTCTATCGCCATTAGAAGAGATTATTAAAGATAAACAAAAACGTAAAGAAGCATATGGTGAAAGAGCAATAAATGAAATACTAAAAATAAAGGAGACTATAGATGGAAATTAGAGGAACAACCATTATTGGTGTTGAGAAAGATGGAAAAAGAGTAATTGCTGGTGATGGTCAGGCAACTCTTGGTGAACATGTAATTTTTAAAGCTCACACAAAAAAGGTTAGAAGAATTTATAATGATCAAGTAATTGTTGGGTGTGCTGGTTCTACAGCAGATGCTTTTTACTTGATGGAAAAGTTTGAAAAGTTTTTAAAAAAGTATGCGGGTAATTTAACTAGAGCCTCTGTTGAACTTGCTCAAGAATGGAGAAGTGATCAAGGCGCAAGAAAGCTTGATACAATGCTTATTGTTGCAGATAAAGACAATATGTATGTTATAACAGGTGTTGGTGATGTTATGGAACCAGATGATGGTATTTGTGCTGTTGGTTCGGGGTCAAGTTTTGCTATTGCAGCAGGACGAGCATTAAAAGAAAATACCCAAATGAGTGCTAGAGAAATTGCAGAAAAAGCTATGGATATTGCAAGTGATTATTGTATTTATACAAATAAGAACTTTGTAATAGAGGAGGTGTAGTATGGAACTTACCCCAAAACAAATAGTAACAGAGTTGGATAGATTTATTGTTGGGCAAGCAGAGGCAAAGAAGGCTGTTGCAATTGCTCTTCGTAATAGATATAGAAGAAGTCAACTTCCAAAAGAACTGAGAGATGAGATTACTCCAAAGAATATAATTATGAAGGGTCCAACAGGTGTTGGTAAAACAGAAATTGCAAGAAGACTTGCAAAATTAGTAAAAGCACCTTTCGTTAAAGTTGAAGCGACTAAGTTTACTGAAGTTGGTTATGTTGGAAGAGATGTTGAGTCAATGATTAGAGACTTAGTCGAAGCATCAATTCATCTTGTTAAGGCTGAAAGGGTTGCGGAAGTTAAAGAAAAAGCAGAAGATGCGGCATTTTCTAGACTTGCAACACATATGTATGCAGGCAAAAGAGATTTATATGTTGGTAAGACTGATGAAGAAATTCGTGATTTAATTAAAAAAGAACTTTCAGGAAACAGATTTGATAATGATATGGTAGAGGTTGATGTTCAAGAAGAACCTAAATCTATGCCGTTAATGCCAGGAATGGAAATTAATCTTGGTGATATGTTTGGTAACATGATGCCAAAGAAAAGAAAAAGAAAAACAATGAAAGTTTCTGATGCTAAGAGAATATTTATCGCAGAAGAAAGTGACCGTTTAATAGATATGGATAATGTTAACTCAGAAGCTTTAATGAGGGCGGAACAGAACGGTATTATCTTTATTGACGAGATTGATAAGATTGCAGGAAAAAGTGGTGGAAGAGGATCTTCTCCTGATGTTTCAAGAGAGGGTGTACAAAGAGATATTCTTCCAATTGTTGAGGGTTCAACGGTTTCAACAAAATATGGACCAATAAAAACTGATTATATATTATTTATTGCAGCTGGTGCTTTCCATATTTCAAAAGTTGAAGATTTAATTCCTGAGCTTCAAGGAAGATTTCCTGTAATAGTAGAACTTAATAGTTTAGGATATGAGGATTTTGTAAACATTTTAAAAAATACAGAAAATTCTCAAATCATTCAATATAAAAGTCTTTTAAAAGTAGATAATATTAATTTAGTAGTAAAAGAAGATGCGATGGAAGAGATTGCTAGAGTTGCTGCATATGAGAATGAGGCTAGTGAAAATATTGGTGCAAGAAGACTACATACAATACTCGAAAAAATACTAGAAGATATTTCATTTAACGCAACAGGAGATCATCCTGAAATTACAGTTAATATTGATAAGAAGTATGTTCAAGAACATTTAGCAGATGTTTTAAAGCAATTAGATTTAAGAAAATACATTATTTAACGAAGGTAGAAATTATGATAAATAGACCAAAAGGTACAAAAGACATTGTTCCAAATGAGATTTTTGAATGGGAACATATTGATATATATGCAAAAAGTGCATTAAAAAAACATGGGTTTAAAGAAATTAGAACACCTGTTTTTGAGCATACAGAACTTTTTGTGCGTGGTGTTGGTGAAGGTAGTGATATTGTTAATAAGGAAATGTACACTTTTAATGATAAAGGTGATAGAAGTATAACTCTTAAGCCCGAAGGAACAGCTTCAATTGTTCGTGCCTTAATTGAAAATGGATTAGATAATGAGGCGATGCCACAAAAGTTATTTATGTTTACTCCATGCTTTAGGTATGAAAGGCCACAGGCTGGAAGACTTCGTGAACACCATCAATATTCTATTGAGGCTTTTGGGTCAGAATTTCCAGTTATGGAACTTGAAGTTATAAGTGTTGTTAAAACTCTTTTTGACTCTTTAAAGTTTAGTAATTATATGTTAAACATTAATTCTATTGGTTGCCCTGAGTGTAGAAAAAGTTATATTGAAGCACTAAAAAAATATTATTCTAAAAATATTGATAATATGTGTGAGGACTGTAAGGTTCGTTTTGAAAAAAATGCCTTAAGAATTCTAGATTGCAAAGAAGAAAGATGTGCTCATTATAAAGAGAATGCACCAAAACCAAGAGAATATTTGTGTGAAGCATGTAAAAATCATTTTAACAATTTAAAAGAACTTCTAGATGCAAGTGGTATACAATATAAAGTTAATGATAATCTTGTTAGAGGGATTGATTATTATTCACGCACAGTTTTTGAATTTTTAACAAATGAAAACGGTGCACTTGGAACTATTTGTGCTGGCGGTAGATATGATGGTTTGGTGAAAGAGCTTGGAGGAAAGGATTTACCGGGAGTTGGAGTTGGTATTGGAGTGGAAAGACTTTTGTCTTTACTTAAGAAAAACAATATTGATTTAGGCGAAGAGAGGAAATTAGATTTATATATTGCTAATGCTTCACAAAATGAGTTCTTATACGTTGTATCTCTTGCACAAAAATTAAGAAGATTAGGTGTTTTGGTTGAAATTGACACAATGAATAGAAGTTTAAAAGCTCAAATGAAATATGCTAATAAACTAGGTACAAAAAGAGTGGTTATTATTGGTGATGAAGAGATTAAAACAGGAAAAGCAATAATAAAAGATATGCAGTATGGTTTTGAAAAAGAAATTAATTTGAACAAAGAAGATGGCTTAAAACAAATGTCTGAATATGCAATACACGATCATTTATTTTATGAATTTAAGTAGGAGTATTTATGGAAAATTTAACAAGTAATAATTTTAATGAATTAAGAAACAAAAAACTTGTGTTCGTTGACTTTTGGGCAGGTTGGTGTGGACCATGTATGGCTTTGGCTCCGCTTTACGAAAATGTGAGCAAAAAATATCAAGAAAGAGCAGAATTTATGAAGTGTAATGTTGATGAAGAGCAAGAATTAGCTGTGCATTATGGAATAATGAGCATTCCTTGTATTTTAGTATTTGTTAACGGTGAAGTTAAAGATAAGCTTGTTGGATTAACAAATGAAAATCTTTTAACTAATTTTATAGAAAAACAACTTAATTAAGAAAAATAGTAAAAAGCGCAAAAAATCAAAAATGTTCATTGGTTGAAATGTGACATTTGAATATTTTTTGCGTTTTTTTATTGTGAGGCTATTGACTAAGTGGAAATCCTATGATAAACTAAGTTTAGTATAAAAGTTTCTTTTTAAGGAGATTACTTATGGAAAAGCAAAGAGTGTTTTATTTAGATAATGCAGCAACAACACCAATGTCAAATGAAGTTTATCGTGAAATGATTGAAGTTTATGGTTCAATTTATGGTAATCCATCAAGTTTATATAAAGTTGGTCGTGATGCTGATGTGGCTGTTGAAAAAGCTAGAGAAAAAGTAGCAAAAGCTATAGGTGCAAATGCTGACGAAATTTATTTTACTTCTGGTGGAAGCGAAGCAAATAATCTTGCGATAAAAGGAATTGCAAAAGCAAACAGAAACAAAGGTAATCATATTATTACATCAGCTATTGAGCATGCTTCAGTTTTAGAAAGTTGTAAAGCTTTAGAAAAAGAAGGTTTTAAGGTTACATATATACCTGTCGATGAACAAGGTGTAATAAAATATTCTGAAATAGTTAAAGCTATTGGGCCTGACACTATCTTAATTTCTATTATGACAGCAAACAATGAAGTTGGAACTATTCAACCAATTAAGGCGATAGCAGAACTTGCTAAAGCAAACAAAGTTATTTTCCATACTGATGCAGTTCAAGCCATAGGTGCTTTAGATATTAATGTTAAAGATATAGGAATTGATGTTTTGTCTTTATCTGGGCATAAAATTTATGGGCCAAAGGGTATCGGTGCTTTGTATGTAAAAAAAGGTGTGAAAATTCAAAGTCTTATTGATGGCGGGGATCAAGAAAGGCATTTAAGAGCAGGTACAGAAAATGTTCCAGCAATTGTTGGATTAGGTAGAGCAATTGAAGATATAACTTCAAATGTTGAAGAAAATAACAAACAATTAAGGTCAATCAGAAAATATTTCTTAAAACAAGCAAGTGCAGCAATTCATAATATTGCGTTAAATGGCCACCCAACACAAAGATTGCAAAATAATGCAAGCATTACTTTTGAAGGTGCTGAAGGTGAAGCGGTTTTAATGATGTTAGACAGAGAAGGTATTTATGTGTCAACCGCATCAGCTTGTGCTTCTAGTTTAAATAAACCATCACATGTATTAATAGCTATGGGTAAAGATGTAGAAACTGCACAATCAACTATAAGATTTAGTTTTGGAAAAAATATTACTAAGGAAGATATTGATTACTTAGTTGAAAAAATCAGAAAAGCGGTAAAAAGAGTAAGAAGCATTTCTGCTATAAGAATTTATAAAAACAAGGTGGAATTATAGTATGAATTATAGTGAAAAAGTTTTAAATGAATTTTTTAATCCACAAAATGTTGGAGTTATCAAAGGTGCTAATGGTAAAGGTAAAGTTGTAAATCCAGAGAATAGAGAGATTATGAAAATCTATGTTAGTTTAGAGGGGAACAAAATTGTTGATGCTCAGTTCCAAACATTTGGTTGCCCTGCAGCTATTGCTTGTTGTTCGGTTGCAACAAGACTTATTATAGGTAAATCATTAAGTGAAGCAGAGCAGATTACCGAAAAGCAAATTTTAACAGAACTTGATAGCTTGCCAGAAAACAAAAAGCAATATCTTCAAATGGCTGTTGAAACAGTTAAAGATGCTGTTGATGCATGTAGAAACAAAGGTAAACGTTCTAAAGATGAAGATGATGATTAAAAATTAATATTAGATATAAAAAGTCACAGTTATGTGGCTTTTTTATTTTGTGTTTTGTTAAATTTTGAATAAATAAAAATGTGGTGCACATACTATGCATAAGGAAAAAAGGGGGAATTTATGGAAGATATTAAATGCTTTTTAATCACAATGGGGGTTGGTTTTGCTTTAGGTGCAATGGTTGCATCAACAAATAAAAAAGTGTCAGATATTGCGAAAAAAGCTCAGACAGTTGCGATGGAAAAGTTAGAAATGGCAAAAGAGGGAGTTGCTAATATTAAAGAAAAAATAGAAGATAAAATTGAAGAGGTTCAAGAGCAAGAAGAAATGAATGTCGAGACTAATGGAAATAAAAACAAAAAACAATCTAAAAAGGTTTAAAAACAATAGACGAATTATTTTTGGTGTGTTAAACTAAAGTTATTATAATATGTAAAGGAAGAACACTTTTGAAAAAAATTATTGGTCTAGACATTGGCACTGTTAGAATTGGAATTGCAACAAGTGATATTCTTGGCATTATAGCTTCGTCTTATGAGGTTTATAAAAGACGCAACATGTATCTTGATGTTAGGTATATGAAAACAATTCAAGACAAACTAGATGCAGATACATTTGTTATAGGCTTACCTTTAAAGCTAGATGGCTCAGAAGGAGAATCTGTACAAATGGTTAGAGAATTTGCTGAAGAATTATCAAAAATAACTGATGCAAAAATTGTTTTTCAAGATGAAAGATTATCTACAGTATCTGCAGAAAGAATTTTAATTGAGTCTAATATGCGTAGAGAAAAAAGAAAAAATGTTGTTGACCAAGTAGCAGCTACAATTATTTTGCAAAATTATTTGGACAAAATAAAAAAGTAGTGTATAATATTTTTAGAAAAGTAGTTTTCGCTTTTCATAAATGAAACAATAAGGAGTAACTTTATGGCAAATAATGAAGAAGAAAAGAAGTTTGGTGGCGAAGCTGTTCCAGAAGCTATTGACCACATGCAAAATGATGAAGATGATATCATAACTCTTATGACAGCAGATGGAGAAGAGGTTGATTTTGTTGAAGTTGCAGGTATTGCATACCGTGGTAACTTCTATGCTATTTTGCAACCAGTTGAACTTCTAGATGGTATGGAAGAAGACGAAGCTTTAGTTTTCAAAGTTTCAAGAGGTCAAGACGGTCAAGATAAATTCGAAATTGAGCTTGATGATACTATCATTGATGCTGTATTTGAAGAATACAACAAACTTTTAGACGAAGCAGAAGGCAACGGCGAAAACTAATATTAATGCTTAAAATAGAAAGGGCACAATTTTATTGTGCTCTTTTTTTGTTGAAAAATTATATAAAAACGACTTGATTTTTTTTTAGATATATGTTATATTTTTCGTATCACGTACCCGTGTGGATATTTTGGCTGTTGCTAGCATTTGATTGCTTGTTTCCAAAATAGGTGAAGCTCGGGGTGGAAATAAACAAGGAGGAAATAAAAATGTCAGTAGTATCAATGAAACAACTTTTAGAAGCTGGTGTTCATTTTGGTCACCCAACAAGAAAGTGGAACCCAAAAATGAAAAAATACATCTATACTTCTAGAAATGATATTTACATTCTTGACCTAGAAATGACAGTTGGTTTAATTGATGAAGCATATGCTTTTGTTAAATCAGTAGTTGAAACAGGTAAGTCTGTATTATTTGTTGGAACAAAGAAACAAGCTAAAGATGCTGTTATCGAAGAGGCTCAACGTTGTGATATGTTCTACATGGGCAATCGTTGGCTTGGAGGTACTTTAACTAACTTCAAAACTATTAGAAGCAGAATTGACAGACTTAACAAACTTAACCAAATGGAAAAGTCTGGTGAATTTGACCTTTTAACAAAGAAAGAAGTAATGAAGTTAAAGGCTGAAAGAGATAAACTAGAAGAAAATCTTGGTGGAATTAAAGAAATTAGAACTCTACCAGGTGTTTTATTCGTAGTTGACCCTAAGAAAGAATACATTGCAGTTCGTGAAGCTCGTTCTCTTGGTATTCCTATCGTTGGTTTAGTAGACACAAACTGTGGCCCTGATGACGTTGATTACGTTATCCCTGGTAATGACGATGCTATTCGTGCAGTTAAGTTAATTGCTGGTGCAATGGCTGATGCTGTTATAGAAGCTCGTGAAGGTGAAGAAGGTCTTGCTAAACGTAAAGAAGCTGAAGCTGCGGCTCTTGCTGAAGCTCAAGGCGAAACAACTGAAGCTGCTTTAGAAGCTGAAACTGAAGAAGTTAAAGCTGAAGAAACTGTTGCTGAAGTTACAGAATAATTATTAAGTATAAGGAGAATAATTATGGCTTTTACTGCTAAAGATGTAGTAGATCTTAGAGAAAAAACTGGTGCAGGTATGTTAGATTGCAAAAAAGCATTAACAGAATGTAACGGTAACATGGATAAAGCTGTTGACTATCTACGTGAAAAGGGTATCGCAGCTGCTGCTAAGCGTCAATCAAGAATTGCTGCTGAAGGTGCTGTGTTCTCATATATTCACATGAACGGAACAATTGGTGTTTTGCTTGAAGTAAACTGTGAAACAGACTTCGTTGCAAAAAGTCCTGCATTCCAAGAATTAGGTCACGATATTGCAATGCATATCGCTGCAGCTAATCCAAAATATGTAACTATTGAAGAAGTAGATATAACAGAACTTGAGAAAGAAAAAGAAATTTTAAAAGCGCAAGCTTTAAATGAAGGTAAGCCAGCTGCTGTTGTTGATAAAATGGTTGAAGGAAGAATTAAAAAATTCTATAAAGAAGTTTGTCTTTTAGAACAAGAATTTGTTAAAGACCCTTCAAAAACAATTTCTCAACTAATTGGTGATGCTACTAACAAAATCGGTGAAAAGATTTCTATTCGTAGATTTGTTAGATTCCAAATGGGCGAAGGTTTAGAAAAGAGAAAAGACGATTTTGCTGAAGAAGTTAAACGTCAAGCAGGAATGTAATATTTATTACAATTAAAATCAAGCACGATACGTGCTTGATTTTTTATTTAATATAAAACAACATTTTATATATTTATATAAAAAGAAAATCTTTTGTAAATCAATTGCTTAAAAGTGTTAAATTTAGTAAAATATATGTAAGTAAATTTAAGGAGAATTTTATGGCTATAGAAAATGAAATTATAGAAGAATTATTTTTAGAATTTGAAGATAAAAATGAAAAGGCAATTGCTCACTTAAAAAGTGAACTTTTAGCAGTTAGAGCGGGTAGGGCCAATCCTCATGTGTTAGATAAGATAACGGTTGATTATTATGGTTCACCAACACCACTTGCGCACGTTTCTAACATAAGTGTTCAAGATGCAAGGCAACTTGTTATATCACCATGGGATATTTCTTTGGTTAAAGAAATTAACAAGGCAATTTTGGCTTCAGATATAGGATTAACTCCATCTGATGACGGTAGGGTGATAAGACTTACTTTCCCTATGCTTACAGAAGACAGAAGAAGAGAACTTGTTAAGTCAACTAAAAAGATAGCTGAAGACACTAAAGTTATTTGTAGAAATGCTAGACGTGATATATTAGATGAGCTCAAAAAACTTAAAAAAGATGGTGATATTTCTGAAGATGATTTAGCATCATATGAAAAAGATGTTCAAAAATCTTTAGATGCTGCCTGCTTAAAAATTGATCAAATGATGGCTGAAAAAGAAAAGGAAATAATGCAGGTATAATGGTGGAAAATCAATTTAAAAAATTTATTGGAAAACCGGCAGAATTAGCAATACAAGAATTGGAACAAGCTGGTGTTTCAGTAATTGTAACTAAAAACTCAAAAATGAAAATAGAGGCTGATTATGAACTTGTTGTTTCTGTTAATAAAAGAGATGATAATCTAGTTGAACTTGTTGTTGGAGAGTTTTTAATAAATATTGAAAAAATTAAACCAATTAACCAATAATGTTTTGTGAAAAAACGCAAAAATGCTCAAAATTAGGAGAAAAACAATGTTAAAACGCACAATTACGGGATTTTTTATACTTTTGGTAACTGTAGGATTTATACTTTTAAGGTCTGTTTCAGTTTTGTTTTTTGATGCCTTTGCTTTAGCAATAATGCTTGGTGCAACAATAGAAATGGCTTTAGCTTGTAAATTTGCAAACAAAAAAGTTAATAAGATTTTGTTATTAATTTTTCCTGTTGGATTAGTTTGTATTTATATTTTTACGAAAGGTCAAACTGCATTACTATTGCAAATAGCACTTGTGCTTTTGATGTTTGCTATTTTAATGGCAAAAGAGTTAATAACCAATATGATTTTAAGAAGAAAAGGTGAATTACCATCTAATCAAGATGAATTAAATTTAGGTTTATTAAAAGAAACAAAGCATACAATGGAAATTATAATTTATCCAATCGTGCTTTTAGGATTTTTATTTGGAATTAATCATCTTGGATTAAATCTTGGCTATGTGGGAATTATTATGGTGTTTGCAATTAGCATGATGACAGATGTTTTTGCATATCTATTTGGTTCAATGATTAAAGGACCAAAAATGGCTCCCGAAATTTCACCTAAAAAAAGTATCTCTGGAATGATTTTTGGTGCATTAGGAGGAATAATTGCTGCTGGACTTGGATATTTATTCTTTGAGAGACTTGGATATTTAGGAAATGTATTCTCAGGTGTGAAAGATAGTTTAGTAATAGTAATTTTTGTTGTTATGGGTGTTGTTGGAACATTCTTAACTCAATTTGGTGATTTAGTTGCTTCAGCATATAAAAGAAAAGTTGGAATTAAAGATTTTGGTTCGATATTCCCTGGACATGGTGGGTTTATGGACAGAGTAGATGGCTTAATGTTTACAAGCGCACTTGTTTACATTTTGTTATCATTACTTGTATAATAAAGGACGGTTGAAATGAGTTTTTTATACATTTTATTAGCTTTAGCGGTTTTACTTGTGTTAATAACTGTGCATGAGTTTGGGCACTATGTTGCAGGGAAAATGCTAGGTTTTAAAATAAATGAGTTTGCGATAGGTTTTGGTCCTAAAATTTTTAGTAGGACAAATAAAAAAACAGGCGAAGTTTTTTCTATTAGAGTTTTGCCTTTAGGCGGTTTTTGTGCTTTTGAGGGTGAGGACGAAGATAATCCAAATCCAGATGCTTTTAATAACAAAAAGCCATGGAAAAGATTAATTGTCTTGGTTTCAGGTGTTTTATTCAATTTTCTATTTGGAATTATTACTGCGGTAATATTTTTAAATGTAAATGGATATGCGTTGCCTTGCATTGCTGATTTTTCACCAAATAATCTAAATGAGGGATTATTAAAGAAAGGTGATATTATAACTGAGGTAAATGGCAAAAGTTTAGAAATTTATCGATCTATGTCTGACCTTACTAAAAAAATAGAAAAAGGTGAAAATATTACTATTACAGTAAGAAGAAATGGCGAAATTGTAAAAGTAAAGAATGTTCAAAAATATACAACAGAGGCATTTTTCTTTGTTTCAAAAACAGGTAGTATTGAGGGAAAGATATTTGATAATACTTTAACTAATGCTTGGTCTGTTGAGGAATTTAAAGCATATATAAAATCAATAGAGCCAAATAAAGATACTGAAACTGGAAAGTATGATAAATTCACACACAACGGTATGTTCTATAAATCAGATGGGACAATATATACAGATGATGAGCTTATTAAACTTGCAGGAATAACTTTATCTACACCTGCGGATACTATGGGTTTTATATATTACAATGTTCAAGAACATTATGGTTTTTTTGAGAGTTTGTTGAAGGCTTGGCCATTTTGTTTCTATATTTGTTGGTTAATTTTGTCTGCATTAGGTGGGTTATTCACTGGGGCAACTGCGGTTGCAGAGCTTGGAGGAACGGTAACAGCAATTTCACAAATTGCAGAAATTTCACAAGTTGGTTTAACATCATTTTTACTATTGTTGCCGATGTTATCAATGAATTTAGCATTATTTAATATACTGCCGATACCTGCTTTAGATGGTGCTCGGTGTGTATTTGTTGGTATAGAATGGGTTGCAAGAAAACCTGTGCCAAGAAAGATAGAGAATATTATTCACACAATAGGTTTATTTGTTCTATTAGGACTGGTCGTATTTCTTGATGTTTATCACTTTTTTATAGCATAAAACATAATAAATTTAACTTGGGATTAAAATGGGAAAACTTGAGCTAGAAAACATATTAAATGAAAAGACTGGTAATTGCTTTGGCTTTAAATTAAAGTCGGCATCGCTTGAAAAAGCTACCGGTCTTTGTTTTGTTGACTTTTTTTATAATGACGGAACGATACTTTCGCAAGAAAAAAGAAATGAAGCAGAGGATATTTTAAAGAGTATTTTACCAAAAGGCTTTGAATATGAAATAAAATTTACTAAAAACTTTGTGGTTAATGAGTCTGTGGAAAATATAATTCGAGAATTTTTTAAACATAAATTTCCATCAGTTTTATATAATATTTTAAAAATAGATTGTGAGCAAGAAAATAAGCATATTGAGATTGGTGTTGAAGAAAAAGTTTATGACTATGTTTTAGACCATAAGGTAGAAAAAGTTTTTGAAGATTATCTTAAAGAGTGTTTTATGGCAGATATTAAGGTAACAATAAAAGTTGATGCTGGTTATCGTGAGATAGTTGTTGAAGAACAAGACTTTGATTTTGAAATATTTGATCCGGCAAAAAGTGAAGATAGGTTTATTGAGGTAACAGAAGTTGAACCTTTGGTTGGAGAATTTAAAGATGCTTTAGCATATTATATAAAAGATAAAAAAGTACCAGAAGACAATGTTGTAGTTTGTGGAAAAATTTTATTTATAAAAGAATATGCTTATCAAGTTAAATCAAAAGCAATAAAAGAGGAGAAAGAAAACAAAACAGATAATGTTCAAAAAGATCAAGAAGAAAAACAAATAGAAGAAGTTACCAATGATGCTAATAGTGTAAATGAAGAAGAACATAAAAACGAACGAAAATATTTTAAGTTTAGTATAGAAGATTTTACAGGAAAGTTATCTTGTGTATTCTTTGCAAATAAAAACAATGTAGAGTTAATGCATAAGCTAGAACCTGGTCATACTGTTATTATTGAGGGTAAACTAGAACCTGATACTTATTCTGGTGGTGTAAGTATGAGGGTTAAAAATATTAGTAAGTGTGTATTGCCTGAAACTTTTGAAGAGAAAATTAATTACAAACCAGAACCTAAATCATATAAATTTGTGTTTCCTGAAAAAGTGGAACTTTATACTCAAGGTGATTTGTTCTCAGTTGAAGAAAAAAAAGTTGATGAGTTTTTGCTTAACAATGATGTTGTTGTTTTCGACTTTGAAACTACAGGTTTAAACTTAGATGGGTCGGATAAAATTATTGAGATAGGTGCTGTAAAGGTTGTAAAAGGTAAAATTACAGAAAAGTTTATGTGT
The DNA here is from genome assembly GCA_045534555.1 of Clostridia bacterium. Taxonomy (GTDB): domain Bacteria; phylum Bacillota; class Clostridia; order Christensenellales; family UBA1242; genus UMGS2069. The sequence goes on from JAZSJW010000024.1 coordinate 44,614, forward strand.
TTTATAGACCCTGAAATGAAAATACCAGCAGAAGCTAGTAAAATTCATGGAATATTCGATGTTGATGTAAAGGGTGCAAATACATATGATCAGGTGTTGGCAGACTTTTATAAATTTACAAGAAATAGTTATTTATCGGGTTACAATATAAAGGGTTTTGATATGGTGTTTTTGCAACATTTTGGAAAACTTAGTGGATATAATTTTGATAATCCGTTATTAGACGTTTATCCTTTAGCGCAAAAACTTTTGAAAGGTTTAAAGAATTATAAGCTAGGTACTGTTGCGGCTCATTTAGGTGTAGTATTAGATAATGCACACAGGGCGGTTTTTGATACAATTGCTACTGCTGAGGTTTTATTAAAGCTTTCTGAAATAGAACCGATATCGTTAGACTAAATTAAACAAAAGTTTTTTTGACTAAATACTTGCAAAATGGGAACTATATATGTATAATATAAGTATATCAAGCGTTTCTTTGGGAGTGGCAAAAATGCCACTCCTAAAATTTTGATTAAAAAAAGATAAGGAGAAAAGTGTGGCAAACGTAAAAAAACAAGTTGAAGACTTGGTAACACCAATAGCAGATGAGTTAGGCCTAGAGATTGTTGAAGTTGCTTTTGAAAAGAAATATGACGGCATGAATTTAACGATTTACATTGATAAGAAAGGTGGTGTAAATCTAGATGATTGTGAAGCCTTTCATAAAGCGATTGATGAGCCTCTAGATGAGTTAGACCCAACTAACGGAAGCTCATATACATTAAATGTTTCTTCTGCGGGTCTTGATAGGGAAATAAAAACCGATAAAGATTTTGAAAGAAATATAAATGAAGTGTTAGAAATAAATTTATTTAAAAAATTGGGTCAAAGTAAAAAGTTTGTGGGTGAACTTTTAAACTTTGATGACAGTAAAGTATCAATTAAAGACAAAAAGGGTAATGTGATAGATATAGAGAGGAATATTATATCTAAAGCCACAAAGTATATAGAATTTTAAGGAGAATAGAAAAGTGACAAATAAAGATTTCTTTCTTGCTCTAGATGAGCTTGAAAAACAAAAGGGTATTAAAAAAGAGTTTTTTATCGAAACATTAGAAAGTGCATTAGTTGCAGCTTATAAAAAGAATTTTGGAGAATCAAAAGCGGTTACTGTAAAATTAAACCCAGATAAGAATACAATTAAAGTAATAGCTTATAAAACTGTTGTAGAAGTAGTTGAAGATCCAGATACACAAATTGCTTTAGAAGAAGCTAAACTAATCAAAAAATCTTATAAAGTTGGCGATCAAGTAAACGAGGAAATTACACCAAAAGAATTTGGTCGTATTGCTGCAGGAACAGCAAAGCAAGTTATTACTCAAAAATTAAGAGAAGCAGAAAGAAGTATTGCCTTTGGTGAATTAGAAGAAAAAGTTGATACTTTAATGGCTGGTTATATTCGCCGTCAAGAGAGTGATACTTACTACATAGAACTTGCTAATACACAAATTGAAGGTGTATTAATGCCAAATGATCAAATTGCAAGTGAAAAATACATGATTAATGATAGAATTCGTGTATATGTTAAGAAATTAAGAGAAACATCAAGAGGTGTTCAAGCAATTGTTTCTAGATCTAACCCAGGATTTGTAAGAAAATTGTTTGAAAACGAAGTTCCTGAAATTTCTACAGGTCACGTAGTAATTAAAAGTATAGTACGTGATGCTGGGTATAGAACAAAAATGGCAATACACAGTGATGACCCACAAATTGATCCGCTTGGAGCATGTGTAGGTAATAAAGGAACACGTGTAAATAGTGTTGTTTCAGAACTTGGTGGAGAAAAAGTTGATATTATTATTTGGAGCGATGACCCATTTGAATATATTGCAAGAGCTTTATCTCCAGCAACAGTAATATCTGTTGAAATTGATGAATTAAATAAATCTGCTAAGGTAATTGTTCCTGATGATAAATTATCTTTAGCAATTGGTAAGAGCGGTCAAAATGTTCGTTTAGCTGCGAAGTTAACAGGCTGGAAAATAGATGTTAAGAGCGAATCTGCTGCACTCAAAGAAGAACAAGCACCAAAAGCTCAAGAAGAAATAATTTCTCTTGATGATCTTGATAGCATCTTTGGTTCAGTTGATATTGACGAATAATATTGGAGAAAAACATGAAAAAACCTGAAAGAACATGTGCCATCTGCAGAAAGAAGGCTGAGAAGGGAGCTTTCATTCGTGTAGTTAGGCTGGTTGATGGGCAAATACAAATTGACGTTACTCACAAAAGAGATGGTCGAGGAATGTATATTTGTAATACAGAAGAATGCATATCAAAAGCAATAAAAACAAGAGCTATATCAAGAGTGTTTAAAAAAGATGTTGGTAATCAAATTTATGATGATTTAGGTGGCTTGTTATGAAGGTAGACAAGATTAAAGCTTATGTTGGGTTTGCAATAAAATCCAAAAGCATATTGTTTGGTTTAGATAAAATCAAAGAAAAGAAGGTTGAGATTATTATCTTTAGTGAGCAATTATCAAAATCATCAACTATTGATTTGAGAAAGATTGCAGAAAAAAATGATTGCAAATGTATTGAAATAAAAAATGAAGAAATGCTAACTCTTGTTGGCAGTGAAAAAGTAAAAGCTTTTGCTATTCAGAATAAAGAATTGGCTAAAGCCATAGAAAGTAATATTTAACTTAGAATTTGGAGGGAAAAAATTGGTGAATACCGATAAAACTCAAGGAAAGACACAGTTTGAAAGTATAAAAAAGATGCAAGAACTAATGCAAAAAAATGCATTAGGTAATTTGAGTGCAAATTTGAAAAGGGCTAGAGCGAGACTAGACCAATTATCAGTAAGTTTTAACCAAAAACGCGAAAAATTAATGAAGGAAAGTAGTGTTAAGGTTAATATACAAGAGCCTGCACAAGTAAAGGTTGAAGCAAAGGTTAAAGAAGTTTCGGAAAAATCGACTTCACCGACAACAGTTTCTGTTCAAGAAAGACGTTCTGTAAATAATTCTCAAATGCAAACTCATCAACCAATGCAGAGACAAGGTGGAGGTTTTGCTGATAGAAATGTTCGTAATTTTGGTCAGAGTGCTCAAAAACAAGGTTTTGGTGCAAGGCAAAATGCTAATAATGGTCAAAGGACTAACGGTGGTTTTAATAAACCATCTAGTTTTGCTGGCAGACAAAATCAAGTTAATGTTCAAAAACAAGGTCTTGGTAGAATTTCAAATGCAGATAAAATAGATGCTAGTACTTTAATAAAACCAAATTCTATGGTTAATCATACACAAGCAAAGAAGAAAAACTTTGATAGTAAAGCAAGTGACGATAAAAAATCAATGAACAAAAAAGCACTCGTTATGCGCGGTTATGTTGAAGACGATACTTTGTTTGATGATGGCGAAAGAATGGGTTCTAAAAAACGTGGTAAAAAACAAAAAGAAGCAGCTCCAGTAGTTGTTGCTCCAAAGATTGAGCATGCTGTTATTACAACAGATAATTTGACTGTTAAAGTTTTGGCAGAAAAAATTGGTAGACCAGTAGCAGAAATAATGAGTAAGTTCTTGCTTTTGGGTATGATGGTTAATATAAACAGTAATATTGACTATGATTCAGCAGAGCTTATTGCTTCAGAATTGGGTGTTACATTAGAGAGAAAGGTAGAAAAAACAGCAGAAGAACAACTTGCAGATATTTATAGTGCTGAAAGTGATGATGAAAAATCATTAAAGAAAAGACCTCCAGTTGTTACAGTTATGGGTCACGTTGACCATGGTAAAACATCTCTTCTTGACTATATCCGTAAAAGCAATGTAATTTCAGGAGAAGCAGGCGGAATTACTCAACATATTGGTGCATATCAAATTCAAGTTAATGGCGAAATTGTAACATTTATTGATACTCCGGGTCACGCAGCTTTTGATGCGATGAGAAAACGTGGTGCGAGTTTAACAGACGTTGCGATTTTGGTTGTTGCAGCTGATGATGGTGTTATGCCACAGACAAAAGAGTCTATCAAATTTATTAAAGAAGCAAACGTTCCAATGATTGTTGCTATTAATAAAATAGATGTTAAAACAGCTAATGTTGATAGAGTAAAAGAACAACTTGCCGCTGAAGGAGTTATGCCTGAAGAATGGGGCGGAGAAACAATCATGGTTCCTATCTCAGCTAAGCAAGGATTAAATGTAGATAAGCTTTTAGAGATGGTATTATTTGTTGCGGAATATCAAAATTTAAGAGCAAATGCAGATAGAAAAGCTTCAGGTAGCATTATTGAAGCTAGACTTGATAAAGGTATGGGAACTGTTGCTACAGTACTTGTTCAAAACGGAACATTAAATGTTGGTGATATCGTAGTTGCGGGAACTGCTACAGGTAAAGTTAGAGCTATGATTAATGAAAAGGGAGCTCATGTCAAGAAAGCTGGACCATCAACACCTGTTGCAATTTTAGGTCTAAGTTCGGTTCCAAATGCGGGTGACCAATTATATGTCGTTGATGAAAAATTCTCAAAACAAATTTTAACTGAAAGAACAAACAAACAAAAGACAAGCATGATTAAAGCTGAAGACTTATCGTTAGATAATCTTCTCAATAAAATAGCCGACAGTAACTATAAAGACTATAATGTTATCATTAAAGGCGATGTTCAAGGTTCAATTGAGGCATTAAAACAATCTCTTTCTGTAATTAAAAATGACGAAGTAAAAGTTAGATGTATACATGGTGGTGTTGGTGCAATTAATGAAAATGATATTATGCTTGCAGAGGCATCTCATGCAGTTGTAATTGGATTTAATGTAAAACCAGATGCAAAAGCTAAAAATATGGCTGAAAAAGCAAAAGTAGACATTAAATTCTTTAGAATTATTTATGAAGCAATTGATTTTGTAACAGAAGAAATTGATAAATTAATGGCTCCAAAATATAGAGAAGTTATTACTGGGCATGCTGAAGTTAGAGCTTTATTCAAAGCAAGCAAGGTTGGAATTATTGCAGGTTCTTATGTTCTTGATGGAAAAATTACTAAAAATAGCAAAGCAAGAGTATCTAGAAACGGAAAACAAATTTATGAAGGCTCAATAGCAACTCTTCAAAGAGAGAAAAATGAAGTTAAAGAAGTTAATACAGGTTTTGAATTTGGTACAACTCTTCAAGGTTTCTCAGATATTCAAGTAGGGGATATTATTGAAACTTATGCTCTAGAAAGAATTTAAGGAGTAAAATATGGCTAATATTAGAATGAGTAGGATTAATGGGGAATTGCAGAAAGCTATTGCAGAGGTTGTTGCAAATAGACTAAACAATCCTGATTTAGATGGTTTAATTATATCTATAATAGATGTTGATACAGCTCCCGATTTGAGTATTGCAAAAATCGCAGTTAGTGTTTTAGCTCCTAATGAAACGAAACACTTAGTAGTTGCAGAACTTAACAGAGCGAAAAACTTTATAAGAAGAGAAGTAATGCGTATGGTGAGGTTGAGAACTACGCCTGACTTTATTTTCAATGTTGATGATTCATATGAAAAAGGTCAAAAGATTATGAACCTTATTGATAAAGTTTCTAGTGAAAACAAGGAGTAGTCATTTTGGATAATCAAGCCATTGAAAAAATTTGTAGTATAATAAAGAGTAATAGAAGTTTTTCTGTTTATACTCATATCAATGCAGATATTGATGCATTAGGTTCTTCATTAGTATTAAAAAGAGCATTATCAAAGATGGGAAAAACAGTACACATATTTGTTGATTCAATATTTCCTAGTAATACAGTAATGTTTGAAGATATAGATAAAATTAACAATGAAAAACAAGATGCGTATGATGTCTGCTTTGTGTTAGATGCGCCAACAGAGGCTCGACTTGGTAGATTAAAGTATAAATATAGAAAAAATATAAAAACTTTAGTTTGTGTAGATCATCATGAGGACAATGAAATACCTACTAAAAATAAACTGGTTGATATTAATGTATCATCAACTTGTGAATTAATTTATTTAATAATTAAGGCTTTAAAAGTTGACATTGATAAAGAAATATGTAAACTATTAATTAGTGGAACATATACGGACACAGGTGCACTGCAATTTTCAAATACAAAAAGTTCAACGTATTTGATGCTTGCAGACCTGCTTAATATATATGGTTCCGCTATTGATGAGATTTCAATGCCATTATTTAACAACTTATCTAAAGAAGCGTTTAATTTAAAATGTTTAGCATATGATAGATTAGAACTTCATGGTGAGGATAAGATTGCACTCATTTCAATTAAAAAAGAAGATTTTGTTAGGCTAAAAGTTAGATTTGGTGAAACAAAAGGTCTTGCAGATATTGGAATGCAAATTGGTTCAGTAAAGGTTGTTGTTTTAATTTCAGAAAGTGATGTGGATGAAGGGGCATATCACATTTCAATTAGAACAAAAGGCGATTACAGTGCTAAAAATATTGCTGAAGAATTCGGTGGGGGAGGCCACTTGAAAGCTTCTGGGTGTAAAATTAGGGATAGCTTAGAAAATGTTAGAAGGAGCATTTTAGAAGCTGCTCAAAGGGAAGTAAATAGATTGTGTTAGGATTTTATAACGTAATAAAACCGACAGGTGTTTCTTCTGGATATGTTGTTAATAAAATTAAGTGGTTAACTAAAGAAAAAGTTGGGCACTTAGGAACATTGGATCCATTAGCATCAGGAGTTTTGCCTATAGCAATAGGTAAAGCAACTAGATTTTTTGATTATTTTTTAAATAAAGACAAAGTATATTATGCACTGATGAAGGTTGGTGTTTTGACAGATACTCTCGATAGTGAAGGTAAGATTGTAGCTGTTAAAAATCGTAAAATTTCACTTGAAGAAGTGAAAAGTGTTTCTATGTCTTTTTTAGGGGAAAGCATGCAAGTTCCTCCTCTTTATTCTGCGAGAAGTTTTAATGGAATGAGAGGATATGAAGCTGCATTAAAAAATAAAGATATTTCTTTAGAAGCAAAAAAAATAAACATATATTCAATTGACGTTGAAAATTGGATACAAGAAGATGTCTTTGCTATAACAATACATTGTTCGAGTGGAACGTATGTGCGTTCATTGTTAAGAGATATAGCGGATAGGCTTGGTGTTGTTGGCACGACAGTTGCTATAATTAGATTAAAAAGTGGCGCTTTTAAAATTGATAATGCCGTTACTTTAGAAGATATAGAGAAAGATATTAATGTAGGTTTATTAAAAGTCAATGAAGTTTTGGATAAGCCAAAATATGATTTAACTTTTAAACAGGCTAAGGATTTGGCTTCTGGAAAAGATGTTTGTCTTGAGAATTTAGATGGTGAATTTTTGCTTTGCTATGATGGCAGAGAATTTTCTTTTGCAAAAATTTCAAACGGAAAAATAATTAATAATATTTATTTATATGAGGGTGTGCTATGATTAAATTTGGTCCATCTGGTTTTTGTGATGATTTTTTATTGGAATATTCACATAGCGAGGAAATGCCAAAATGGTTAAATCAACATGGTTTAAATGCATATGAGTATGCATTTAATAAGGGTGTTCGAATTACTGATGAAAAGGCTATAAAAATTAAAGAAGCTTTTGACGAATATAATATTGAATTGAGTGTTCACGGACCTTATTACATAAACTTAGCTAATCCAGATGACGAAATGGCAGATAAGTCGAAAGGCTATATTATTGATAGTCTTAGAAAAATGAAACTTATGGGTGCTAAAAAGCTAGTGTTTCATCCAGGAAGTTTAACAAAAAGTTCAAGAGAAGTTGCCTTTAACTTAGTTTTAAAAAGGTTAAAAGAATTAGTTGATTTACTTGATGAAAATGGTTTTGATGATATGTATATTTGTCCAGAAACAATGGGAAAGCATGGTCAAGTTGGAACAGTAGAAGAAGTTGCAAAAATGTGTGCGATAGATAGGCGTATTATGCCAACTCTTGATTTTGGACATATTAATTCGTTTAATCTTGGTTCGTTAAAGACAGAAGATGATTTTAGAAAAGTGTTTTTGACATTAAAAGAACATATTGGAGATAGATATAAAAATGTTCACATACATTTCTCTAAGATTATGTTCGGAGATAAAGGAGAATTAAAACATTTAACTTTTGTTGATAATCAAGGTTTCGGTCCGGATTTTGAGCCACTTGCTAAAGTTTTAAAAGAAATGGATATAAATGCAACAATAATATGCGAGTCTAGAGGAACTCAAACCGCAGATGCAGTTAAAATGCAAAATATTTTTTTAGGAAACAATTGATTTGGTATAAGTCATATGTTATAATATAAAAGTAAGTTATTTATTGGAGGATATTATGATTACTGCTGGAGATTTAAGAAAGGGTGTAACCTTTGAAATGGAAGGAAAAATTTATATCGTTGTAGATTTTTTACATGTTAAACCAGGTAAAGGTGCGGCATTTGTTAGAACAAAGCTAAAGAACATTGTAACTGGTCAAGTTGTTGAAAAAACATTTAACCCAGTTGAAAAGTTTGAAAAAGCACATATCGAAAGAAAAGAAATGGTTTATTTATACAATGATAGTGGTCTTTACTATTTTATGGATAATGAAACATATGAACAAGTTCCATTAAATCATGAACAAGTAGAAGATGCTTTAAGCTTTATCGTAGAAAATATGAATTGTTCAATTCAATTCTATAAAGGTGAAGCTTTCAGTGTTGAGCCACCAACATTTGTTGAATTAAACATTGTTGAATGTGAGCCAGGAATTCAAGGTGATACTTCTAAAGCAAGCTATAAGCCTGCAACTCTTGAAACAGGTTTTGTAATTCAAGTTCCACTATTTGTTAATAATGGTGATAGAATTAGAATTGATACAAGAACTGGAACATATATGTCAAGAGCATAGAAACTTGTATTTATATAAAATATGTCAATTTTTGACATATTTTTTTTATGCAAAAAAACATATGGCAATTCATGTTTGAGTACTTATTTAATGTAGGGAAATAAAGTATGTTTAATAATCTTTTGCCAGAACAAATTTTAAAACACTTGATAAAATACAATTATAAAGACATTTATGAAATTAGATTAAGAAGAAATTGTCCTATAGTAATAAATTATTGTGGTAAAAACTTATTATTGACTAACAGCAATAATGAACGAATATTCGTGGATCGCACTGCTTTAGAATTTGTGTTAAAAAAAGCAACGGAAAACTCGCTATATGCATATAACAATCAAATAAAGCAAGGCTTTATTACAACTAGAGGTGGGATAAGAATTGGTATTGCTGGAGAAAGTGTAAATAGTGATAATTTCATGCCAAGTACAATAAAAAACATAAATTCTCTTGATATAAGAATTCCTCACGAAGTGATTAATTGTTCTTCACAAATTTTCAAAATGCTGTATAGTAAAGATTTTGGGGTAAAGAACACTTTAATTATTGCTCCTCCAGGAGCGGGAAAAACCACTCTAATAAGAGATATTTCAAGACAAATTTCGTTAATAGATGATAAGATATATAACACTTTAATAGTTGATGAACGTTTCGAAATTGCTGCATGTGATAATGGGGAAACGTCACTAAATGTTGGTCAGTATACAGATATTGTATCAGGTTCAACAAAAATGTATGCCTTCACAAATGCTATAAGGTCATTAAAACCAGATATCATTGTAACAGATGAACTGATGGGGATAGATGATGTTTTAGCTTGTAAAAGAGCGATAAACTCAGGAGTAAAAGTTATTGCTACAGTACATGCAAACAATCATAGAGAACTTTTAGAAAAGGAAGAATTTAAAGATTTATTTAAATTAAATATGTTCGAAAGATTTGTTGTCTTGTCAGAGAAATTGAAACCTGGACATATTGATGGTGTATTTGATG
>JAZSJW010000045.1:0-35830 GCA_045534555.1 Clostridia bacterium
AACTCAAGGACGTGGTGACTTTAATATGGAACCTTCGCATTACGCAGAAGTACCTCGTAACGTTGCTGAATCAATTATCGGCGAACGTTCTAAAAACTAGAAGCCAAAAAAAATAAAAATATATAAAAAGGAGAAAATAAAATGGCAAAAGCTAAATATGAAGCAAAAAAACCTCACGTTAACATTGGTACAATCGGCCACGTTGACCACGGTAAAACAACTCTTACTGCGGCTATCACAATCACTCAAGCTCATAAGTTCGGAACAGAAGTTAAGAACTATGACCAAATTGACTCAGCTCCAGAAGAAAAAGCAAGAGGTATTACAATTAATACCGCTCACGTTGAATACGAGACAGAAAACAGACACTACGCTCACGTAGACTGCCCAGGACACGCTGACTATGTTAAAAACATGATCACAGGTGCAGCTCAAATGGACGGTGCTATCCTTGTAGTTGCTGCTACAGATGGTCCTATGCCTCAAACTCGTGAACACATCCTTCTTGCTCGTCAAGTTGGTGTTCCAAGAATCGTTGTATTCATGAACAAAATGGATCAACTTGGTGGCGATGACGAATTAGCAGACCTTGTTGAAATGGAAATCAGAGAACTTCTTTCTCAATATGGTTTCCCAGGAGATGATACTCCAATTATCCGTGGTTCTGCTCTTCAAGCAATTGAAGCTGCTCAAGCTGGTAACTGGGATTCTCCAGCAACTAAAGCTATTGAAGAATTAATGGCTGCTGTAGATGAATTCATTCCTCTTCCTCCACGTGAGACAGACAAACCATTCTTAATGCCTATCGAAGACGTATTCACAATCACTGGTCGTGGTACTGTTGTTACAGGTAGAGTTGAAAGAGGTATGTTACACCTTAACGATACAGTTGAAATTTGTGGTCTTGCTGAAAAACCAACTTCAACAGTTGTTACAGGTATCGAAATGTTCAAAAAGACAGTTGATGAAGCTATCGCAGGTTACAACGTAGGTGTTCTTCTTCGTGGTATCCAAAGAACAGACGTTGAAAGAGGTCAAGTTCTTTGCAAACCAGGCTCAATTCAACCTCACACTGAATTCGAAGCTGAAGTTTACGTATTAACAAAAGATGAAGGTGGTCGTCATACACCATTCTTTAATAACTATCGTCCACAATTCTATATTAGAACAACAGACGTTACTGGTTCTATCGAATTACCAGCAGGCGTAGAAATGGTTATGCCTGGTGATAACACTAAGATGACAGTTAAGTTAATCGCTCCTATCGCTATCGAAGAAGGACTTCGTTTCGCTATTCGTGAAGGTGGTAGAACTGTTGGTTCAGGTGTTGTTTCTAAAATCATTAAGTAATTTTAGATTATTACTGAATTAAATTTAATGGCACATTGCTTTTGCAGTGTGCTTTTTTTGTGAAACAATAAAATTTAACTCTTGACAACAATAAAATTTAATGTTAATATATGCTCGCAGTTGCAGAATATTTGTTGACGCAAATAATGCACATGTTCTTGGAGGGGAAGTTCCTGTCGAGGTTGATTAGCCAAACAAGAATGTGGTGGAACTTAATAACAGCTTAATAAAAACACGAATGCGACTCGGAGTATCAACAATACTATCTGTCTCGGAAGTAAAGTTGTAGAGGTTACTCTAATGTGGTTGACACCTGGTGACAGGAATATAAGAGTTTGGCGTTCGGTAGCATGGCATAAATCCACAAAGCGTTGTTTTTGGGAAACATTTGCTTTATACCAGTCAATGTTGTGCTTGCAGGGAAACCAGTCCTGCCGATGAATAGCCTTAAGGTCGCGACTTAAGGTGTTGTGGTTGAAAATGTTTTGTTGTTATTAACTTGGGATACTTGGTAAAATGTATCTCCTGTATTTATGTGAAAGCGAAGGTAAAACCTTCGCTTTTGCTTTATATATGTATTAAATATTTTAAAATGATAATTGACAAAAATGTTAACTTATAATATAATATTTTTAGCGTTGAAAAAGAGAGTAATTTTAGGCTAGTGTTTGAAAGCGAGGCACGATGGTGAGAAGGTGCTAAACAATCCTAATATGAAAGACACTTTGGAGCTAGAGTTTAATAGAAAGTGGCTGTAACTAGCAAGTTAGGTGGCACCGCGGATAATGTTTATTCGTCCTAATGCAATTTTTGCATTAGGGCTTTTTATTTTTTTATTAAAGGAGGTTATTTTATGGATCAAAATAAAAAACAAAGTTGGTTAGATCCTGTAAGTGTTAATAAGGTAGAGGAATATATAAAAAGCAAATTTACTGATGCTTGTGATATTGAAATTTTTGCAAAAAACAAAAGATTTATTGCAGTGTTTACTATTGCAGAATCGCCTTTTGATGAGGAAGATTTTAGTATTATGTTAGAGGAATTTACAACTTCAATTAAAGGTCATGAAATTGACAAAGATTGGATTAATATTGTTCGTGAGTGTAATGAATGTAGAGAAATTGATGGTTGGACTTATGACCAAGATTTAGTTAGATCTTTAGAAATTATGATTTATGATAAAAAACGAGCATCGATAAAAAAAGCTGAAGATGAATACAAAACAGATGTTGAATTTTTAAATAATCTTTTTGATGTATTAAATATTGAAGAAGAAATAGAACCAAGACAAATTTAAAGGAGATGTATTTATGGCAAAGATAAGCGAAATTAAACCAGGAAAAGTAGAAATTCAAGGTTGGATTGAAAATTTAAGAGATAAAAAAAGTATGCAATTTATTGTTATTCGTGACTTATCGGGAAAGGTTCAAGTAACAGTTGTTAAAGAAGAAAAACCAGAAATTGCAGAGATTTTTTCACACGCGACATTAGAAAGCACAGTTAAAATTACTGGTGAAGCAGTTGCTAATGAGTTTGTTAAGCTTGGTGGAATTGAGATTATTCCAGAAACAGTTGAAATCACAAGCCGTGCAGAAGCGTTTCCAATTGGGCCAGAAAGTTCAATTGACCAACGTTTAGACTATCGTTGGATTGACCTTAGAACAGAAAGAAATCAATTAATTTTCCAATTTCAAAGTTATTTAGTAAACGCTATGCGTGAATATTTAACAAATAATAATTTTACTGAAATCCACACACCAAAATTTATTGGCACAGCATCAGAAAGTGGTGCAGAAGTTTTTGAAGTTAAATATTTTGATAGAAAAGCATACTTAGCACAAAGTCCACAATTCTATAAACAAATGGCAATGGCTGCAGGATTTGAAAGAATTTTTGAAATTGCACCTTGCTTTAGAGCTGAAAAATCGCATACAAAAAAGCATGCAACAGAATTTACAAGCTTTGACGTTGAATTTAGTTATATTAATTCATTCCAAGATGTTATGGCTCTTGAAGCAGAAATGATTGCTTATGGTTTAGAAAAAACAAAAGCAAAATTTGGTGATAAAGTTAAAGAGGTTTTTGGTGTTGAAATTAATGTTCCAACTCTTCCGTTCCCACAAATGAAACTTCGTGATATATATGACGAATTAAAAGAAAGATATGGTTATGAAGTTCCTGAAGAGGAAAAAACAGACTTAACAACAGAAGCGGAAAGACTTTGTGAAAGATTGGCTAAAGACAAATTTAACCACGAATTCTTATTAGTAACTGATTATCCACCAGAGAAAAGAGCCTTCTACCATATGAGAGAAAATGGTATTTTACAAGGCTATGACTTAATTTGGAAAGGTATAGAAATAACTTCTGGTGCACAAAGAGAACATAGATATGAAGAAATCAAAAAGAATGCTGAAGAAAAAGGTTTAGCGAAAGACGTTGAAACTTATCTTCAATTCTTTAGATATGGAATGCCTCCTCATGGTGGCTTTGCTATTGGTGTTGATAGATTAACAATGTTACTTCTTAATCTGCCATCACTTAAAGAAACACAATTCTTATTCCGTGGTCCAGATAGGTTAGACCCATAAAGGAGAAATGTAATGAAAAGAATAGAAATTAGAGATTTATATAAAGCATATCAAGAATATGATGGCAAAGAAATCACTGTTTGTGGTTGGGCTAGAACTATTCGCGATTCAAAAAATATTGCATTTGTTTCATTAAATGACGGTGCTTTTAAGTGTTTGCAAGTTGTCGTTGAAAGAGAAAAAGTTGAAAATTATGATGAAATTGTTAAACAAACAGTTGGTTCATCATTTATGGTAAAAGGAAAGGTTATTTTAACACCAGAAGCACAACAACCATTTGAAATTAATGCCACTGGCGTTACGGTTCTTGGTGCAAGTGATGTAGATTATCCACTTCAAAAGAAACGCCATACTATTGAATTTTTAAGAACAATTCCAACAATTAGACCAAGAGGAAACTTGTTTAATGCTGTGTTTAGAATTCGTTCAGTTGCTGCTTTTGCAATTCATAAATTCTTTAACGAAAGAAACTTTGTTTATATTCACACACCAATTATTACAGCTTCTGACTGTGAGGGTGCTGGTGAAATGTTCCAGGTTACAACTCTTGATTTAGATAATCTTCCATTAAAAGATGGTAAGGTTGACTATTCGCAAGACTTCTTCTCAAAGAAAGTTGCATTAACAGTTTCTGGACAACTTCACGAAGAAACAATTACTCATGCTTTTGGTAAAACATATACATTTGGACCAACTTTTAGAGCTGAAAATTCAAATACTGCACGTCATGCTGCAGAGTTCTGGATGATGGAGCCTGAAATTTGTTTCTGTAACTTAGATGAACTTATGGATAACGAGGAAGAAATGATTAAATATGTTATTTCTTATGTTATGAAAGAATGTTCTGCAGAACTTGAATTTTTAAACAAATTTGTTGATACAGGTCTTTTAGAGAGATTAAACAACATTGTTAGTAATTCGTTTGTTCGTTTAGATTATACTGAAGCTATTGATATTCTTCTAAAATCTAAAGAAAAATTTGAATTCCCTGTTAAATGGGGTATTGATTTGCAATCTGAGCATGAAAGATATTTAACAGAAAAAGTTTATCAAAAACCAGTATTCTTAAAGAATTATCCAAAAGATATTAAGGCTTTTTATATGCGCCAAAATGATGATGGTAAAACAGTTGCAGCTTGCGACTTGTTGGTTCCGGGTGTTGGAGAGCTTATTGGCGGTAGCCAAAGAGAAGAAAGACTTGATAAGCTTACCCAAAGAATGAAAGAATTGGGCCTTAAAGAAGAAGATTACTCTTGGTATTTAGATACGCGTAGATATGGTACAAACGAGCATTCAGGTTATGGTTTAGGCTTTGAAAGGCTAATTATGTATCTAACAGGTGTGTCTAATATTCGTGATGTTGAGTTGTTCCCACGAACAGTCGGCAGCATTCAGGGTTAATTTTAACCCTATAACTTTGTCAATTAAAAAAATTCTAAGCAGTCATTTATGTTTAATAAACTCCTGCTTAGAATTTTTTTATTTCCTCGTTCTAGGAACAAACTTAACCCTGAATAAAAATTTAAGAGCACCTGTTTGGATTTTTTTGTGCCTCGCCACATAATCATTTTTAGCCCTGAATATGTTTTTTTTAATAAACTCCTGCTTAGAATTTTTTTATTTTCTCGTTCTAAAGCAAACTTAGTTTTGAATAAAGTTTTAATTATTTTTATTTTGTTTATCAAGCATCATTTGCACTTTTTTGCAGTTATAGTCGGTTCCTAACTTTAAATTTAAGCTATTTGCAACTTTTACTAGTTCATGTGCTTTTTGTTCTGGTGACATATTTTGCATATAGTCAAATTCTTCAATTTCAAGGAATAAGCCAAGATTTTTAACATCTTGAAGAGCAAATTCGATGTCTTTTTTAAAGACAATAATGTGGGTATTAATATTAACAAAATTATTAAAATTTGCTAATTTTAATATTTTTTCTGCAGAATAGATATCAGAAACGGGACAATTAACTTTTTCTTCACATATTACATTACCTTTATCATCAAATTCTTTATTTTTATAAATTAGTATATTTTTATTTTCATTTCCGATAAAGGCTCTTAGTAATATAGAGCTTTTTATTATTTGAGAATATGAGGTATTATTTATTGAAGTTAAAGATGTAAAGTAATGATCATCCATGATAACATCTCTAATCACTTTATATCCTTGTTGAAATAATATGTTTTTTGTTTCTTCTAGTGAGCAAAAAACTTGAAGTGTAATTTCTGTTTCTTTCATAACTTTTCTCCTTAGATTTTTTAATAATATACATTATTAATTAAAGTTTGTAAAATAAAACACAATGTAATTTATAGATTTTATAAGTTGATAAACCAATATAAAATCACTTGTTATTGTTATTGAAATATAATATAATAGTATCCTAAAAGGAGTTAAAAATGTTAAGACTTTCAAAAATTAAAAAAAATTATAAAGTAGCTGATACAACAGTTCGGGCATTAAAAGGGATTGATTTATCATTCAGAAAAAATGAATTTGTGTCAATACTAGGGCCGTCTGGTTGTGGAAAAACAACGCTCTTAAACATTATAGGTGGACTTGATAAATATACGTCCGGTGATTTATTTATTAATGGTAGAAGTACTAAAGAATTTAAAGATAGAGATTGGGATATATACCGAAATCATAGAGTTGGGTTTATTTTTCAAAGTTATAATTTAATTCCTCATCAAACAATTTTATCTAATGTTGAGCTAGCGTTAACAATTTCAGGAATGGATAGAAAAGAAAGAGTTAAAAAAGCAAAACAAGCACTTGATAAGGTTGGATTAAAGGGACAATATAATAAAAAGCCAAATCAATTATCAGGTGGGCAGTGTCAAAGAGTTGCAATTGCCAGAGCTTTAGTTAACGACCCTGAAATTTTACTTGCAGATGAACCAACAGGAGCACTTGATACTGTAACATCTGTTCAAATTATGGAGCTTATCAAAGAAATTGCACAAGATAGATTGGTTATTATGGTTACACATAATCCAGAGTTAGCAGAAGAATATTCAACTAGAATTATTAAGCTTCTTGATGGTGAAGTTTTAGATGATACAAATCCTTTTAATAAAGATGATGAGATAGAAGAAGTAAAAGAAATAATAAGAATACAAGAGGAATTAGAAAAACAAAAATTATCAAAGGAAGAAACTACAAAAAAGTCAAAAAAGAAGAAAAAAGTCAAAAAAGAAAAAGCAAAAATGAGCTTTTTTACCGCTTTTAAGTTGTCTTTACAAAATTTATTTTCTAAAAAAGCAAGAACAATAATGACAAGTATCGCTGGTGCGATTGGTATAATTGGGGTATCTTTAGTATTGTCAATTTCAAATGGGGTTCAAACATTTATAAGTAGTATGCAAAATGATATGTTGTCGGGAAATCCAATAAAAATTTCGCAAACAGCAACAGACCTAAATGCTTTAATGGACGCAAGTTCAATGGAAAACAAGAAAAAAGCCATTAAAGAATATGGATTTGTAAATGTTGATTCTATGATTGAATATTTAATTTCGCAATCAAATAAAGCAGATTCGTTCATGATAGAAAACGAAATAACTCAAGATTATGTTGATTATGTGTTATCCTTACCAAAAGAAGATGTAGCAAATATTTTCTTAGATTATGGCTTAGATGTGACCAATAACATTTACACTGATTTTAAGGTTAAAAATAGTAAAAATGCAGAAAATATATCATTAAGTGCAATAAAAAACATTTATACATCAGTTTTGAAAGATACTGAATATAAAAATTATGCTGGCTATATAACTAGTTTAGAACAAGTTTTTAAACAAGCCCCTAATGATGAAGAGTATATTTTAAGCCAATATAATAAGCTCTATGGTGATGTTGCGAAAGAGAAACATGAAGTAATGATTGTTGTAAGTGAAAATCGTGAACTTACTGATTTGTTACTAGCTCAACTTGGATACTATTCGCAGGAAGAGTTTATGAACCAAATATGGAAAGCGACTGAAGACGAAAAATACAAAAGTTCATTAGATATGGATAAGCTTGCATATGAAGAGTTGGTTGGAAAAAAGTTTACTTATTATCCAAATAATACAGTATTTATAAATCCAACACTTGGTTCAACTAATGTGATGGATTATAACTACAAGAGTGATAGTTTTTCTGGTGGGTTAGAGCTTGAAATTGTTGGAATTTTAGAACCAAAAGAAGAAATTTCATATGGTTGTTTAGATGCTGGATTTTTCTACACAGAAGCATTATGTAATTACATTATTGATATAAATAAAAACTCTAATATTGTTAATTTATTGAAAACTTTAGGCAAAGATTTAATGAGTATGCCCGAAGTTCCTGGCGGAATTAATTATCAATACGAATATTATGATGTTGATTGGAATTTACAAACAGCAAAAGGTGTTGTGGGCTCTGCCGACATGATGGGGTCAATGATTGCTACATTAGGAGATAAATATTCATTAATGGCGGAAGCGAGAACATTGTCTCTTCAAAACGTTGGTGGTAGTGAACTTCCATATTCAATTAGTATTTATCCTTCGGATTTTGAACACAAAGGAGCTATAAATAAATATCTAGATAAGTGGAATAGTGATGAGGACATTGTTGTTAATGGAAAAACCTTAACGAAAGAACAAAGAAGTGACGTAATTTATAATGATTATATATCATTAATAATAACTATGGTAAACGGGTTTATTGATATCGTTACATATGCACTTGTTGGATTTACATCATTATCTCTTTTGGTTTCAAGTGTCATGATTGCGATAATCACTTATATATCAGTTGTTGAAAGAACAAAAGAGATAGGTGTCATTCGCTCTCTTGGTGGTAGAAAGAAAGATGTTGCACGTTTATTTATTGCTGAGACATTTATTATAGGTTTAGCATCAGGCCTGATCGGTATTAGTATAACCTATTTATTGAGCTGGATAGCAAACATATTAATTAGTTCTTTGGCGGGAATAAAAGCTATAGCAATATTCCCATGGTATACAGCAATAATAATGATTGCTATAAGTGTTCTCTTAACGTCTATATCTGGCATGTTTCCATCAAGAAGTGCTGCAAAAAAGGATCCAGTTGTTGCTCTTAGAACAGAATAAAATTTAAGGATAATGTTTGTTACGTAATTGACAGAAATAAATATTATTGTTAAAATTATACTGTAACTTAGATAAAAAGGAGACAAATTTTATGAATAAATATCAAGGAACAAAAACAGAAAAGAATTTACAAGCAGCTTTTGCGGGTGAATCTCAAGCAAGAAATAAATATACATATTTTGCTTCAGTAGCAAAGAAAGAAGGTTATGAACAAATTAGTGAACTTTTCTTAAAAACTGCAGAAAATGAAAAAGAACATGCAAAGATGTGGTTTAAAGAACTCGGTGAGCTTGGTAATACTGCTCAAAATTTAGCGCATGCTGCGGAAGGTGAAAATTATGAGTGGACAGATATGTATGACACTTTTGCAAAAGAGGCTGAAGAAGAGGGCTTTGTAGAACTTGCTAAAAAGTTTAGAGGGGTTGCTGCTATTGAAAAAACTCACGAAGAAAGATATAGAGCACTTCTTAAAAATGTTGAAACAAAAGCTGTATTTGAAAAATCAAGTGTAACAGTTTGGGAATGCAGAAATTGTGGACATATTGTTGTTGGAATGAAAGCTCCAGAAGTTTGTCCTGTTTGTGCTCACCCTCAAAGCTATTTTGAAGTAAGAAAGGAAAATTATTAATATATAAAAATGCCAAAATTTTAGGTTTTGGCATTTTTTATGCATATTTTTTTAATTAAAATGCATTTTTTATTAAATCTTTCATAGAATATAGCCCATTTTGTTGTTTGACTATAAAATTTAATGCATTTAAGGCTCCATTAGCAAATACTTCTCTATTAAAAACCTCATGAGAAATTTTTATTTGTTCGTTATCACAAATAAAATTAACCAAGTGAGAGCCAAGAATATTTCCTCCTCTCAAAGAAAAAATATCTGAGATTTCTTTGTGATTGTTGTTTATGATTTTTTTTATTTCTTTTGCAGTTCCGCTTGGCTTGTCTTTTTTGTTGTTATGATGGGTTTCGGATATGTATATTGAGGAATTAATTTTAGATAAAATATTAATACATTCGTAAAAATATTGTAGTGCGATACTAAAATTATAAGCGAGAAAAACAGGTATTTTTATAGCTGCTTTATTAATAATTTCTAGTTCCTCTTGAGTATGATTAGTGCAACCTATAATTAAGGGTATGTTATTATCTAGTGCATATTTAGTAGTATTTATACTATTTTTTGAGGTTGATACATCAATAATTGCATCTATTTGTGTTTGTTTATCTAAATCTTGTAGAGTTTTAATTTTTGAAGTAATATCAACGCAAATTGCCTTATATTTTTCATTAATTAGTTTATTAAAAATGCTTTTTCCTAGTTTTCCGTTGCCTCCAACAATTATTATATTCATTTTGTTTTACTCCTTTATTTATTATATTAATAAATAAAACAAAATGATAAGATTTTCGTGTTAAAGATTAATATTAAATTTCAGTAAAAAAGTCTTGCTTTTTAAAAAACAGTATGTTATATTGAATAAAAATAAAGGAGATAAATATGAATTATAGAATTCACGCGCAATATTCTAAATGTGATGAAATGACTATCGTGTTTTTTGATAGCCATCATTTTTGCGTAGGTGAATTTTAATTATATTTTATTTTAAAAATTAAAATAAGAGAGAAAAAATAAAGAAATAATTAGAGTTATTATAAGCACTAACGCAAGAAATATAAAAAGCGTTGGTGCTTTTTGTTTTTAATAAATATTAAAAGGAGAAATATTATGGTAAACAATAGATTATATTTAAAATTTCCTACAATGGAGGATAAGGAAAAGGTTTTAGAATTCAAAAATGAATTTTTATTTTATAATTCCGCATTTGCGGGTAGTGGAGGCTTAGAAAAGGCTGAAAGTTACGAAGAGTGGCTTAACAAAATAAATTTGGATACAAAACAAGAAACTTGCGGGGAAGGAAGGGTTCCTGCGTCTCTGTATTTAGTATATAGAAAAGAAGACGATAAACTTATTGGAATTATACAAATTAGGCATTATTTGAATGCCATTTTATTAAATCATGGTGGACATATTGGTGATAGTGTTAGACCAACAGAAAGAGGCAAAGGGTATTCAGTAGAGCAAATTGCTTTGGCTTTAGAGGAATGCAAAAAACTTAATATTAAAAACGTTCTTATGACATGCAACAAATTAAACATACCATCAGCAAAAAGTATTAAACATAATGGTGGCATATTAGAAAATGAAATTATAGATAAAGGTGAAACAATACAAAGGTATTGGATTTCATTAAAAAGATAAAGGGGAAAAAACTATGAAAGTTATAGAAGTTAATAATTTAAGAAAAGAATTTATTAGTAAAAGAAGGGCAACTAAAGATAACGGCAAGAAATCTCTTTTTAAAAGAGAAAAGTTTATAAAAAATGCAGTTGATGGGGTTTCTTTTAGTGTTGAGGCGGGGGAAGCTTTAGCATTTATTGGACCTAACGGGGCAGGAAAGTCTACAACAATAAAAATGCTAACTGGCATTTTATATCCTACTTCTGGAGACGTTAAGGTTTTGGGGTTAAATCCTAGTAAAGATAGAGTTAAGTTATCATATCAAATAGGTTCAGTGTTTGGACAAAAGGAACAACTATGGGTGCATTTAAGCCCTATGGAAAACTTTAAGTTTTTTGGTTCTATATATGACATGAAAAAAGAAGAATTAACTAACAGAATTAAAGAACTTGCTGATTTATTTGAAATAAATGAATATATCAATCAGCCTGTTAAAAGTTTAAGTCTAGGACAAAGAATGAAGTGTGAAATGGTTGCAAGTTTGCTACATAATCCAAAGATGCTGTTTTTTGATGAGCCAACAATTGGTTTAGACCCAATCGCTAAAGAAACATTGAGAAAGCTTATAAAGAAAATAAATAAAGAGCTTGGGACAACAATATTTTTCACATCACACGATGTTGGAGATATTGAAGAGGTTTGTAAAAGGGTTATCATCATTAATGATGGAAAAATTGTGTTAGATGATAGTATGAAAAATTTAAAATATCATCACTTAAATAAAAAAATTGTAGAAGTAAATCTAAAAGATAATGTACAAATTCAAGAAAAGGATGGGATAAAAATTTTAAAATCAAAAGACACAATGTACAAAATAGAAGTTGATATGAATAAAACATCTATGGATGAACTATTGGGTTTGTTTAAAGCAGATGACTTGCAGGATATAACAATATCTAGTGAACCGTTAGAAGAAATAATAAAGGAGATATACAGAGGAAAAGATGAATAAGTATTTTAGTATTTATAAGACCAGCCTTAAACAAGAGAGCAAGACAATAGCAAACTCTTTGACTTCTGTTGTATCTTTTGTCGTAATTATATATATTTTTCAACAATTATGGCAATTTATTTATGGTGGTAATGGTGGGGGAAAACTGATTAATGGCTATACTGTAAAAATGATGATTTGGTATATGATTATGGCCGAAGTATTAATGTATGCAGTTAATGCGAGAGGTGTTACTAGAGCTTTTGGTAATGATATTAAATCTGGAAAAATTGCATATCAGCTTAATAAGCCATACAATTATTATGCATATCAAATAACTTCGCAAGCGGGAGAATTCACTTGGAAGTTAATATTTTTAGTACCAACAGCAATTATAATAGGTTTAGTCTTGCTTGGACCAATTGAAAATTTTAATATTTTATTTGTTTTGCCAATTCTTGTGAGTATGATTTTTGCAGTTCTATTGACATGTATTATATATGGAACTGTTGGGTTATTATCTTTCTGGATAGAAGAAGCAACGCCATTTACCTGGATAATACAAAAATTTCAAATGTTACTTGGATTATTTTTTCCACCAGAGTTTTTTCCTGTATGGTTACAACCCGTAATTGAATATAGTCCAGTTTATGCAATGATGAGTGGCCCTTGTAAATTGCTAGCTGAATTTTCTTGGGATTTGTTTTTGAAAGTTAGCATATCTCAAGTTGTTTATATATTATTGTTTTTAGGTATTGGTCTTGTTATTTACAAATTTGGAACAAAGAAGGTGAACGTTCATGGTGGTTAAAAATAATTTAAAATTAATTTTTGATTATTATAAACTAAATTTAAAAAAAGAATGGAAATATAAAGCATCGTTTTTTATGCAAATTATAATGATGATTTTGAATGACTTGTTTTTTATTATTCAATGGTACATAATTTTTGGTTTGGTTGATAATATTGGTGGATATGGATTTAATGAAACGATGTTGCTATGGGCAATAGCCGCTGGCGGTTATGGTATATCTCATGCATTTTTTGGTGGAGCATGGAATATTAAAGAAATTATTTATGATGGTAAACTTGATGTTTATTTGACACAACCAAAAAATGTATTATTGAATGTTTGTTGTTCAAATACTGAGGTTGCTGCTTTAGGCGATATAGTTTATCCTTTTATAGTATTAATTATTATTGGGGCGCCATGGCACTGGTTTTTAATGATGATACCGGCAATGATTTTATCTGGGTTAATTTATGTTTCAGTTTATGTTGTTTTTGTAAGCCTTTGTTTTTATGTAAAAAGAGGTGATGCAATTGCTAAGTCTGTTGAAGGGACTATGAATAAGGCTGGTAATTATCCTCCAGCAATATTTAATTTGGTTGTTAAATGGCTGTTTTTAACGCTAGTACCTGTGTTTTTCTATACATTCATACCTGCACAATATTTCTTTATCACACCTAACATTTGGTGGATTTTAGGGAGTGTTGGTGTTACAATTATATGGGTAGTGCTCGCTTTTGTAACATTTAAGCTTGGGCTTAAAAAATATAATTCAGGAAACTTAATGGGTGGAAGATTATAGAAGGGGAGATATATGAAAAGAGAAGAATTTTTTGAAAGATTTAATATAAGGCTTAACAAGTTCAAATATGGTTTTAATGATATAAATGGTAAAAAGTATTATAGCTTAACAAATGATAAGAGATTATGTACGGCAAACTGCAATATGTTGCCATTTGAGTATTATCTATTCCTAAATGCATACTTTGAAATGGCAAAAAGTATTAATGAAGAAGTTATTCGTCCATATTTTGTTAATGCGGAATGTAAAAAAGGATTAATAAAAGGTGATTTAATAATGGAAGATTTTTCTAAGAGTGAAACAAAAGTTAAAGTTCCCTCTTTTGATGGAAACATGGATATGCTAGAAATGATGGATTTATTTAAAGAATTATCAGAAGAATATAATAATTCAAGTATATGGCAATCATTTATTAAACATTTACTATTCCATATATATGTTGGAGATGATGATTTTCATCATGAAAATATAGAAGTGTTTTTAGATAATAATGGAAACACAAGAGTATCTCCAATGTTTGATTTTGATGGTGTATTTTATTTGGATAACAATGGTAAATATCAAAGATATAGCGAACTACATTTAATACCAAGTTTTGCTTTGGAAGAATGGATTGAAAAATTCAATAAAGATGCTGAAGAGAAGTATACTAATGACGATTTTGAAAATGACTTTTTTGTTAATGTTGAAAAAATAGGAGATAGAAGACTTTTTATAAAAAATATTGAAAGTAAAGAGTTGGAAAGAGAGGTAATGCTAAGGGCAATTTCAGAGCTTAAAGATAAAACTTTTATTAATAGATTATTAAATATAAATATTGATGAATGTTTATCGGACGAAATATTTACAGATAAGTTTAAAACAATTATTAAGGCGGGTGTTATGCCAGGTAGAAATGCTATACAGTATTATTATAACCTTTATCAAAATAAACACTTAGAAGAAAGTAAAGAATGCGAATAATTGAGGGTAATCATGAAAAAATATATTAAACCAAATTGGAAAAGGTGCAACTTAAATATATCAGCAACACTTGCTGAGTTCTTGGGGGTACCAAATAATAATGTAACACTTTCAAAATTGAGGAAAGAATTAAGTAAAGATTATAAAAATATCGTTTTTATTTGTTTTGATGGAATGGGAATTAATCCATTAAAAATTAATTTGAGTAAAGATGATTTTTTGAGAAAAAATATTAAAAAAGTTTTATTGTCAACCTTTCCATCAACAACAACAAATGCAACAACATCACTTGCATGCAATTTACTCCCAAGAGAACATGGTTGGTTTGGTTGGAGTTTGCATTTTGAAGAAATCAATAGAAATGTTGATATATATTTACATTCAGATTCTCAAACTGGTGAAAAAGTTGATTTTATTTATCCAATAGAAAACAATGCAAATTGTTATTTTGATAATGCAAAATCAAAATATAACGTTACACTTATTGCACCAAGTTATATGCAGTCTAGAACAAAAAACAAAATTGCAATTGAGAATGAATTTGAATTATGTGATGAAATAAGAAAAGTTTGCAGTAGCGAAGGAAAACAATTTATATATTCATATTTTCCAGAACCTGATTCAACCATGCATGATTATGGAGTTTCTAGTTTAGAGGCTAAAAACAAAATTGCAAATATTAATAAAGAGATTGAAAAGTTATATAATGATTTAACAGATACATTAATTATCATAACATCAGACCATGGTCAAATAGATGTTGAAGGATATGTTGAATTTTATAAAGATGAAGAATTAAACGATTTATTAGAATGTGTGCCATATCTTGATGCGAGAACGCCTGCATTTATTGTTAAAAAGGGTAAAGAAAAAGAGTTTGAAACAAAATTTAAACAAAAATATGGTAAAGATTTTAAATTGTTTAAAACTAAAGATTTATTTAAGAAAAATTATTTTGGCGATAGGGGAGATAAAGAATATTTGCTTGGTGATTATATTGCGATAGGAACATATACACACAAATTATTTTTATCTCATGAAAATGCCCCAAGATTTAAAGGTCATCATACATCGTTAACAGAAGAAATGCTAGTACCATTAATTATATTAAAAAAACAAGAAAGAGTTGAAAAACACTGAAAAATGTTTTATTATTAATATAAGGAGTTATTATGGCAATAAAAACAAGATCGGGAAAAAGATTTGTAAAGGCTGCAGGCGCTATTATTTTAACCTTGGCAACATTGCTTGGGTCTTTTGGTCTTGTTGCAAATAATAAGGCAAATAGAGTTTCAGATGAAGCTCAGGTTGAAGTTATTGGAAAGTCTCTTGGTTGTGATTTGTCTTATATGAAACACAATCAATCAGGGGGTATTGTTCGTATGATGCATAATGGAGATAAACCAATTTATGTGCATATTAAGGACGAAATGAACGAGGAAGAAAATGAACTTATTAGGCAGAGTTTAGATTATGTTTTCGGAATTGTTGGAAAAATAAATGATAATTACAAATACGAAATTGTTGATAGTGATGAGTTAAATAAACAGAAGATTTTGGGAAGAACGACAATCACATATCAAGAAGGGGCTGCTGATACAGGCTTGATGGATGCTCAGGGGAAGATATATAGAGATACTAATTATTTTGGTAATTTTAGCGAAAATGACTTTTATACAAATTATGTTATTGAGTATGATAGGGAAGAATCAAAAGATAATAGTTATGATGAAAAACTTTACACTTTTCTTCATGAGTTGTTGCATGCTTTTGGCTTAGATGATGTTTACGTTGAAGGAGCTCATAAAAAAACAGATATTAATTATCAAAATACCGTAATGAAGGGTTATTCTGTTAGTGGAAATATCATAACCCCTAATGACTTGGGTTGTTTATGCTCTGCTTATGCAGAAAAATTATCTGGTGATGAATTAACTGAGTTTATAAGCAAAGCGGAAAAAGTTTGTAACGATTATGAAGCTTATTATTATGAAAATCGTGTTGAAAAACTACAAACTTATGAAAATAATAAAACAATTGATTTAACAAATAAGGATATGAACTCTCATTTTGAAGCAAGTCTTACAGATGTAGATGGAACAAAAATAGAACAAAAGGTAGATATTCAAATTGAAGGGGATAAATACATCTTCAAGATATCAGGAGCAGGAAGAACAGAAGAATGTATTGCGACAGGTGAGGTTGCAGATGTTAATGGTGTAAAGGTATTAAAAAATGTAAAATTTACAGGCACATATGAATTACATGAAGTAGGAAAAGCAAAAGAAACTATTATGGATTTATATGTTGTGAGGCTTCATGGTCGAGACATGTTATATGATGCAAATAACTATAGTTCTATGTGGGGGCAAAATTTAGAAAATGCAAACGAATTAGAATAGAAAAAGGTGGTTTATTAAGTTGTTTTTTAATGAACCATCTTTTTTATTGTAAAAGTTAATATTTTCTTGAAATTTTTAATAATATATGTTAATATATTTCCATAAAACCACATAATGTATTGTAAATGTAAACGATACAGAATATTTGGTAAGGAAAAACCAAGTAAATAAAACCGCTAAACAAGGAGGTCCGCCATGGGATGCTAATTTAGGACGAGGGTTTAAGCCCTCATGTGCTACTGTGGCTCAGTGGTAGAGCACCGCATTGGTAATGCGGCGGTCGCGGGTCCGATTCCCGCCAGTAGCTCCAAAATAAAAAGACAAGCACTTGTTGCTTGTTTTTTTTATTTGGTGCTAACTTAGAAAAGGGCTGCAGAAACGTTAAAATTAATAAAACAAAACCAATAACAGCAAGTTCGAAGGCGAAGCCCAAGCACGAAGGTGCTTATTCCCGCCAGTAGCTCCAAAAAAAGAAGAGGTGTTCCTCTTCTTTTTATTTTATGCTTTTTAATGTTTTGTAATAAAGCTTATGCATTTTTTCTATGTTAATATCTGTAGTGACTAAAGTATTAAAGTTTATATTATTATAATCAAAATCTAAGTAACTACCCTTAGTGTTGCTTTTTATTTGAGTTAATGCAGGTTTTGTTTCAAAAAGTTCTGGATTAGAGAGCCATAGCACGCCACATAAATCGTGAAGTGCTGCTCCATTTTTAACAGTTCTGTCCATATGAAATGGGTACATATTTGCAAGAATTTTTCCAACTCTGCCACACTTTGCTGTTTTATGAAAATCATCTGCAGATATAAATGATAAGTGACCCATATCTGAAGGAACAAAGACAATGTTTTTATAACTGTTTAGAACAATTTTTAAGGCTTCAAGGTCTTTAGTAATGTTAAAATTAAGGTAAGGATTATTTTTGTCATTTTCTAATAGTCCGGTAACTAAAATGACTTGAATTTTCTCGTTGTCTTCAGGGTGTATTTGAATATATTTTGCAAGATTTGTTAATGGTCCACAAGCGACTATGTTTGTTAACGAGTTGCTATTAACAACTCTACTAATTGCCGAAATGTAATTTTCTTCGCTTATAGATTTTGAAACAGGGTGGGAATAATTGCCAAGACCATTTTTTCCATGTGCTGAAATATTAAAATCTGTGAATTTTATTGGGGCGGCTTCACCTTGTACAACTTGAGTGTTACAGTTAATATCTTCACAAATTACTAAAGTGTTATGATTTGATTTGGTTATATCAACATTTCCATACACTGTAGTTATTAGTTGTAAGTCTAAATTTTTTAATGCATGAGCAAAAACTAAGGCGACAGCATCGTCTATTCCTGTGTCAATATCTAAAATTAGTGGTATCTTTTTCATAAATGAATTATAACAATTTTATTATTATTAATCAAATAAAATGACAATTAAAAAATTTTTATTTAAGTTTGTTATTTTTATGTCTCGTATATTTATAGCCATCTATAATTATAGATTTTTCAAAAGGCACGTTGATTGTTTTTATAAATAATTTATCTTTGTTAATATTAACAATTTTTATTTTTTTGTTTTCTTCAACTAAATATGAATAAACTAGCCCAGATCCAATTAGGTCTGCCATTTCTAAAGTTCCGGCACCGATAAAGAAATCAAAAACTTCTTGCCAGAAAGTAAGTTTCTTTTCTCTAGATAATCTTTCAATGCTTGTTGCAGCTTTAAATTTGTTTAATACAAAATTGTCAACATTTTTTAGTTTAGAATTTTCTCTATTAATTAGTTCCTCTTTTGTATTTAGCTCTAAAGATATATTTTCAATTTTGTAATCTAATAATTCGTCAATACTCACATTAAAAATAGAAGATAATTTTTGAATATTATCAATGTCAGGAAGGCAGCTTCCTTTTTCCCATTTATTAACAGCCTGTCGTGAAACATTAAGTTTATTGGCTATATCGCTTTGAGTTAAATTTGCCTGTTTTCTTAAAGATGATAATTTATCTCCAAATGTCATTTTTGTTTGCCTCCTTAAAACAATTAAATTTTAGCAGGTTTTTATAAAGTTATCAAACTATAATTGTTTACATTTGTAAACTTTTGGTTGCTTTTTAATTATTTTTAATTGTTGTGCATATATATTTTAAAAGGAATAATTATGAATATACAATTTTTTATTAATAGCAGTTTACTAGGCATTGGTGTTGCGATGGACGCTTTTTCTGTTTCGCTGGCAAATGGCTTGAATGAGCCGTTAATTAGTAAGAAAAAGTTAATTTCTGTTTCAATGTTATTTAGCTTTTTTCAAGCGATAATGCCACTAATTGGTTGGTTTTGTATTCATTCAGTATTAAAGAAGTTTAGAATTATTGCAAAATTTGTCCCATGGATTGCATTTGTTTTATTATTGTTTTTGGGCGGACAGATGATTTATGATGGTATAAAAAAAGAGACTGAAATTAATAAGAAAATCTTAAGCTTTGGTGGGTGGATAATACAAGCAATAGCAACAAGTATTGATGCTTTATCAGTAGGATTTACGATAGCTTCTTATAGTTTTTTAATGGCGTTTATTTCATCTGTAATAATATTTTTAATTGCTTTTATAATTTGTGTTGTTGGATTTTTTATTGGAAAAAAATTCGGAACAGTTTTATCTAATAAAGCGACAATTTTTGGAGGAATAATATTGATTATTATTGGTATAGAAATTTTTATAATGGGGGTTATATAAATATTTGACAGTCTATAGCTATTGAGATATCTTTATTTTTGTTATATAGGAGATGAAAAATAAAACCAGTAGTTATAGAATTAATAGGGATTATATCTACAGCTTTAATATTGATATCAAGGTTATTTAATACGACAACAACACGAGGCTCTATAAAAATGAGGTCTATAAATATTGCTGGGTCAATCTTTTTTATAGTTTATGGGATTTTGTTGCCCGCAATAAGTACAGCAATATTAAATTCCATAATGGTAATTGTAAATACTTATCATTTAGTTAAGCTTATAAGAGTAAATAAAAAGGAAAGCAATAAAAGCAAATAAAACAACATGTAAAGTGTTGTTTTTATTTTGCATAATTGTTTGTAAATGTGCTTCAAATTTTGATATAATAAAAAAGCTTGATAAAGCAATTATTAAAAAGGAAGTGTTTTATGGAAATTTACGAAGCTCTTGCCAAAGAGTTTAACATTAAAGAAGAATATTCTAAAAATTTAATTAATTTACTAGATGAAGATGCAACAATTCCTTTCATCGCTCGTTATAGAAAGGAAATGCATGGAAGTCTTGATGACCAAGTTATTCGTGCTTTTGCGGATAGGCTTCAATACCTAAGAAATTTTGAAGATAGAAAGAAAACAATTATTAAATCTATTGACGAACAAGGCAAGTTAACAGATGAGATTGTTAAAAAACTTGACGAAGCAAAAACTCTAACTGAACTTGAAGACATTTATAGACCATATAAGCCAAAGAGAAAAACAAGAGCAACTGAAGCTATTGCGAAAGGGTTAGAGCCTCTTGCGGATATTATTATGGCTCAAAAAGAAGAGGGTAAGTCGTTAGAGGAATTAGCAACTCCATTTATTGATGAAGAGAAGGGTGTTAAAACAACTGAAGAAGCAATTCAAGGAGCTAAAGATATTATTGCTGAAAGAATTAGTGATGATAGTGATACGAGAAAAGAACTTCGTGAATTTATGCAAAAATCTGCATTTATAGTTTCTGTTATGAAGAAAGAAAAAGAAACTAAAAAGAAGAAAGACGAGCCAAAAGTTGTTAATAATGCAGATAAATATCAAGATAAAGAAGGCAATGAAAAAGCAACTAGTGCCGATACATATCAAATGTATGATGGATTTAAGCAAGAGGTTGCAAAAATCCCATCACACAGAGTTCTTGCTATGAACCGCGGAGAAAATGAGGGCTTTTTGAAAGTAACGTTAGAGTTTAATGAAGAGAAATGCTTAGAAATTATTGAAAATCATTTCAAAATTAAAGATACTTTGTTTAAAGATATTTTAATTGAAACTCATCAAGATAGTTTCTCAAGATTAATTAGTCCAAGCTTAGAGAGAGAGGTTAGAAGCGAATTAACAGATAAAGCAAATGAACAAGCAATTCATAACTTTGAACTTAACTTAAAACCACTCTTGATGGAAGCGCCATTAAAAGGCAAAAGAATTTTAGGTTTTGACCCTGGTTATAGAATGGGTTGTAAGCTTGCCGTTATTGATGAAAACGGAACAGTACTAGATACAAATGTTATTTACCCAACAGAGCCATTTAAAAAGATAGATGAAGCTAAAAGAGTAATGAGTATGCTTATTTCTAAGCATAAAGTAGATGTTATATCAATAGGAAACGGAACAGCAAGTAAAGAAAGCGAAATCTTTGTTGCAGACCTTATTAAGCTTTTAGATAGAAAAGTAAATTATGCTGTAGTTTCAGAGGCTGGTGCGAGTGTTTATTCAGCATCTAAAATTGGTGCAGAAGAATTCCCAGACTATAATGTTAACTTAAGAAGTGCTGTGTCTATTGCAAGACGTCTTCAAGACCCGCTTGCAGAACTTATTAAAATTGATGTTAAATCTATTGGTGTTGGTCAGTATCAACATGATATGCCTCAAAAACGTTTAACAGAAGTTCTTGATGGTGTTGTTGAAGATTGTGTTAATGCTGTTGGTGCAGATATTAATACTGCAAGCCCAAGCCTTCTTAAAAGAGTTGCTGGTTTAAACGAAGGTATTGCTAAAAATATTGTTGCATATCGTGAGCAAAATGGCGCATTTAAAACAAGAAAAGAATTTACAAAAGTTCCAAAACTTGGTGCAAAAGCATTTGAACAATGTGCAGGTTTCTTGAGAATTTTAAATGGTAAAGAAATTTTAGATAATACTTCTGTTCACCCTGAAAGTTATGATAGTGCTAAAAAGCTTCTTAAAGTGTTTGGAATGACTGAAGATGACGTTAAAAATGGTAACGTTGCTCGTCTTCCAGAATTAGTTGCTGACTATGGCGAAGAAAAACTTGCTAAGGAAATTGAACTTGGTGTTCCAACAATGATGGATATAGTTTCAGAGCTTGTTAAACCGGGTCGTGATATTCGTGAGGAAGCAGAACATTTAGAACTAAGAACTGATGTTCTTGGAATTGAAGATTTAAAAGAGGGAATGACGCTTAAGGGAACAGTTAGAAACGTTATTGACTTTGGTGCATTTGTTGATATCGGTGTTCACCAAGATGGTTTAGTTCATATTAGTGAAATATGCGATAGATATATTAAACACCCAAGCGAAGAATTAACAGTTGGTCAAATTGTTAAAGTTAAGGTTATATCACTTGATATTCCTAAAAAAAGAATTGGTTTATCAATAAAAAAAGCAACTGACGAAGAATAATTACAATAAAAAAGCGATTTTTATCGCTTTTTTATTTTTTATATGTTATTATGAAAAAAAAGGAATAAATATGGCGACATTTATTGGAACAGAAGAAGAATTTAATAAATACATAGGACCATTTTGTAGGAATGATGTAAAAAGTTTTACAAAAGGCATAAAAAAAAGATTAGGTGGAGTATGTGAATTTTGCGGAGAAAAGAAAGAATTACACGCAGCGCATATGAGTGGACTAGAAAGGCCAAAAATAATTGGTCAATTATTGCAAAAATATAAAAAAGATGATTATATTTACAATGTAAATATAGAGCATTTTAAAGACGAATTTCAGGATGAGCATAAACCTGTTATTTCTCACTTTTATTTTTTATGTCAGCAATGTCACGATAAGTATCACGCAAATCAAATTACGAGTGATCTTTTAAAAAAGAAAAGAAAGGCTGATAACATATTAGTATATACAAAAAGAGATTTAGTCGATTTTTACAAAAGAAAGGAAGAAAGGGTACAAGATTATATAAAACGCTTATTAAATAATCTGTATAACTTAGGCTTTTTAAATCAAGAAGATATTGTTAATTTGCAAGACAAAAACTATTGTTTAAAAACTTTTGGATTAGAACTTCCGTGGTTAGAAAAAGAAAAGGATAAAATAAAGCAATGGGGATATAATCGTTATTATGTTGGAGATAAATTTTTGGGTATATATTATGTGTGCAGCCAATGGCATAAGAAAAATTTTAATAAATATGAGCAAAAATTAACATTATGGATTAATGAATTATTCAAAAGAAATGGTTATGAAAAGTTAATAATAAAAAAATAAAAGAAGGTTCAATTACCTTCTTTTATTATGTCTTATTTTAATAAATTTTTAATATAGCTGGAAAGTTCGCTGTTGTCACAGTTAGGAAGGAATAGCTCTTTAAAGTTTTTGCCACTAATTGTGTATTTTAAAAACTCTTGGTCAATGTTTTTAACAATTGAAAGCATATCGTTATGAGTTATCTTTTTAACTTCGTCTAAAATCTTTTTGTTGCGTTGTTCTGGAACAACTCTTTCTTTTGGGTAGCCATTGCCTGCTGGGTGGGAAAACATCTCTTTAAAACAATATTCTAAATTTAATTCAGCGCCCCAACCAAAGCCCTTAGCAAAAGGGAAAGAAACGGCATTTCCATCATTAATTTGCATAAACATATAAGCATCAGATGGGTCAACAATATGGCCACATAAAACGTTAGGGAACGAGTTAGAGGCAAGCATTGCGCCCTCGCCAGTTCCGCAACCAGTAACAACAAAATCAACTGTTTTGGTGTTAAGAAGAATGGCTGTTAAAAGACCAGCTTGAACATAAGTTAGTTGAGTTTCGTCTTCTTGACTGTAAGTTCCAAAGTTTAAAACTTCATGACCTAAACTAGAGGCTATTTTATTGAGAGAGTTATAAATCATTTCATTTTTAGAGCATTGTGAATTTTCGTTAATTAAAGCTATTTTCATTTTTGTATCTCCTAAAGAATTTATACACTAATTATAGCATAAATATTGGATAATATAAAATTAAATAAACAAATTTTAAAGGAAAAAAGCATCTGCAAATCGCAAATGCTTTTTATTATATTAACCTTGATAATTCCAGTTATAAACGATAATTTTACCAACAGGTATGCTTTGATAAACAAGATCAAGTTCAATGTATTTATGAGTTGTATCAATACCTGTTATATCATTAAAGTTGATGATAGAATTTGAGAACACTCCTTGAGAAATTGTAGAACCGTTAATTAGTCCTTTATCAAACTCGTTAAATTTTAAAGCAATCATATTAATTACATAATCTTCATCTAATTTTTCTTGAGCTTCTGGATCGCCTGTGTATTTTCTGATATTTGAAATTTTATCATCAGATGCACTTACAAGGCTAGACTTTATAAGGATTGGTACAGTAAGACCGTTAAAATTCAAGCTGTCAAAGTAAGGAGTTTGGCCATTGTTTGAATTTTCAACAATCCAATTACCAATAAATTTAACATCTTGATTTTGGTCAAATGTTAAGCCTGCATCACCAAAGTTATCAGGTGTAACTTCCATACCTAAGCCACCACAAAGACCAATATTAAGAGTATCTAAAACAATTTGGCTTGCTGCAGTTTCAAGTCCGTTTGACCATATGTTTTGAACTGTAATATTAGAAATTTTGCTAATATTTTCAGCGTTTGGTGATACAGCATGAGCAACACGTATACCAACACCAAATTTAGAAATTTTAATGTTATTAATGTCTACTAAATAACTAACTTCTTCTCCATTACTACCAATGTCAATAGCTCTGAAAAATTTGCCATCGACACCATCATCGGTTGTTGATGCTGTATCGTCAATTAAAACATTACCTGTTATAGTAAGGTCGTAAATTTTAACAATATGGTCAGCTTCAGTATTGCCAGTGGCAGCAGCTCCTTTAATTTCAATAAATGATCCAATGTTTTCTTGAGCTTCGTTTTTATTTAAACATCTAAGATTAGATAAATCAATTTCATAACCATTACCGTTAAGTAAGAGTTTTCCGCTTGTAACATCCATTGATAATTTAGAGTTAATATTTTCTGCTGTTTGTTGGTTAGCGGTAATAAATGATGGAACTAATTTATTGTCAGTTAGTGACATATTAACTATATTAATAGCTCTACCTGTTGAAGCTTTAACTTGATCGTGGAATTCTTCGAAAGTAGAAACGTTTATACCATCATTAACATCAAATATAAAACTTGCAGATTTCTCAAACACACTTCCAGAATTAGAAGTTGCAGTTACTTTTACTTTACCTTCAGTTTTCAATGTTAATGCGCCATTAGCATAAGTTCCGGCATTTGCATTATCAACCCAATTAGAGCCATCTAAAGTTTCAAATGTGTAAAGAAGGTCTTCACAAACATTTTCTCCGTCTATAATAAAATTGAAGTTTTCGATTACAGCATCTTTTGCTGTCTTAAACTCGATATTGTTTTTTGTTTGTAAAACTTCAGGAAGATAAATAGCATCTGGAGCTTTAACACAATTAATTTCAACATCATGATATAATTCGCCAAGAGTAATTCTTAAAGTTGCTGTTCCGTGTCCAATAGCTTTTAAAACAAAGTTATAGCCAGATTGTGTAACTTCAACAAGCTCTTCATCTGAACTGTTAATAAAGTCAAAGTTAAGTTCGCTGCCTTTGTTATCAACTTTTTGTCCGCCAGCATTCAATACTTCGATTGTATATGTGTGGTTAGCTTGAGCAGCATCTAGAAGTTCAACAGAGTCATCACCAGATAGGAATAGTCCTTCGCTAGAATATTGAACAACTGTAAACTCTAAGACATTACTAGAAATAGTTTCTCCTTGAGCCTTAACTTTAATGGTTCCACCATAAGTAGCATTAGAGTTGATAATTAGCCTGTTACCAACGATTTCTGCAAGGTTGCTACCTTCTATAAAATGCCATGAAATAGTTTCAGTAGTATTTTGAGGCGTAGCAGTGTAAGTTAAAGTATATGAGTTATTTCTTAAAACTTCTGATGCACTTGCAGTAGCTGATAATGCTGTTAAGTTAATTGAGCCAACAGTAATTGTTAGAGTGTTTGAAGTAACACTTGATTTTTTTGCAACAATTTTTACTGTTTCTCCAGGTGTTGCTGTGGCTTTCATAGTTAAAACACCATCGTTAGATACTGTTGCAAGATTTTCACCTTCAGTAATATTGAAAGTGTAGTTTTCTGGTTCTTTATTGTCAACTAAAAGTTGAATACTTTGACCAGGCTTTAATGTTGTTGCATCATTTTCTGCGGTAAGTTTTATTTTATCAGAATTACAAGCAGTAAAAATTCCAGTAACAAACATTAAACAAGCAATTAACAAAGATAAGCAAATACTTTTTCTAAATTTTCTCATTTTTCCTTTTTCTCCTTTTTTTATTTTTTTATATAGACATTAAGCATTACTTAAATATCTAACATAGAATTCAATCCCTTCGTTTTGGGAATTTTCATTATCAATATATACTAACAATTTTATATATTGACCTTCGAAACCTTGTTCGTTTGTGTTGAATGATAATTCATTCTCGCTTAGAGTTGCATATTTTTTACCACCCAAAAGCTTAAATGTAATATCATCGGCATTAATTTTTGTGTTGTCATAAACTATTAAATCCATTAAATTTATGGTTGTTTCGTTTGAAATATAGGTATTAGTGTTATCTGTTATTTGAGGTTTGAATGCAAAGAGGTGGGTGAGTACTGTAACCTCACAATAATCAGATATGCCATCAACAGTAGCAGTTATTATTATTGGTTGACCTGTTTCTGTTATCTTGTGAGCGGTTAATTTACCATTGGCATCAACACTAACATAAGAAGGATTTGATGATGACCACTCAATAATTTTATTTTCAGCAGCTGATTTAGGATATATAAATGCAGACAATATGCTTGATTGATATAAATAAATTTCTAGAGAGCTAAGGCTAATGTCTATGCTTTCTACATTTTCATTTGAAACATTTACTGTTATTTTATCTGTTACATCGCTATCAACAGATTGAACAATAACTGTTGTAAAACCATAATTAATTCCAGTTATAACACCATTTTCATCAACAGTAGCAACGTTTGTATCTAAAGAAATAAATTTTAAACGTTTGTTATTAGCAAGTTCGGGATAAACCTTAACTAATAGGGTATAAGTTTCGTCTTTATTTATTTTTATTTTTTCAACATCTTGTTCTAAGGTATCAACAATAGAAACCTTTTCAACATTGATATATGTTAAATAAGAGAATATTCTTCCTGCAATTGAAATGGAAACCATTAAAAATATGGGTAAGATTAATAATAATACAATTATAAATTTTTTCATTATGGTTCCAACCTCTCATATTGATAGAATATACGAAGTATGAGTATGTAAAATTTATATAAGCAGAAAGCAATACTTAGTATAAGCAATAAGACGAAAGACCAAAGACCAAGATTTGTTGATGCAAGAAGGATTATAAATAAACCTGAAAGTAAAGCTATTAATATTCCAGAGATTATAGACTTGGTTGTGTTTTTATTTAATTTGGCGATATCTCCGCTATCATACCAGTCTAAAGTTGGTTTCTTTAAATCAATATCAAAACTATAGAACATGTGTGCAAGAGATAAGAAGATGCAAATAAATGTTGTTAAAATTGCTACCCCAATATCTAAATAGAAACAAGTTGCAATACCTGTAATAATTATTGCGCTAACCGAAAAAATTGCATTAAAAGTTAATTTTGCAAAACTGGTTGTATAATAACTGATAGGTGAACTTTTTATGATATAAAAGTTCGCACCTTCTCTAGATATTGCACTTGCCGAATATATGTTAGATAGTGTTGCAAATACAGCCACTATTAAAACATGAGAGCCATTAATCATTTGAATACCGGTTTGGTTTACAACCATACCAAGAAGTAAATTATCATATACAACAACGACAAAAGGCATTAAAATAACAAATAAGAAGTAATCGAATATAGTTCCTGGTGATCTAAAGACGTTTAAAAATTCAATTTTCAGTAATGAACTAAATTTATTGTTTGTTTTAAAAGAACCCTCTCTATAAACAGAAACTGAATTTTCTAAGTTGCCCATAGCAAGCTTAAAGAAGAATGGTTTTACAACGAAGAATGCTAATGTAAAAATTGACCCGCTTAGAATAATAAAAAGCAAAATCCAGTAAATTTTTGATATGTGCATTATTCCTTGTGCAAACCATAGATATAAATAATTGTGTTGCCCAAATGTTTCTATTGCTTTATTAATATTTTTGACAGTTTCTATTTGTTTAGATGCGATATTAAAACCTTCAGTAATACCTGCAAGCAAGTTAACGTACAATAAAATCATTACAACAACGAAAGCTAAAAGTAGCCCAGTTGCAATAATAAAGTGTTTTTTAAAGAATTTGAGTACGTAAGAAACAGGAATGGATAAAAGTAGTGCAATAGAGAGTGGTAATAAAGGTAAAATTGCTATTATGAATGGCATTGATAAAAAGAAATATACTCCAAAGCCAATATCACTTCCGCCTAAAATACCAATTGATAATAGTAAAGGTAAAACAAAGAATGAGTTAATAATAACTTCTTGTACATATGAAAATAAAATTTTAGATACGAACACCTGATTTGGAGAAACGGGCATGGACATTAATAACTCGTTATCTTTATTTTGAAATAAGGTTTTTATAGTGTGCCCAATTGCGAAAAGCAAGGATATTACTTGTGTTATTAATAAAACTATAGAAACTAATTCCTCTCTAGTTTTAAAGCCAAGCAAAACAAACTTTAAAAATACGGTGTAGAAAGCAATTGTTAAAGCGATAATTATTAATAAATATTTAATAATTGCGCCAATCATTTTTTTCTTGTTACCGGTTTTTAAAATGTCAAACTTTTCGTCAAATTGGATTTTAAACAATTTTAAAATTTGACTCATTATGTTTCAATCTCTCCTTCATTATATATTACAGACATAAATAATTCTTCAAGAGATTTCTTTTCTTTTTTGAGCTTCTTTAAGTCATAAACACCTTGAAGTTCACCTTTTTTAATGATACAAACCCTGTCACAAAGGTTTTCAACGACATCTAGAATGTGAGAACTAAAGAATACTGTATTTCCTTCGTCAGCATGTTTTCTCATGGCTTGTTTTAATTGATAACAGCTTTGAGGATCTAAACCTGTTAAAGGTTCGTCTAAAATCCAAAGTTTTGGATTGTGTACAAGCGCAGCAATAACAGTAATTTTTTGTTTCATTCCGTGGCTATAACTTTTAATTTGTTTATCAAATGCATGTTCAAGCTTGAATATTTTTAAATATTTTTCACATCTTTCTTCTGCAACATTTGCAGGAATATTGTATATATTAGCGATATGGTTAACGTATTCTCTACCGGTGAGCCTTTCGAAAACTGCATGATTGTCTGGCACATAGCCAATATTATATTTGGTTTTTATTGGTTCCTTTTTTAAATCAACACCACAAACCTCAATAGAGCCTTCATTAAAAGGAAGAACTCCAACAATACATTTAATGGTGGTTGATTTTCCTGCGCCATTAGGGCCTAAAAAGCCAAATATTTCGCCTTTTTTTAATTCTAGTGACAGGTCATTTACAGAATAGACGTCACTGCCTGCATATTTTTTCTTCAAATTTTTAATAGTTAACATATTATTCTCCTAATCCTCATAATTTCGTTTGGCTTTAGATTTTTTACCTGTCATTTTTTCGTATATATCAATTTTAGCTTTTCTTAATTCAAAATGGTCATCTAAAAAGTCATAGAATTTCATCATAAAGAAGTAGAAGCCTATACATAGGCAGAGAAATCCTGCATAAATAATAATTTGGAAAATTGGCCACATTTCAAATCTGCCAATTTGTAAATGTACGTTTTCTGTAAAGGCTAGGAAAGGGAAATAACCAAAAGCTTTGTCGAGGTCGAAAATATAGAAGAAGTTGACTTTTCCATATCCGCCTTGTTCTGCAAATCCATTTAAAATAGTTCCGCTTATCCAACAGAATATAAAATAAATAGAAAATCCAATTGCAAGATGTTTCAAAGCTTTTATTTCAAGTCTTGGGAAAATTCTTAATAACATGCAAAGCATAGGAACTGCTAAAACTTGCATATGTTCAACTAAAAAGTGTATATTCCAAAAACCAGCGAAACCTCCTGAAGTGTCAGGGGCAACCATCGCAATAATTGTTCCAACAACGTTTGCTAGAAACGAAAAATTGAAAAATGCTTTATTTTTAAATACTAATGCAAAAACAAAGAAATAGGCTCCGAGATTGCAAAGCTGAATAGGAAGTCTTGCTATAGAAAAGCCCATCAAGTAAAGAGAATTATAGTGCATAAATAAAGATAATGCTAAAAACATACAAAGCATATATCTTTGGCGATAATCCTTAAATCTAAATATTATAAAGAGAATAGTTATCTCTATTAATGTAATAAATATCCAAACAAAATTACCTATAGTTAAAGCAGCTGTGGTTATTCTTGTGTACCCAAAAAATGATTGAGGGATAAATACAGGCATTAAAGAAATGAAAATGAAAGGAAGAGAAATTAAAAAGTTTTTCCATTCCTCTTTGCTTTTAAAATTAAAGAAATGTTTATCAATAATAAGAAATAAAATAGGTATTACTAAACCAATAACTAATTCAGTTGAAAAGTAAATAGATCTAAATAAATAAGATGTTTGAATTCCTCTGCCTGGGGTTGAAAAAACTTCACCCATAAAATAAGCCATAAAGTCATTAAAGAAAACAACATTTAATATTGTGAATGGTAAACAAATAAAAATTGATATATTTTTAAATAGTCTGCTATCAAAGAAGATTGCCATAGCAAATACTACATATGATAAATTTTGGCCCCATCTTAAAATACTTTGTAAAATATCTGTAGTTTCATAATATACCCCGTCATAAATACCCTTATTTATAACCCATATGAATGAGTCTGAAAGCATAAATCTGAAAAAAGCAATAGCGATATAAATAACAGAACAAATTTTCAGAAACTTATAAAAGCATGATTTGTTTTTTCTTCTAAATATAAAAAAGCAAATTAAGCTTAATATTATTGAGATAGAGAAAATTATGTATTTTTCCAAAGTTAACTATTCCTTATTTTTATTTGGTTTTATTTACTACCATTATAGTATATTATTTGTCAAAGAGCAAACTTTTATAACCTAATTGTTACAAAAAAACTATAAATTCGACTTACAAAACAATGTAAAAATAAAGTTATATATGCTTTGAATTAAAAGAAAAATATTATATAATAAGAAAATGAAAAGAGGAATTTATATGAATAATAACAGTTTAGAAATCGTAATAGTTGGTGGCGGACCTGCAGGTATAAGTGCGGGGATATATTGTTTGAGGGCTGGAGTAAAAGCTTTGATTATTGATGGAAATAATTCTGCCTTAAAACAAGCAAAAATGATACAAAATTATTATGGTATAGACACATTATCTGGTGAAGAGTTATATAATAAAGGAATAGAACAACTTAAACAGCTTGGCGGAGAGTTTGTAAGTGCTCAAGTTCTAAAAATTAATAAAAACTATGAAAATAACACCTTTAAAATTAAAACAACAAGTGAAGAATATCAGTCAAAGGCTGTAATTTTATGTATGGGTAGTCCTAAAAAGAAAACAATCGATGGGCTAGAAAGATTTAAAAATGGAAATGTTAGTTATTGCGCTATTTGTGATGGATATTTTTACAAAGGGAAAACTGTTGCGGTGATTGGAAATGGTGATTTTGCTCTTTCAGAATGTGAAGAGTTAGAGCGGCTTGCAAACAAAATTTATTTGATTACCCAAAAAGAGAAGTCACTAGTTGTTAAATCTAACAAAATTGAAGTAATAAATAAGGAAATCAAAGAGTTTATTGGTGAAGAATTTGTAAATGGTATAATTTTTAAAGATGGAACAAAAATAAGTGTTGATGGGGTTTTTGTAGCGCAAGGAAATCTTTCTTCATTTGAACTTTCAAAACAATTAGGCTTACTTGATAAAAATAACTTTATTATGGTTGATAAAAATTATATGACAAATGTTGCAGGTGTTTTCGCAGCAGGAGATATGATTGGTGGATTATTGCAAGTTTCTAAAGCGGTTGGTGATGGAGCAAATGCTGGGTTAGAAGCTATAAGATATGTAAAAATTATGGAGTACAATAAATAATGAAAAAAAATAAGGGAGAAAAGGAAGAAAAGTCTCCAAAAACTAAAGAGCAAAAGTTTAGAACAGCGATAATAACGGTTGGAAGTATAGCAGCAGTGTTTATGGTGTTGTTTTTATCAATTTATTTTGTTGCGGGTAGTTTCTTTTTTAAGTTTGCTTTAGATGCAAATTATGCTCAAAGTTCAAATATTCCGAAAGATGCAAATGATTTGCTTGAACAAATGCCTCTTCCAGACACAGAAAAAGAGTGGCTAATGAATATACCAAAAACCACTCCATCGATAAAGTCAAGAGATGACGGATATAATTTAGTTGCCTATCAAATTTTAGCAGATAATAATGAACACAAATGGGTTATAACGGTACATGGTTATAGAGGAAGTGCTAAGGATAATGGACACTATGCAAAAGCATTTTATGAGAAAGGGTTTAATGTTTTGATGCCAGACCTTGAGGGGCATGGAAATAGTGAAGGTAAGTACGTTGGTATGGGATATACCGATAAGTACGATATTCTTGATTGGATAGATTATATTATAGAGCTTGACCCGGATGCAAAAATTGTTTTACATGGAGTTTCTATGGGTGGAGCAACTGTAATGATGACTACGGGTGAAAAACTTCCATCTAATGTAAAGTGCGCAGTAGAAGATTGTGGTTATACTAATGTTTATGAAATATTTAAACATGTTGCAAGTGAGTTTTTAAATTTACCATTCAAAAACACACTGCTAAGTGCCGTAGATTTAGTAACTAGAGTAAAATTAGGTGTTCCGTTGAAACAGTCAGATAGTGTCGCAGCCTTGAAAAAATCCACAACACCAACAATGTTTATTCATGGTAATAAAGATACATTTGTGCCATTTTGGATGTTAGATGTTGTTTATAATGCAAATAACAACATTGAAAAACAAAAACTGGTGGTAGAAGGTGCTACTCATGGATATAGTGCATCGCTAGAACCAGAATTATATTTCAAAAGTGTTTTTGAATTTGTAGAAAAGTATATATAAAATTGGAAAATTTACAAAAGAAAAATAAAAACTGCAATATTTGCAGTTTTTTTGTTTTATTAAACTTCAGTTACACCATCAGGAATTAGAATATTAACATCATGCTTATTAGTGCAACTCTCAGCAATTTTTTCAAGAGGAAGCTTCATATATACAGCTGTGGCTTCGGCCAAAACATTTCCATCTATATCATAAATTTCGCCAGAGCCAGTAAATGTTCTAGATGTTTGGCTATCAATTCGTCCAATGCCTTTAAGTTTGGTGTTGTATGGGGTTGGTTTTCTGTATTTTATCGTTAGTGTCATAGTAACACCCCATTGGTTAGGGTCGTGGATCCATATTGCTCTTCCAATAAGTTCGTCTAGCATTGTTGAAACAAGACCGCCATGTGTTCTGCCAGGGTAGCTTTGATGATGTTCCTTAAATTCAAAAATTGTAACAACTTCATTTGTGTCTGTTTCATAAAATGGGGCTTTAAGACCAAATTCATTATTAATTCCGCAGATTACACAGTCTAAGGTATTAGTTTGTTTTTTAATTACTTTCATATTATAACCTCTCAATAAAATAATTATATCATAAATAAGGAAAAGAATAAAAACGAAACATTAAAAATGTTAAAATTATTACCTAATGTTTTTCTTGACAAATGAAAAATGATGATATATAATAACAACGTTTTTTAGTATATGTGCCTGTATCTCAGCTGGATAGAGTCCACGGCTACGAACCGTGTTGTCAGGGGTTCGAATCCCCTCAGGCACACCATAAAAAAGGGAAGAGTTCATCTCTTCCTTTTTTGTTGCCTGAGATTTGACCACTGACAACGTCAGGCTAATAAACTTGTTTTAGCAATATGAGTTTTGATTAAATATAGTTTTTAAAAATTATTTAGAATTTCCTCTATAATTTTAGTGATTTCAAATACATTTTTCACTAAAAATGCATTTATTCCAAGTTTTTGTGCAGGGAGTATATCACTATTATAGCTGTCACCAAAGACAAAAGCTTGATTAGCTTCGCATTGTTCATAACCCAAAATATCTTTATAATAATGTTGTTTTGTGACATCTTCTTTAATAAATTGGTTGCAAATTATATTTTTAAACCATTTTGGATTTACTTTTAATTTTTTCATGTAATGTTTAACATGTATTATAT
Organism: Clostridia bacterium; assembly: GCA_045534555.1. Classification (GTDB taxonomy): domain Bacteria; phylum Bacillota; class Clostridia; order Christensenellales; family UBA1242; genus UMGS2069. The sequence continues at coordinate 34,602 of JAZSJW010000045.1, forward strand.
CTGAATTGCTTACAATATACACGGGGTTTTCTTTACATAATTTTTTTAAAAAAATTGTGTCAATGGTTTCATTTTTGTCAATGTTGATGGGCTCAATTACATTTAACTCCCATTTTCTAAAAGCATTTATAGAAATATCAAAGTTAGGATACTTTTCGATAAAAGAATAAATGTGATTAGCAAGTTCTTGACCAGAATAAATTTCAAGCCAAGAAGGATTTTCTTTGATAATTAAGTCATATTCATTATCAGAAATGTTTGGTAAAAAACTTCTTTTGAATTTATCTATAAATTCAGGAATTTGAGAAAATATATTTTCCCCAGAATATAGAGTTCCGTCAAAATCAAAAATAAAAACTTTTTTCATAAAAAACTCCTTTCGTAGAAAATAACATAAATTCTTTTTAATGTCTATTTATTAAGTTAATAAATCAAAAATAATTTTATCAAGTTATAAAAAGTTTTGTATCAACAAATGATTATGATATAATAAAACGTGAAAAGAGGAGGGTTATTATGATTAAATCAAAAGTATATTTTACTAAAGATATTAGCTCGGATGGTTTGTTGCGAATTTTTGAGGTGTTAAATAGAGATTTGCAAGGTAAAGTTGCTGTCAAAATTTCTACAGGAGAACCGGGTGGGCACAACTTTTTAAGCCCTAATTTAATAAAACCCCTAATCACAAAATTAAGAGGAACGATTGTTGAGTGCTGTACTGCTTATAAAGGCAAAAGATATGACCCAAAAGACCATTGGCAAACCATTAAAGACCATGGTTTTTATGATATAGCACCTTGTGATATTTTAGATGAAGATGGAGAAATAGAATTACCAGTTAAAAATGGCGAACACCTTCAATATAATTTAGTTGGTAAAAACATCGAAAATTATAACAGTATGCTAATGCTTTCTCATTTTAAAGGTCACCAAATGGGTGGTTTTGGTGGTGCATTAAAAAATATGAGTATAGGATTAGCATCAAGAAATGGTAAAGCGTGGATACATTCATGGGGTAATACTGCGGATACTAATGAAATGTGGAATTATACAGCAAATCAAAATGCTTTTTTAGAAAGTATGGCAGAGGCTTGTGAGTCTGTAATTTCTTATCTAAAACCAGAGAATTTGGCATATATTAATGTTGCAAATAAACTATCTGTTGATTGCGATTGCAATAGTCACCCCAAAGAGCCAGAAATGGCAGATATTGGAATTTTTGCAAGTTT
>JAZSJW010000017.1:0-9024 GCA_045534555.1 Clostridia bacterium
ATAAAGATAAAACTGATGATGAGATAGCATCTTTGTTAGGTGTAAAACCATATGCTGTGAAGATGGTTAAAAATCAAGTATTAAAGTTTACACCTAAAAAGCTAAAAACAATTGTAGATATGCTTTATAATGCGGACAGAAATATAAAAATGGGAAAAATTAAAGAAGAAGTGGCTATAAAAACAATTGTTTTAAATATACTAAAGATAAGAGGGTAAGATGGACCAAAACGTAAAAACGGTAAAAATTAACAGAAGATTGATGCTAAAAAATGAGAGAAGCTTTTTTAGTCGTGTTTGCTTGCCAATTTTAACCTTAATTTCTTTTGTTTGGCTCAATTTATATACAACTTTATCAAGTTTAAATGTTGTAAACTTTGATTATGATACATTTGAGTCTCTAGGCGCTTATTTGTTCTTTAGTGTATTGCTTGCAGGTGTGTTTGATTATCTAGTTTTTGAACTGCTATTCTTTGTTTACAGGCTGTTTTTAGGCTTTTCAATTTATTCTTTCATGATACCTAAAAATGTTATGAAAGACAGCTTTAGAATTTGGTATATTATTAGAAATGTTGTTTTAGGCATTTTCTTTAATTTAAGATTTTTCTTTCCATATATTTCAACATATCTTTGTATATTTGAATTGGTTTTAAATTTTGGTTTTATTATTTGTTTATATTTTAGTTTAGCTAAAAGTTATGTAGAGCCTCTTGTTGCCCAATTTGTTTTTAAAACTTTGGTAATTCCTGTAATATTATACGAAGTATATGTGGTAATAAAGCTAATGGTAGGTGTGTTATGATGAGAAAGATTAAAATTGTTTTTGCATGTCTGCTAGTTGCCATTTTTGGCTTATTATCCGCATTTATAATTGTGGAAAACAAGGGGAATGTTGCTTTAGCTCAATCAGAAGCAGATATTACAAGAAATATCCAAATAGAAATACAAAAAGAACTTGAGGGTTTTATTGAATATAAGGTTCAAAACAACCTAAAAACAAGAAACTCAAGAATTGCAGGAAGTAAAGCAGAATATAAGTCTGCGATGTATATTAAAGACGTGCTTGATAAATTAACTAATTATAAGCCTGTTAATAATCAATCTACTGAAGATGGTGTGGAAAATTTTGAGTTTATAAGCATGTATGATGGAAAAACTTATACATCGCAAAATATTGTTTATAAACGTGAAAGTTTGATTAAGACAGATAGAAAAGTTATTCTTGCTGCACATTACGATACTGCTTATGTTTACTTAGAGGGTAAGGAGTATTCAACAGGTAAAGGCATGGTTAATGATGGTGTTAATGATAATGCCGCATCAGTAGCAACTTTGCTTGCTTTAACTAAAGCTTTAGATAAAGAAGTTTTAGATTACGGTTATGATATTGAAATTGTCTTCTTTGGGGCTAGTTACAATGATTACGCTGGTTCAAGCTATTATTCAAGAGGGCAAAGTGAAGATGATGTAATAAACACATTATTAATGATTAATCTCGATAGAATTGGTTTAGGACAATATAACTATGCATATGTTAATGAGTTCAAAACAACACAAGAAGAATATCTATTAAGTAAACTTAGTGGTTTCAAAAAATTAAATCAAAAAAATGTATTAGATTTTAGCACAGAAGGTCCAAATGGTTTAGATTATACTCATGTTGGATTGCAGTCAGACCATATAAGCTTTATGGAACGAAATGTTAATGTTTTATCATTTTTTAGCGGAAATTATGAAAGTTCTTTTACTTATGGAATAAAAGAGTATGAAGAGAAGCAAAATGTAACTTTTACACAAAAAGATGACTATTATTACATTTTAAATAATTATTTTAATTTTTATTCTAATCTAAGTAACGTATATAAAGGCATTGATTTGGTTCTAAAAGACAATAAGTTTATTGCAGAGATGGAAAAACCAAATGGCCTTGAGGGTAAATATGAATTCTGGACAAATGAAAAAATGGCGGTCTTTATTACATCGGTATTACTTGTTGCTTTCGTATTTGTCTATTTAATTATTTATTGGGCATTACAGAAAAAAGCAAGAAATTCTGTTGGTAAAGATATAAATACTTTAGTAATCAAGATTTCAGAAAATTTAGGTGCTGGAGAAAAAGATACAGAATTAAATGATGCTATTGACCAAAAAATAAAAAGAGATACAGAAAAACCTAAAGATGAAGAAAAAGAAGAATAAGGCTAAACCTTATTCTTTTTTATTGTTTGATTTAACCACTGTGTTGACCAATGTTTTTTTGTCAATTTTTATTGTTTTATCATAAATTGTTATTATGAATAAAAGTTATATTTGTGTTTATGATAGTGGAATAGGTGGTTTAACAACTTTAAATGAAATTTTAAAGATTTTACCTAATGAAAATTATTTATATTTTGCTGATGATAAAAATTGCCCTTATGGTAACAAAACAAATGAAGAAATACAAAAGCTTGCATATAAGAACATGAATGGCCTCTTTAAGCATTATAATATTAAAATGTTGGTATTTGCTTGCAATACTGTTACATCATGCTGTGTAAAGCATATGAGGAGGTTGTATAACTTTGATATTGTAGGCATAGAGCCTGCGGTTTTGCCTGCTGTTAGAAATAGCAAAACCAAAGAGATATTAGTAATTTTAACTAATGCTACAAAAAATCAAGAAAAATACAAAAAACTAGTAGAAAGGGTTGAGGGTAAGGTTTATTCTTTAGGTCTTTCTGATTTAGCGAAAGAAGTAGAGTGTTCCAAGTTAACAAAAAAGAAAATTGATATAAATAAATACGTGACAATAATTAATGATTTTATCAAGGATAAAAATGTTGATGGTTTAGTTCTTGGTTGCACTCATTATGTTTATTACAAAAACAAGTTTAAAAATCTTTTAAATATAAATGTGTATGATGGTAATGCTGGTGTTAGTAAAAGAGTTAAAGAATTATTGGTAAAAAAAGATGCAATCAACAGTAGTTTACAAGCAGGGGAAGTTAAAATTTTGCTATCTAGCAGGGATAAAACAAAGGAAAATCAATATAAAAGCATATTAGAGCGGTTAAAATTAGTAGAATAATGTAAAAAAATTAATATTATTTTTATTTTTTACTTGCAAAATGAATAGTGGTGTGTTAAAATTACACTCGTACTAAATGTAAGGAGTAATGAAGTTATGCCAAATATTAAGTCAGCAAAAAAGAGAGTAGATGTTAATGAAAAGAACAGAGCAATCAACAAAGCTTATAAAAGTGAACTTGCTACTGGTCTTAAGAAATACAATGCCGCTGTAGCAGCTGGTGATGTTAAACAAGCTAAATCTTTATTGTCAGAAACAGTTTCTTTAATCGATGAAAGCGTAACTAGAGGTATTATTCATAAAAATAAAGCTGATAGAAAAAAAGCTGAAGTTAATGCTAAACTTTTCAAGCTTGAAGCATCTTCTAAAAAAGCAGTTAAGAAAACTGTAAAGAAAGAAGAAGTTAAAGTAGAAGCACAAGAAGAAGTTAAAGCAGAAGCAGAAGCTCCTAAAGCTAAAAAGACTACTTCTAGAGCTAAGAAAACAGAAACAGCAGAAGGCGAGAAGAAAACAGCAACTAAAACAACTGCTAAAAAGACTGCAACTAAGAAAGCAACAAAAACAGCAGATGCAGAATAATAAAATCACCACTCTTTGTTGAGTGGTTTTTTTATGCATGTTTAATTTATGTAAAATAAAAAACGTGGAAGTTTCCACGTTTTTTATTATCTAACTTTAATTTTTGTTCTAGAAACAATAATCATTACTATAAATACAACCAAGACAACCGCGGCAATTACCAAAAGAACGATAGAAGCTGTATTCATTTTAACTGTTATTGTAAAACTTTTTGTAACAGTTGTTCCCATTTCATCTGTGATTTTAACGAAATATTTTCCCGGTTCTGTCAAAGTTTGTATTCTTTGACCGTTTGTAAGTTTAAGGTTTGATGTTTCACCGTCTTGAGTTACAGCAACGTCAATAGTTCCAACACCTCGAACCACTAAAGATACGCTTTTTTGTGTTCTGGCATTGTTGTCAATACCGGTAATTGTTGGCGCAGATTTTGCGATTGTAACAGAGAATGAGTAAGTTGTTTCGCCATAAATGTCGCCATAAGAACTATCTATAGTTGTTGGAATGGTAAAGGTTCTTGAAATATTAGCTGGTTCATTTGCTCCAATTTCATACCTTGAACCGTCTTTTTCAAAGAATGTACGAATATCTTTAAGTAAAATAAAGTCAAAATTGTAAATGATATTACCGTTTTTTGCGATTACTTGAATGTTATAGGTACCGTCACCATTAAGAACTACTGAGGTAGGGAAGTTTGTTTTATAAACTGTTTCTTCAGAAACGTTTTCGCTACCTGTTGGTCGCCAAGATTTTGTTATTACAACTCTGTCTACGCTTGATATAATATCATTAATATTTACGAATTTTATAGTTGTGTCATGATTTGCGATTTGACCATTTGTTATTGTTGTACCCTTACTGCTAACTGCATGAATGTAGAATGGTGAAGTTTTACTTTTTACAGAGAAGCTGTATTTATTATAGTTTGCATTAGGGTAACTATAGTAAGTTTTATCAAACACTTCAATAACGTATGCTCCGGATTGGTTAAATGATAGGTGATCAAAATTTAATTTATCGTCATTAAAACTGTTATAAAATTCACCATCAATGTTGTAAACTAGATAATTTTTACCTAAATAGTTAAATCTAACATATATAGGGTTAAGTTCTGTTCCGTTAGGAATGAATAGGTTTATTTCAGGATAGGTAGCATTATTTGTTGGAGCTTTAACTGTTTCTTTTGTTGCACCATCACCATATTCCCAATATAAATTATCGTTTATTTGGAAATTATCTTTTGTTTGTATAACTAGAAATTTAAAACCAACAATTCTTCCGTTTATTTGGAAGTCAATTGCAACAACGTTAGCAGTGTCTTCGGTTATTTGTGATATATCTAATACATGGTATTTTGTCTTGTTTACTTCAATATAGTCGTTTGTTATATTGTTTCCATTTACTACGATGGTGTAATTATCCCAAACACTTAAATTATAAATAATTTCAATTGATATTGTTTTGTTTGTATAAATAGTGTCAAACTCAGTTGTTTGGTTAGGTAGGGTAGTTTTTACTAAGTCATCTTCTGAGAAAGCATAATCTTCTTGAGTTATTGATAAATAAGTAAAGATGTTTGTAGTTGCAGTTGCTTCTTTAATTGTTTCTGCAGAGGTTAAATTGTTGTCAGATTTAAGGCAACAAAAAGCAACCACAGCAAGAGCTATGGATAAAATAGTATTAAATATAAAGAAGCTTATTTTTTTCATAATTTTACCTTTTATGTATATATATTAACATATTAAATTAAATTTCTGCAAATAAAAACAGGGGGTGGTTAATACTTTTTTTATATTTTATATTAGTTTGTGATGGTATGACAATAAATATTTGTAAAGTTAGTAAAATAAAAAGCCCTTTTTTGAGGGCTTTTTATTATTCATCATCATAAGATAATACAATTTTATTTCTACGTCTGATATCATAGAATACTTCTTGTTCGTTAAGTCTTCTACCAGGAACGAAAGGCATTTCGTATCTACCAATCTTATAAATGTCAGTACATTTAAAGTAAGGTGTAATATGAGAACGTACTGGGTAGTTTTGGAACATTTTTGTAATGTTGTCACCAAGAGGTATTTTATCAAGGTCTGATGGATACACAAGCGGAACTGTTTGAAGTTGTGTGCTTGTTGATGCTCCGCCACCATCTTTGCCTTTTTTATCTGGGGTGCTTTTTGATGAAGTTTCAATTGTGTATGAACCAAGTTCTTCAGAAAATTCTTTACGAGTGAGTAGGTCAGGAGTACCAAGGTAAATAGTTGCTTTACAGTTACCTCTAACGATATCTGAAACTTCTTTACCGTAAACGTTTTGAAGCTGTGAATAAGACTGAATTGCCATATTTAAGTATATCCAACGAGAACGAGCAACTGTAATGATTTTTTCAAGTTCGTTAACTTTTGGAAGGTTTGCAAACTCGTCCATTAGGTATAAAACAGGACGTTTTAAGTGAGCCATTTTATCATTATTTGTTTTTTCGTTGGCTCTTGCCTTTGCAACGAATTGTTTATAGGCTTGTGAAATACAAACTGATGCTAGAGAGTATCTTGTAGCTCTTTCATCTGGTATTTTAATGAAGAAAGCAGTTGGCTGCTCGTCCATGTCATAGAAGTTTACACTATTTTTACTTGTTAAAAAGCTAATACCATTATCTGCGAACATTGAAAGTTTTGTGTTAAGTGTAGACATATAGCCGTCACGGGTGGTTTTTGCGTTGGTTTGAGTAATATTTGCGGCCAATTGTTTTGTTTTTGATAGGGGACTACGACCGTTAAAGTATTGTTTTACAACTTCATAGTCCTCGTCTTTATTCATGGCGATTTTATATGCGTTGAAGAAATTGTATCTTTCTCTAGTCATACCTAAAGAATCGTTTTCACTGTCTTCAAGCATTGCGATAAGTACTGCTAAGAAATAGTCTCTAGCACCTTGTTCCCAGCTTTTTTCTTTTTCATTTTCTATTGTACAAATAGCTGCGGCGATATCGTTAAGGTTTTCAAAACATTCGTCTTTAATTTTTGATTTATTTACTTCAACCTCTAAAAGAGCATCTTTTAAAGTGCTAAATGCTTTATTATCGAACTCATACCATTCTTCGTTATTAATGTCTCCAACTTTTATAAAATTAGGGTAGTTTTTTACAGGGTCGTTAGTATGTTTTAAAATTTCTTCTTCTAAATGAAGTTGTTTTTGCCAGTTATCATAAATAATTTCTAATGGGTTCCATTGAATTGAGTTGTAGGGCTCTGTTAAATCTAAAAGGAGTAGGTTATAACCAGCTTCTTTTAGTTTTAAGCTGTGGTGAGAATAAAGTTCACCTTTAGCGTCTGTAATAAATAAAGATGGTTTATTCTTTAAACTAGATACAATTTGAATTGCAGGTTCAATAAAAGAAACAGTTTTACCAGTACCAGTAGCACCAATGATTAAAGCGTGACAGTCCGGTGTAAAGTGGATTTTTATTTTATTACCTTTTTTAACAGCTCTAAAAGGAACACCTGTATGAGAGAAGTTGTGAAGTTCGTGATAGTAGCAATTTTTGAAGTTTTTGTCAAGCTCATTATCGTTTAAGAAACGTTGGTTTTCCATCTTGTCTTTACCCTTAAGCTTGGTTGATTTTGTGCCTGGGTTTGAAAGGATTACAAACAACATTACAACGGCAAAAATAATAAGCGCTAAAAATGTTGCTTTTCCATTAAAGATATTATCAAAAATTGATTTAAAAGTAAATTCTTCATCACTAAAAATAGCTTGAATGATTGAAGATGTAAGGAAAGAAGCAACCAATCCTAAAACACCCCAAAATAAATAACTAGATAATTTACTTTTTAAGTTGTTTGATTTTTCGCTCATAAAAAACTCCTAATAATAGATATTTTATATAAATTATACACACTTTAATAATTATAATCAAACGAATTGTGAGTTTTTAAAGAATAAAATTTTTGAAATTTTCATTTTATTGCTTTACAACTAAATAAAAATAATGTTATCATTCAATTATAAAAAAGGAGAGGCTAACATATGTTTACACAAACTCTTTGTAATTTTATGAGTATCTTGGGGGCTGGCACTCAAGGGGATAATGCTGTTGATCCACTATATGATGCAATATCAACAATTGGTCCATATGCAATGGGTGTTGTATTTTTGTTGATGCTTATTTATGGTGTTATTATGGGTGTTCGTTATGCAAAGGCTGATGAATCAAAAGAAAGGGCTGCTGTTCAAAAAGCATTAATTAATGGTATTATTGGCATTTTTGCTATATTTGTACTAGTGGTTATTGTTTATGCTATACGTGAGCCTCTTGTAGAATGGATGAATTCTTAGGCTAAATTTTACATTTTAAACTTTGTTTTCTAAAAAATTCCAAACAGTCTTTAGGTCTGCTAAATACTGTCTGGAATTTTTTTTGAGCCTTGTCTAAAAGAAAACTTTAGTTAGAAAAACTTATTTTATAAAACTATATGTGTGTTTGTTGTTTTTTTGAAACTTATAAACTTAGAGTTAAGAAAGGTGGGGGATAATTTGGGTGTGTGTTGCTTAGAGTTAAGTTTTTTGAGTGTAATAGCTGGAAGGAATTGTTTATTATAAATAGCTTTTTTTAAAAAAATAAAAAAAAATAAAAAAACATTAAAAATTGCTTGCCAGCACAAGTTTGAATGTGCTATATTCATAGTAATCAAAGGGCCTCCGTGTTTTTGGGTGGCTCCAAAAAAAATAGGAGGAGAGAATTAACATGATGAACTTTTTAAGAATTTTAGCTTCATCTGGAGCATCAGACATTACAGCTCCAGATACAGGAGATATTAGTGATCTTGTAAAAACAGCCTATGATACATTTAGATCAGTTATTGACATTGTAATGCCAGTTATCATGGGTGTTGTGCTATTGTTCGGTATCATCTATGGTATCATGCTTGGTATTCAATTTGCTAAAGCAGAAGATACTGAAGCTAGAGATAAAGCAAAATCAAAGCTTATCAATATGATCATTGGTGTTTTGGTAGCAGTAGTTATTGCAGCTATCGTATATGCTATCCTTGCTTCTAACTGGATCGAAGATTTCTTCAAGCAAAAACAGTAACACACAAAAAAATCACCGCTCTGAAAAGAGTGGTGTTTTTTTATTGTAAAACGTAAAAAAATAGTTGTTTTAATATATTTTTTACAAAAAATCCTAATAGTAAAAAAATAAATTAATAATATTTTTCTAAGGCAGTTGTTTAGCTGTCTTTTTGCGTTTTTTCTTGATTAATTAAATAATAACGATGTTTGATATTTAATGATAAAATGTAAATTTATAAAAAAATTATTATATATAAAATATATAATAAAATAAAAATTTGCTTTTCGTTTTTTACAAAATAAAAA
>JAZSJW010000018.1:0-7055 GCA_045534555.1 Clostridia bacterium
TGACCTTACTTGCCGAGCCTAGCACAACAACCATTCTTCACCCTCAAATGGTAAAAGTTTAAGAGAATTAAAAATTTAAACAATAAGGAGAAATTTAATGTTAGATAGTAAAACTAGGGCTAAGTTAAGAAGTATTGCGAGCACAATTCAACCATCAGTTATTATTGGTAAAGATGGTGTAACTGAAAATGTTGTTAAACAAATTAATATGGATTTAGATGCTAGAGAACTTATTAAAATTACTGTGCTTGAAAATGATATTAATTATAAAGAGCTTTTAAATGAACTTGCAGGCAAACTTAATGCAGAGCCTGTTTGTTCTATTGGTAAAAAACTTGTGTTATACAGATATTCAAGTAAGAAAAAAGTTAACCATGTGTTAGAAGAAAAATAGAGAGGCGAAGAAAAATAATGCTAAAGAAAGAAACCTTTGAGTTAAGGCTTAATAAAAAGCCATTCGAAAGCATCAAAAATGGCGAAAAGACTGTTGAAATGCGTCTTTACGATGAAAAAAGACAACAAATTAATATTGGTGACTTTATTATTTTCAAACTTAGAGATAATGAAGAAGAACAAATTAAAACCGTTGTTCAAGACGTTGATGTTTATTTAAACTTTGAAGAACTTTATAAAAATTATGATAAAGTTTCTTTAGGTTACAAAAAAGACGAAGAAGCTAGTTATAAAGATATGGAAGAGTATTATTCGTTAGAAGAGCAAGCAAAATACGGTGTTGTTGCGATAACTATTGAACTTGTGAAGGAATAAGTTATGAAAAAAATTTATATTTTAGAGCATTTTGATTTTTCAGTAGAACAACTTAACAAATTAAAAACTTTGGGTGAAGTTAAGTATTATGAAAAAGCAAATCAAGAACAGATTGATGAGGCAACAGCTAATGCGGATGCAATATTGCTTGATTGGATAGACCCCAATCCAATTTTAAAAAATATGAAAAAAGGTCAATTTATTTGTTTACCATATACAGGCTATGATTGGGTTAAAAATATTCCTTTAGCAAAAGAAAATGGAGTTGTTATTTCCAATACTCCCAATTATTCAACTAATGCTGTTAGCGAACATCATTTAGCTTTAATACTAGATTGTGCAAAACATATAACCAGTTTTAATAATACATACAAGTCTTGTGGGAATGTTGGTTTTAATAGAGGTTTTGAGATTAGTGGTAAAAAAGTTGGTATTATAGGTTTAGGAGCTATTGGGAAAAGGCTTTCTGAGTTATTGTCTAGTTTCAATGTGGAAATTATGACATATAACAGGACGAAGAAAAACTTACCAAATGTTAAAGATGTTGACTTAAACACATTACTCGAAAATTCTGATATTGTTTGTGTTACATGCAGACTTACTAGTGAAACAAAAAATATGATAGGTTTAAAAGAACTAAACAAAATGAAAAAATCAGCCATTTTAACATCAACAACAGGTGGTGTAATTAATTTAGATGCACTAAATGAATTTCTTGCATCAAACTCATTATTTGGTGTTGGCTTAGATGATGTTGACCAACAAAAAGTTCCGGAAGAATTATTAAAACATGATAATGTTGTTTGCACGTATCATAGAGCTTATGACACAAATGAAAGTGAAAATAATAGAATTGATATGTGTATTAACAGTATTGAAGCTTTTTTTAATGGAAAACCAATAAATCAGATTTAAAGATTATCAAATCTCTTGACATATTTTTTATTTAGTTTATACTAAATACATATTTTATAAAAACGATGATGGTGCCTAAGTAGTGCATTTACCACGAACAGAGAGTGTTGCCTTGGTTGAGAGCAACATACGAAAGGGAATGAGAGCGAATTTCAGCACAGGAGTTGCCTATAGGAAATGATAGGCCGTATACTTTGCGTTAAGAAGTTAATGAGGCTTTTGGATTTTTTTCAAAAGTGAAGCATAGGTGGTACCACGTGATATAAGTCCAGCGTCCTTGCAACAAAAGAAATTTTGTTGTGGGGACTTTTTTGTTTAGAAATTCTCTCTCTCAGTCAAGCTTCTACACACTTGACAGCTCTCCCATTAGGGCGAGCCAAGGTTTTTCTTGTTAAGAGGAGTTGAGTTTTTTGAACCTGAGAAAAACAAGTAAAATAAATAATTTATAAAACGAAAGGAGAAAAGAAATGAAGGAAAAAATAATTGAAATTCAAAAAGATTTCGAAGAGAAAAGCAATACTGTTCAAACAGCTGAAGAAATTGAGAATTTAAGACTTGAGTTCATAGGTAAAAAGGGCTATGTTTCTCTTCTTATGCAAGATTTCAGAAATGTTCCAAATGAACAAAAAAGAGAAATTGGTATGCTTATCAATGAACTTAAACAAAAAGTGGAAGAGGGTGTTAATGCTTTAAAAGAAAAAGCTAAAGAAAAAGCACTTTTAAGGCAACTTCAAAATGATAAGAGAATTGACTATACTTTGCCGGTTGATACAAAAACAGGTTCTCTTCACCCAAGAACAATACTTCAAAAGCAAATTGTTGATACTTTTGTTAGTATGGGATTTATTATTGAAGATGGTAATGAAATTGAAACAGAATACAATAACTTTGATAGTGTAAATGTACCTGCAAGTCACCCAGCTCGTGATATGCAAGATACTTTCTGGCTTGATAACGGAGAACTACTTAAAACACAAACATCTGCTGCACAAAACAGAATACTTAAAACTTATGGACCTAAGTGTAGAGTTCTTTTCCCTGGTCGTTGCTTTAGAAATGAAGCTTTAGATGCAACTCATGAAAACACATTCTTCCAAATTGAAGGTGTAGTTGTTGATGAAAATGTAAGTGTGGCTAACCTTATTTACTTCATGAAAGAAATGCTTAAAGGTGTGTTTAAAAAAGATATTAATGTTAGACTTCGCCCAGGTTTCTTCCCATTTACAGAGCCATCATTCGAACTAGATGCAACTTGCCCATTATGTAACGGAAAAGGTTGCTCGGCTTGTTCGCACACTGGTTGGATGGAGCTTTGCCCATGCGGAATGATACACCCTAACGTTTTAAAAGAAGCTGGTGTTGATACAGAGAAATATAACGGATTTGCATTTGGTCTTGGCTTTGATAGATTGGTTATGATTAAAACAGGTCTTGATGATATCCGCCACCTAACAAGTGGAAATATTAAACTATTAAAACAATATGGAACTAAAATTTAAGGAGTAGGAGGAAGAGATAATGAAAATATCAATTAATTGGATTAAAGAATTTGTTAACCTTGATGGCATAGAGCCTGAGGAACTTGTAAAAAGATTTAACCTTTCTACTGCTGAAATTGAGGGTGTTGAATATAAAGGTAAAGATACATCTAAAGTTGTATTTGGTAAAATTTTAGAAGTTAAAAATCACCCAGAATCACAAAAACTTCATATTTTAAAAGTTGATGTTGGAACTGAAGTGTTACAAATTGTTTGTGGTGCGCCAAATGTTAGAGAAGGTATGGTTACATGTGTTGCAACTGTTGGTGGTGCTGTATGTGGACATAAAATTGGTGCGGCTAAGCTTGCTGGGGTTGATAGCTTTGGTATGTGTTGTTCAGCAGCTGAACTTGGTATTGGCTCAGATGATGACGGAATTATTGATGTAACTGAAAAAGTTACAATTGGTCAAGATATTAAAGAATATTTGCCTGTTGATGATGTTGTATTTGAAATTGATAATAAAACACTTACAAACCGCCCAGACCTTTGGGGTCATTATGGTTTAGCTAGAGAGTTTGCTTCTATTTTTGATAGAGAGTTAAAACCTCTTGAAACTGTTGACCTTGCTAACTTTGAAGGGTTACCAAGTATTCATGTAAAGAATAATTCAACAGGTTGTTATCGTTATGGCGCAATTACTGTTGATAATGTAACAGTTAAAAAGAGCCCTATGTGGATGGCAGTTAGACTTTACTATGCTGGAATGAGAGATATTAATCTTCTAGCAGATATTACTAACTATATGATGCTTGAGCTTGGTCAACCAATGCATGCTTTTGACCATGATAAAGTAGAGGGTATTGAAGTTGTTGAAGCAAAGAAAGGGGATAAACTTTTAACACTTGAGGGTGAAGAGCATGAAATGCCAGAGGGTGCCATTGTTATTGCAGATAACAACAAAATTCCTGTAGCTATTGCTGGTGTTAAAGGCGGCCTTAAAGCATCTATATCTGATGAAACAACAAATGTTCTATTTGAAAGTGCGACATTTGATGCTGCTAAAGTTAGAAAAACAACTAGAGCTATTGGTCTTATTACTGACGCATCTCAAAGATATGAAAAATCACTTGATCCTGAAATGGTGCCAGTTGCACTTGCTAGAATTTTACATGTATTAAAAGATATTGATAAAAACATTGTTGTAACAAGTTCTTTCACTGATGAATATACAAAAAAATATGATACTAAAGAAGTAGAAATTACTGCTGAATTTATTTCAAGAAGAATAGGTGAAGAAATTTCTCAAGAAAGAGTTGTAAAAATTCTTTCATCTCTTGGTTTTAATCTTTCAATTGATGGTGAAAAAATTACTGCAAAAGTTCCATCTTATAGAGCAACAAAAGATGTTTCTATGAAAGAGGATTTAGTTGAAGAAATTGCTAGAATGTATGGCTATGATAATATTACTCCAAAGCCACTTCAATTTAATCCAGAACCAACAACTCTTAATAAAGTTGTAAGAGAAGAGTATGAAGTTAAAAAACTTCTTGCAACTAAGTATGATGCAAGCGAAGTTCATTCGTATATTTGGAATTATAAAGAATTTAATGATGCACACTTTATTGATAGCAACCCTGTTGTATCTTTAGTAGATAGCTCAAATTCTGGTCAAAGTGGAATAAGAACAGACCTTGCTCCAACTCTTTTAAAATTTGTTTCTGAAAATAGAAACCTTTTAGATGATATTAGAATTTTTGAAGTTGGAAGAGTGGCACCAAGTCTTAATGAAGAGAACTTGGTAAATGAAGAAAAAAGACTTGCTGTTGTTTTTGCAAGCCAAACAAAATCTAAAGAAGAATTATTTACAGAACTTAAAACATTTATAGTTGATTATGCTAAACATAACTTAACAATAGATATTGTTCTAAAAGAGGGGGATAAACCTAACTTCATGCATACTTATAATACATTCCGTGTTACAAGTAGAGAGGGTGATTATGGTTATATTGGTGTTGTTCACCCAAGAACACAAAATGAAATTGATAAGAGATTGAATATTGTGTGCTTAGAAGTTGATTTTGGTTTACTTTCATCAAAAGAGGGTTATTATAAGAAAGCCAAAGTTCCATCTAAATTTCAATCAGTTAATTTTGACGTAAGTGTTTTAATTCCAACAGCTATGAAATATGGCGAGTTAGAGCAAATTCTTAATAAATATAAATCTAAAATTGTCAATGGATATTCGTTAAAAGAAATATATGAAAATGATGCTTTAGGTAACAACAAAAGTGTTACAGTTTCTTATGAACTTTCAGGTAGAGACCATACGCTTGAAGGAAAAGAAATTGATGAATTTTTAACTAACTTGATTTCTCATTTAAGCAAAAATAAACTCGCTATAAGAAATTAATATTTATAAAAATCTTCGGAAACTACCGGAGATTTTTTTATTTGTGAATATTAATTTTAATATTGATTTAGATTTTTTTATATGTTATACTTTAGTTACATTCGGGGGAAATTATGCAAAAGAGTAATAAAATATTTGAAGTTAGCGATTTTACAAAAGAAATATTTGGTGCGATGGTTAAATATAGACAAGCGGATATGAATTATTTTGTGTCTTGCGTAGAAACTTACAATAATTCAGATTATTTTAGACCAGTTTTAAAGACTTCTGATAAAATTGTTTGTGTCGGGTCTATTCCTAATAAATTAATTTGTGGCGGAAATGAGGGAAAAATTACGTATTATTTCTCAGATAGCTTTGAGTCTATTACTATTGCAAATAAAAAAAATCCGAACAATAATTATTCTTTAAAAATTTCTATCCCCAAAGAAAAAGCTGAGTTAATTATTGAGAGTGATAGATATTGTAAATCAATAAAATTTGAATGTAAGAAGCATTTATTTGTTGGTAGAAAAGTTGATAAAGTTGTTTGCAAAGTTGAAAGGTTAGATGAGCCTTATATTTAAGCATTTTTGAAGAACGAGCATTTAAGCTTGTTCTTTTTGTTTTGTTAAAAGTAGCATTTGAGCAAGATTATTAATGGGTGGTTCCTTTTTGTCTAAACATAAGCATATACCAGCTATCAACATGCAGATACTTGCACTGATAATATAGTATTTTGTAAAAGGAACAAACAGGCTTGATATATATAATAAAAGAGAACACTTTATGAAGTTTTTTGCTTGTTTTCTTACAAAAACTTCTCTGAAAAAATTAGGTTTTGTCTTTATTTTCTTTTCTAGTAGTGCTGGAAAACAATCATAATTTTTCATCATGGCATACATTTCAAGAGGTGTAAATATTGTAAACCTTATGTCTATAAAGTTCTTAACGAGAGAGTTTGAGTTTTGTTTTATATCATTACAGAGCAATACGACTTCTTTGATCTTATAATATCTCATGTTTTTTGCCTTACTATAGGCTAAAAATAGGGTTGAATTATCTATAACTTCTTGGTCTAATGCGTTATATAATAAAACGCTATTTTCTAAAACAAGCCCGCTGCTTGATTGCTTTATGTTTTTGTCTTTAAGCATATTTTTGAAAAAAGTTGTTTGGCTGGATTTACTTAAGCATCGAAGTGCAAAATTATAATCAATAATAGCTTGTTTTTCTTTTGTTTGTAAAGAAAGCTTTCTTAAACGATTGTTTTGAAAGAATAAAATAATGCGGAAAAATACAAACATTAAAACAAATGCGATAATTAAAGAAAATATTTTGTTTTTTATAACCATTTTTAAAAATGATAGGCTTATAATAAATAAAACAAAACAAAGAAAAATATTATCTAAAAATCTACCTAATTTGCTTCTTTCCATATAGGATAAATGTTGTCAAATTCTTAAAAAATATACGCCTCGGCTTTAAATTGCTTGCTTATA
>JAZSJW010000033.1:0-2375 GCA_045534555.1 Clostridia bacterium
TTGTATTTCAAAATTTTGCTCCACCACTCTATTGTCACTATCAATAACTTCTTCAATTTCAAAAATCATTTTAGTTATTTCTTCTAAATCTTCTTCATCTCTACGTGTGGAATTTTTACCTTTATCTCGGCCATCAACATAGATTTTTTTGATAAATTTAACTTTACCACCATCATCTAAAAACTTATTAATTTTAAAATTTACATATTGGTTATCAATATCAAAATAATATTGTAATGAATTATCTAACATGGCAAGAGTTCCAACAACATTTTGATCATTAATAAAATTAATATATCTTTTATCATTTTGATAAGGTTCTATTTCTAGAGGCAACTCTCCAAGCATATCAAATAAATTTTCAAGCTCTTCTTTAAAAACAACCTTTGTTTCTTCATCACAAAGATTATCAATAACTTTTATTGCATTCTGTTTTTTCTTTTCAAAAGTGTTAACGCTAGCATCAATTGCTGATTGTAGTCTTTTAAAATTTAATTCATCATGTTCCATATTAATTCTCCTAAAACAATTTTAACATGATTTCAGCCATTTTTCAATAGTCAACCAGCTTTTCTCTTTATATTAAGGCTTAAATTTGCATAGAAACAAGGCACAAAAAAATTCCAGACAGGAGTTTATTAAACATAAACGACTGTTTGGAATTTTTTATTGTGTCGCATTGTTAAATATTAAACCTTCAATTTGCTCTTATAAGTATGCTCGGCGGATAGAATCGACGCGAGAGTTTATTTGGATAAATGACCGTGTTGTTCTTGCCCGACAGAAACGACCTTAGAAGAGTAAATTAAGGTTTAATAACTTCTTGACCACCCATATATTTACGCAATACTTCTGGAATTGTTACAGAGCCATCAGCATTTTGGAATTGCTCAATAATTGCTGGGAATATTCTTGATGTAGCTAATCCAGAACCATTAAGTGTGTGAACAAATTCTGTTTTTCCAGTTTTTGCATCACGATATTTCATACCAGATCTTCTTGCTTGATAATCCCTTGCGTTTGATACAGAGCTACATTCTTTATAAATGCCCATACTTGGAATCCAAACTTCAATATCGTAAGTTCTGCACATACTATCAGAACAGTCACCTGCTGCAAGCTTAACAAGTTGATAGTGAAGCCCTAATTTTTCAACTAAGCTTTGAGCCTTTTTTACAAGCTCTTCAAAAGCAACATCACTTGTATCTTTAGTTGTATATTGAACCATTTCAACTTTATTAAATTGGTGACCACGAATCATACCACGTTCTCCCGCACGATATGAACCAGCTTCTCTACGATAACATGGTGTATAACCAGCAAACTTTCTTGGTAAATCTGCTTCTTTTAAAATCTCTCCACGATAATAGTTTACAAGAGCAGTTTCTGCAGTTGGAAGCAAGAATTTGTTGCCTTCGCCTTTATTATCAATCCAATAAACATCATCTTCAAACTTTGGAAATTGACCAGCACCTAAACCACATTCATAGTTAAGCATGTGTGGTAAAAGCATAAACTCATAACCATCTTTAACATGTTCATCAATAAAGAAATTGAGTAGCGCCCATTCAAGTCTTGCACCATCACCAGTATAAATCCAACCACCATTACCATGAAGTTTTGCACCACGTTCATAATCAATTAAATGAAGATTTCTACATAAATCAACGTGATTTTTAGGCTCAAAGCCCTTAAATTCAGGTTTATTACCAAAAGTATAGATTGGTTTATTATTTTCTTTACCACCAGCCTCTAAATCCTCATCTGGAAGGTTTGGTAAACACATTAAAATATAGTTGATTTTTTCTGTTAAAGCATTTAATTCTTTATCTAATTCAGAAATCTTTTCACCTAAAGCTTTCATTTCAGCTACAACAGGAGCAACATCTTTTCCTTGTTTTTTAAGCATAGGAACCTCAGCACTTACTCTGTTTCTTTCAGCTTTCATATCTTCAACAACTTTTGTTTTTTCTCTTCTTTCTTTATCTAGTGCTAAAAGTTCAGTGAAATCAACTTCTTTCTCTCTCTTTTTGTATCTTTCAATAATTTTTTCTGGATTCTCTCTAATTAATTCTAAAGCAATCATTTTCTCTACCTCTTTTATAAGATATAAATATAATACAACTTTTATCTTGTTTGGTCAATAATTTTCTGAAATAATCTATCCCCCAAAGATAAGATTTAGAAAAATTATATTCTTTTTTAAAACTATTCGCAAAATAATAGACTTTTGAAATTTAAACATTTATAATAAAAATATGAAAAACACATCATATTTTTTAGAAAGAAACAATAAAAATACAATACTCGCAAGAAAAATTTTAAGAGACTTGCCTGAATTTGTCTATGACTTTTTTACAGGTGTTGAAAACACT
>JAZSJW010000012.1:0-12333 GCA_045534555.1 Clostridia bacterium
TTTATTTTTAAAGATAGATTTTATAAAGAGATGATAAATTTTACTATTCATTTAAAAAACAATATTTTATTTGGTCAAAAAAAAATAGAAGAAATATTTGATGGGTATATTAAAGAACACAATAATATATTTGAAAAACAATTATTTTTTATTTTAAGATGCATAAAAGAAAGTAATGGAATTTGTATATTAGATAGTAACGAATTTAGTTTTTTAAAAAAAGAAGAAAAAGATATTTTTGTTAAATTTTGTAAAGATTTAGGGTGCTCAAACTATGAAACTGAATGTTTGAAGATTGATTATTTTTTACAAGAATTAACAACGTTAAAACGAGAGGCTGAAGTGAAGAGAAAAAGTAATCAATCATTAAGTATTAAAGTGAGCTTGGCTATTGGTGTTGTAGTTAGTATTTTGATTATATAGATATAGGAGGGCAAATGGATATTGATATTATATTTAAAATTGCAGCTATTGGAATATTAACTGCAGTTGTAGGTCAAATATTGCAACATCAAGGTAAGGGTGAAATTGCAACATTATCAACACTTGCAGGGTTGGTGATTGTTCTTATTATGGTTATGAATATGGTTAGTGGATTATTTGATACAATTAAGGATTTGTTTGATTTGTATTAGGTGATATATATGTTGATTAAAATTATAGGTGTTTGTTTGTGTGGGGTGGTAATAAACATTGTATTAAAACAATATAAACCTGAATTTGCTATGCTAGCAAATGTTTGTTGTGGACTTATTGTTTTTGCATTAATTGTTGATGGTGTTAAAGATATAATTGAAAATATTATTGAAGTGTCAGGTAAATCAGAGTTGAAGATAGATGTAATATCTCCAATATTAAAGGTAATAGGTATTGGATACATAACAGAATGGACTTCTGATTTAGCTGAAGAAAGTGGAAACAAATCCATTTCAGGTAAAATTATTATGGGGGGTAAGATTGCAATATGTATAATAGCTATGCCCATAATAAAAGATTTGTTCTTAACAATTTTATCTATTGTTTAGTTGTTGTTGTATTAATTTTTACAATTTTGTTTAGTTCTTTTGCATTTTTTATTAAGATGAATAATTTTCGATTTGGTTATGCAGTTGCTGAGGTTAATGAAAACGAAACGGAAAACAATTTAAAAAATAAGACAGATGAATTGCTTAATGATATAGATTTTTCAGAATTGGAAAATTTTTTAGAAAATGAAGAATTGGGGTTTGACCTGTTTAATGGATTGTCTTTTAAGGATTATGTTTCTTCAATAATTAAATCCGAGGAAGAAATTGATTTGAATTCAATATTGTCTTTAGTTACAACAACAATTAAAAAAAACATCAAAAATATACTGTATCCATTATTGATTGTGTTAATTGTTGCATTACTTTGTAATATGTTTGTTTCTTTTAAGTCTGGAAAAATAAATGGTGTTGGTGAAATTATATATTTAATTTGCTTTTCAGTAATAGTAATAATTATTACAAAAATGTCTTCTAGTATTGTAGCTGATGCTAAATATTCTATTAAAAGCATAAATAATCAAATGGGGGCGATTTTCCCTATTTTACTATCTCTTATCACTTCAATGGGGGGAGTTGTTTCAGTTAAAGCCTATACGCCCATGCTTGCTTTCTTAACTGGTACAATATCAAATATATTTGTTTATGTTTTAATGCCATTATTTTCATTAAGTTTAATTTTAACTATAATTGGACATTTATCGGACAATACAAAATTAAACAAACTTAATAGCTTTATCCATTCTTTGTTTAAATGGGTTGTTGGTGTGGTGTTTGCTATATTTATGTTCTTTTTGTCTGTAAAAGGAATAACTGCTGGAGCTAGTGATGGTTTGAGTATAAAAGCGACAAAATATGCAATAAAAAATTACATTCCGTTATTAGGTGGTTATATTAGTGAAGGTTTTGAACTTGTTAAAGCTGGAAGTTTGCTTATTAAAAATGCCACAGGGTTTGTCGGAATATTGTTATTGTTTTCAATAATAGTAAAGCCAATTTTAACTGTCGGTGTTTTGCAGCTAGGGTTAAAACTTTTAGCGGGTGTGCTTGAACCTATTGGTGATAATAAAACATCAAATCTTTTATATGGTATTGCAAAGAGTTTTAAACTGCTAGTGGTTGTGTTGGTCGGGGTGTCGTTAATGTATTTTTTATCTATTTTTTTGTTGACGTGTTCGGCTTCTAATTTTATTTAATGGGTGTTTTTATATGAAAGAAATAATTGTTAATTTGGTTGGGTGTGTGTTTATTGAGGTTTTAAGTGGTGTTTTGTTACCTGAAGGAAAAATGAGAAAATTTTCATTGTCTATAATTTCATTTTTTATGTTTTATTGTTTGGTTTACCCAATTTGTAATAATTTAAGTTTTTATATATAAAAGTGCAAAAATGGATAAAAATGATGCAAATATGCATTAATATATGAGTTTTGTTGGTTTTTTTATTGCGGGGATAAGGTTGAATAAGTGTATTATAAGAAGGGGTTGGTATGGAAGAAAATGGCGAAAATAAAAAATCTTTTTTAAAAAAAATAATAGATTTTTTTCAAGTTAAGAATATTGTTTCAAACAAATATACAAAACTGAAATCAATAATAGCAGTTGTTTTAGTTGTGGTTATATTTGTAATTTTTGCATCATCTTTCAAAGTAACTAAAAAAGAAAAAAATGAAAAAATTAATACTTCTTTGTCGGCTGTGGAATACTCAACAAATATTGAGAATAGACTTGAGTATGTACTTGGGCAGATTAAGGGTATTAATAATGTTAATGTTTTCGTGATGGTAGATGCAAGTCCAACTATAAAATATCTTGAGGAAACAAAAACAGAAACTAACAATAAAGCAGAAAATGAAACAACATCAATCGAGACAAAGATTGTTATGGCCAAAAATGGAACGATTACTTCACCGGTTGTTGTTGTAGAACTAATGCCAAAAATAACAGGAGTGTTGGTGGTTGCTGCTGGAGCTAAAGATATAAAAATGAAAACAACTCTAATTAATACAATATCTGCCATACTAGACGTTAGTGTTTCAAAAGTTGAAGTTGTGGAGGGAAAGTAAATGAAAATCTTATTTTTTAAGGAGGGAGTAAAAATGAGTAAAAGAAAAAAAATATTTGTATTAGTATCAATGGTTTTGTTGTTGGTAGTGACTGGTTATTTGAATGTTGCACTTAATAAAACAGACAGTAATTTAGAAGTTACAACAACTTCTGCTAATTTTTTTACATCATGTAGAGCAGACAAAATAGCTTCAAGGAATTATCAACTTGAATTATGTAACTCAATTATTAATACATCTACAGATCAATTAGAAATTGAAGCTGCAAAAGCAGAAAGAGCAAAAATTAATGCAAGGGTTGAAAACGAGTTGGTTTTAGAAAGTTTGATTGCTGCGACTGGATATGAAGATGTAATCGTTACCACTGCTGATGAAAGTACAAACGTTTTTGTTAAAACAAGTGCGGGGTTAAATAGTGATGAAGTTGCTTCAATTTTATCTATTTTGACTAACGATGCAGGTATTGTTGCTTCTACAGTAAAGATTATTCCTGTTGAATAAAATATTAAGATGCAAGTTGCTTGCATCTTTTTCATTGTTTAAATTTTAAAATCGTTGCATACTTGGAAAAGCTATGTTATAATATATAAAATATTATAAACTAGTGTAAAAGGAGTGAGTATGGCAAATCGTAAACAAAAATTAACACAAAGTGAGGAAGGTAGTCTTTCTTATAAAAGAAATGTGGTATTATCAATTGTTAAGCTTGCTACTCAAGAGATAAGTGGAATTGCTTCTCTTAGTACAAATGGTTTTTCTGTATGGAAAAGAGTATTTAACAAGAATTATCATAGAGGGGTCGTTATTGAATTTGGTGAAGATGACGATGTTTATGTTGATGTTTTTGTTAATGTGTTATTTGGTTTTTCTGTAAAAGACGTTGCTTTCAGAGTTCAAGAAAACATTAAGAGCAGCATTGAATCTATGACAGATTTTAAAGTTGCATCTATTAATGTAAATGTTATAGGCGTAGTATTTAATAATACTGATGACATGTCGGTAATGTAATTTCTTTGGAGAAATTTATGAACAAACAAAAGAAAATATATTTAACAACTTTGCCAGTTTTGTCAGTTGCACTTATCGTGCTAATTGTTTTGTTTGCAATAAAAATGATTAGTGCTTTATTTTTCGGTGTATTTAGTGGATTGATAGTTGCCTTGTTGGTTGTTAATGTTATATTGCTTTTTAATGTTTATAAAAAAATAAAAATTAAAAAATTGGAACAAAATAAAGTAAAATCTACTGGGGATTACAAAACCGACTTATATGGCCTATTGGGAATACCAGTTCAATATAATCCTGATGGCTCGGTAAAAGATGTTTATGATTTATTAGGAATTGTTCCAGTTTATGATGACAAAGGAAATAGAATTTTAACTGTTTACGAATTGTTAGGTATTATTCCAAAATTTAATGAAAAAATAGAAGAAGTACCTTTTGTTTTTGCTATAAAAAATGGGGTTAAGAAAATTGCGAAAGTTGATTTATCTTCAAGAGTGTTAACAAGAAAGTTGTCGGAAGAAGAAAAAGAGCAAGCTGCAATAAGAGAAGCTTTAACTCAAAAACTAAAAGAAGCAGAGAAAAAAGGTGAAGTTCAAAAACAAGAAGCCATAAAAAACATTTTAAGTGATAATAATAAAAAGAAGCAAGATAAGAGTGGTGGTGGCGACAATAAACCAAAATATAAACTTGGTAAAAGTGCAGGTGCTATAAATACACAAAGTGTATCAAAAACCATTGCATTATCTAAGCTTGAAAGAACAGATGCTTTTAAATTTGCTAGCGATATATTTAAGGTTTCGGCTGACAAAATTTCAGTTCGGGCAAAAGAAAGTGGCGGTCAACAAGGAAACAATGAAAATCAAAATTCGGGTGCAGTTGTAGCAAATCAACAATCAAAAGGAAATAGTGATAAAAATCAACCAAAAGGGTTAACAAATTTAACAAGTATTGCAATTAAAGTTGATGATGAGGAAAGGGTGTTATAATGAGTAGAAGTTCAGCGAGAGAAAGTGTATTTAAACTAGTATTTGAATATGTTTTTAATAAAGAAAAAGATATTGAACTTTTGAATGAAATTATTGATGATGAAAATAACAAAGAAGAAATAGATTACATTCAAGAAGTTTATAACGGAGTAGTTCAAAAATATGCCGAATTAATTAATGAAATATCTAAAGTATCAGAAGGCTTTAAATTAGAGAGAATTTTTAAAGTTGATTTAGCTATATTATTAGTTGCTCTTTATGAAATAAAGTATGTAAAGTCTATTCCAAATAAAGTTAGTATAAATGAAGCGTTAAATTTAGCTAGACTATATTCAACAGAAAAAAGTAATTCTTTCATTAATGGAATTTTGGCAAACTTTGTAGGTGTATAATGCAAAATTTAACATTGTCGATAACACAACTAAATAACTATATTAAAAACATTTTTGACAATGAAGAGCTATTGATTGGTGTCAGTGTATATGGAGAGATTACTAATTTTAAAATCTCTAACGGAATAGCATATTTTGACATAAAGGAAGAGGGTGCTCAGCTTTCTTGTGTAAAATTTTCTTGCTTTACTCCTTTCGCTAAAAATGGCGACCAAGTAGTAGTAACAGGAAAATTAAATTACCACGTCAGATTAGGGAGGCTTTCTTTTGTTGCAAGTAAAGTTGAACCTTATGGCATGGGGGCTCTTTATAAAAAATATTTAGAACTAAAAGCAAAACTTGAAAGTGATGGTATATTTGATCAAAGCAAAAAATTACCAATTCCTAAATATGTAAATAAAATTGGAGTTGTTACTAGCGAAACGGGAGCTGTTATAAGGGACATTTATCACGTAACAAGAAGTAAAAATCCATGGACAAATCTGTTGGTTTATCCATCAAAAGTTCAAGGCGAAGGTGCAGAAAAGGAAATTGTTAAAGGTATTGAATATTTCAATAAGGAAAACAATGTAGATGTTATTATTGTTGCTAGAGGTGGCGGTTCTTTTGAAGACTTAGCCCCCTTTAACACAGAAGTTGTTGCTATGGCTACATTTAATTCTAAAATACCTGTAATATCGGCTGTTGGTCATGAAACAGATTTTACAATAATTGATTTTGCGTCAGACTTAAGAGCACCAACGCCATCAGTAGCTGCGGAATTAGCAGTGTTTGATTATTATCAAGAGGTTGAGTATTTAGATAACATTAAAGAAACCTTGAAGTCAAAAATAAACAATTTAATTAGTAGCGAAAAACAAAAAATTAATAATGATGTTCAACTTATTACAAAAACGATTAGCGCTAAATCGCAACTTGCAAATAAAGATTGTGTTGCTAAAAAAGATTTGATTATAAAGGCTATAATGAATATTGTTGAAAACCGAAAATATGAGTTAAATAATTTGGTTGCAAAACTAGAAAAATCAAATCCACTTACAATACTTAAGTCTGGCTATGCTAAAGTAATGTCAAATAAAAAACCTTTAGATTTCAAGAATTTAAATATTGGTGATGAACTAGAAGTTTTTGTGAAAGATGGAGTTATATATTCAAGGGTAGAACAGATAAAGGAGAATAGAAAATGAGCTATGAAGAAGCACTAAAGGAGCTTGAAAAAATTCTTGGTGAATTAGACAAAGGCGAGCTTGGATTAGATGAAGCTATTAAGCTTTTTGAGAAAAGTGTAGAACTTTCTAAAGTATGTTTTGAAAAAATTAAAACAACTGAAGGAAAGGTTGAAATTATAAAGAAAGAGCTAGATGAAATTACAATAAAACCGTTTACTGATATTGAAAACTAAAGGAAAAATATGTTAGAGAGATTAACCATACAGAATATTGCACTAATTAGAAACCAGACCATTGAATTTAATGATGGCCTTAATGTTCTTACTGGCGAAACGGGTGCAGGTAAGTCTTTAATTATAGATTCCTTGTCTTTGCTTCTAGGAGAAAAGGCTGATAAAACGCTAATATCTTATGGCGAAAAGACGGCTAGTGTTGAAGCTGTATTTTCTAAGTTGAATAAAGCAGTAAAAGGTGTAATGTTAGAACTTGGACTAGAGGAAGATGATACCCTAGTTATTACAAGAAAAATAAGCGTTGATGGTAAGAATGAATGTAGGGTTAATGGAAGCTCGTTTTCTCTTGTAATGCTAAGGAAATTATCTTCTTTACTTATGGATTTACATGGGCAATTTGAGCATCAAAACCTATTAAAAGTGTCAAATCATTTAGGCATTCTGGATTTATATGGCGGAAAATCAATAGAAAATAAAAGGCAAGAGTTTACAAAAGTTTTGATTGAATATAAAGCTATTATAGAAGAACTAGAAAGTTATACTAGTGATGATAAAGAGCGCGAAAGATTAATAGAATTATATAATTATCAAATGCAAGAAATTGATGATGCTGGTTTTTATGAAGGTGAAGAAGAGGAGTTAAAGGAATATAGAAACCAAGTCTTGCATCAAGAAAAAATATTGGAGGCATTAAATAATGCTTCAAATATTATTGGTGGAGATGGTTATGAATATTCGGGTGCTTCAGAGACAATAAAAAAAGCATCTTCACTCATATCATCAATTGTTAATTATTATAAAGATGCAGTTGATTTTGTTTCTCGACTAGATACTGTAAAGATTGAACTTGATGATATTGTCGATACTATGCAGTCTAACATTAATAATATGTATTTTGATGAACAGAAAGCAAAAGAAAATGAAATTAGACTAGATTTATTATCTTCATTTAAGAAAAAATATGGATTTACTATTGAGGAAATTAACGAATATAGAGAAGCAATAGGGAAAGAATATGATAAACTTGTAAATTCAGCAAATCGTATTGAAGAGCTTAAAGTTGAAAAACAAAATAAAGAAAAAATATTAAATACTGTTGGTCAAGAGTTATCTAAATTAAGAAAAGAAACTGCTATAGCTTTTGCTAAAGATGTGAAAGAAGAGCTGAAAGCTTTAGGAATGAAGAGTGCAAATTTTGCAGTAAATTTTGATATAGTTCCATTAGAAAAATTAAATTTAACAGGTTTAGATAAGGTAGCGTTTATGTTCTCTGCAAACTTAGGTGAGATAGTAAAACCGTTAAAAAGTGTTGCCAGTGGTGGTGAAATGAGCAGATTTATGCTTGCGGTTAAAAACATAACTGCAAAGATTGAGGGTATAAGCACATTGATTTTTGATGAGATAGATACTGGTGTTAGCGGGCATATTGCATTGGTGTTAGCGGAAAAATTGGCAAATGTTTCAAAAATGGCTCAAGTAATTTGTGTAACTCATTTAGCTCAAATTGCAAGTTTTGGCAAAAACCATCTATTTATAGAAAAGGTAGAGAAAGACGAAAAAACAACAACAAGTGTTGTATCTTTATCTAAGAATGATAGAAAATTAGAAATCGCAAGATTGATAAGCGGTAATATTACGGAAAACTCATTAAAACATGCAGAAGAAATGTTAGAATGTGGTGTAAAATTTTATAAAAATTAAAAAGAAATACATATATATTAAATAATTTACAAAAACTACTCTTATGGAAAAAAGAGTGGTTTTTTTATTTATTAAAAATATGAAAAATTTTGTCGTGCTATTGCTATTGCTGGCAGCATCGATTGCAAGTGTTTTTTTAGGTTTGTGCTTAAATTTTATTAATTCTATAAATTGTGCTGCGGCTATTGAGGTGTCAAGTGGTTGTAGTAATATGGCAGCTTTTTCTACTGCAAATTTGCCAAATTTGAAAGATTTAGTTTCTGATTTTTTAGGAAAAGGAAAACAAACTAAAAAGGATAGTAGGATAATAATGGTTTATCCTGGAGGTTTTCCTTTGGGCTTTACTTTGGATTGTCAAGGAGTTGTTGTTATTGCAATTGGTGATGTTATAACAGAAAGGGGGAATGAAAAACCTTTAGAAAATAAAAACGTTAAAGTGGGTGATATAATTTATAGTATAAACGGGGAAATAATAACAAGTTCTCTTCATATGCAAACCTTATTAAATCAGGAAAATAATAACCAAGATAAAGTAGAATTAGAGATACATAGAGGTTCTGAAATATTTAAAGAGATAGTAGTAAGAAAAAAAGAAATATCAACAGGGCTATATAGGTTAGGACTTTGGATAAGAGATAATGCAGCCGGTGTTGGAACCTTAACTTATGTTAGACAGGATAATTTTAGATTTGGGGCACTAGGCCACCCTGTATGCGATATTGATACGGGTAGAGTTATGCCAGTTTCAGGAGGTAATATATACAAATGCAATATAGTTGGATACAATAAAGGGCTTAGAGGAAATCCAGGAGAGTTGAGGGGATTGTTTTTAAAGAATGGATTACATGCTGGAGTTTTAGATAATAATAACAGTTTTGGTGTATATGGTGTAATAGAAAAGTCTTACATAGACAAGATGAATGTAAATCCAATACAAGTTGGTTTTAGAGATAGTGTAAAAACAGGAAAGGCGACAATATTGTCTACAATTGATGGTTCAGAGCCAATAGAATATAATATAGAAATAGTAAAAATTAATTATCAGGATAAATCTGATAAAAAGAGTATGGTAATAAGGGTTACTGATGAAAGATTGATTAAAGAAACAGGAGGAATTGTACAAGGAATGAGTGGAAGTCCAATCATTCAAAATGGGAAATTAATTGGTGCGGTTACTCATGTGTTTGTAAGCGATCCAACAAAAGGTTTTGGTGTTTATATTGATTGGATGATTGATAATTAATTTTTGATAATTTTGTAAAATATTGAAAAATATATTTGATTTTATTCAATATTTATGATATGATAAACGAACTTTCAGCTAAAGAAAAGGGGTTTTAAAATGGATTTTAATGTGAGTACCTGTTTTTATGAACAAGAAGACGGATTACTATTTAATTGTGTGGATTTTAAAAATTTAAAAGCTTTAGGTTTTACACCGGCACTAATTAAAGGAAGTGCTCAAAATCTCCTTGAATATATGTCTTATAATAAAGTTGATATTTGGGTTGTAAATATAGATAACATTGATAAAGATAGATTTTTGTGTATGTTTGATATTGTATTTAATCATTTTTGTAAAAATATTTTATTAATATCAAATAAAAATTTTGAATGTAACAAGAAAGTATCACTGCTCAATCTTTCAGATTTATCAAATTTTGATCTCAGGTTAGAAATGTCTTTAATGAATATAAAAAAGGAAATACAGTTGCAACCTTCAAGAAATATAGATTTATTACGAAGCAAAATTCATAATATGTTAGATTCGTTTCAGTTTTCTAGTAGACATGATGGATTTAAGTATTATGTTGATGCAATAATTTTGGCATATATGCAACAGCCTTATAATTACTCAACTATGCAGATTTATAAAGATGTTGCAAAAATGTACAATAAATCTTTATTTGCTGTTGAAAAAAGCATGAGAATGGCGTTATCACACGCATTTAATAAATTAAAAAACATTCCGATAACTCCACAAAATATGGATTTGAAATCACATTTAACATATGATCTTAATAATAATACAGCTATCAGTATGATGCTTTCTAGATTAATGAAAGATGAGGATATTGTAAACGATTTGCTTTCGGCAAAATAAGAGTTGTAATGTCAATAAATTTAGTCTTTTTGTCATATAATATACTATGGCAAAAAGTTTTTTTATTAAGGATAAAATTGAAGAGCATTTTAGAGACTATTCTAAACAATATTTTTTTTCATTGATTGTTACTCTAATAGGAGTGATAGTTGGTTTGATTTTATGTTTTAGTGATTATAGTTATATCTCGATTTTAAATAGTTCGGACAAAAATATGTTTGACTACATTACAGGTCAGGCGGAGTATTCTTTGATTTTCAAAAATAATATAAAAGAATTACTATTGTGTGTATGTATAATAATGGTTTTTAATATCACTAAGTATACAAGTTTCTTAAGTTATCTTTTTATTGGTTATCAAATGTGTTTAACAATAATGTCGGTTGGTGCAATAATTACTATTTTTGGTTTTGCTGGCATTTTAAATGTAGTGTTGTTTATTCTTCCAATAAATCTTGCAAATTATTTGTTATTAAATATTTTAAATAGTGTTTGTGTAAAAAGGTGTATTTTAGCTCATAAGTATAAATATGGATTTATATCTAGTTTTAAAGAAAATAATACGTGGTTATACATTTTTATGTGTTTGTTAGCGCTTTTTGTTGTTTGTTTAATATATAGTTATATACTCCCTCTTGTGGTAAAAAGTTTTGTGATAATTATATATTAAAATACATAATTTTCCTAAAATTCACAAATAATAGTATAAAGTGGAATTTTATATAAAAAGGGGAAAATTATGAAAAAAATAAGTTTTTTAATTACATTATGTTTATTATTTGCGTTTTTTATAACACCTATTAGTGCAGATGTACAGGCATTGGCATTAAACAATGAAGGTAATATTGAGTTAACTAGTAAGGCTGGGTTGTTGTATGATGCAAAAAGCAAAACAGTAATATATTCTAAAAATAGCGAACAAAGATTACCAATTGCAAGTATGACAAAGTTGGCTTCGTTAATGCTGGTTTTTGATGCTATTGAAAAAGGTGAATTAAATGAAGATACAACAGTTTGTATAAGTAAACATGCAGCAGATACAGAAGGGTCTTCTGCTTTTTTAGACGAGGGTTGTGAATATAAAATATCTGATTTAATAATGACTTGTGTAGTATGTTCTGCGAATGATAGCACTGTTGCATTAGCAGAAGCGGTTGCTGGGAGTGAGGATAATTTTGTAAAAATGATGAATAAAAAAGTAAGGGAGTTGGGGCTCAAAAACACAAACTTTATAAACTCAACAGGGTTACCTGCTTTAGATCATTATTCTTCAGCCCATGATATTTCTAAAATTTATTCTGAAATTTGTGACAATGAGATATATAAAAAATTTAGCAAGATTTGGATGACAAAACTTAAACATGTATCAAATAGAGAGACAGATATTGTGAATACTAATAGGCTTATAAAAACGTATGATGGTTGTGATAGTGGAAAAACAGGTTTTACAAATGATGCTGGTTATTGCTTAGCAGCCTCTGCAACTAGGGGTGATATGAGATTAATTGGTGTTATAATAGGTGCAGAGAGTAGTAAAGTAAGATTTAATGAAATGACTAATTTGTTTGATTATGGATTTAATAATTATGAGAATAAGATAATATTAAATTCTGAGCAACCAATATATGAAATAGAGATAGTAAATAGTAATAATA
>JAZSJW010000005.1:0-8999 GCA_045534555.1 Clostridia bacterium
CCTTACAAGTATAGAAATGAGATGGCTGAATATATAAGAAATAATAATGTTGACATAGATGTTCTTGCTTTACCAAATTATGAAAATATGGCTTGTAGTTTTAGAAGTATAAATGAAAATGTTGATGTAAACGAATTTGCAATGATTTATGGTGGTGGAGGTCACAAGTGTGCTAGCTCCTGCCCTATTAGTAACGAATTAGCAAAAAAATTGAACTTGCAAACAAAAGCGGAAGAAGAGCCAATTTGTTAAAAAATAAAAACACCTAAAACTAGGTGTTTTTATTATGTTGTTTTTACGAACAAAGCTCTAAAATTATTTTATTTAGTACTAAAAAACCAGTATTGGTAGCTTTGACATTTCCTTGTTTATCAATTGTTAAAAGTTTAAGTTTTATAAATTCGGCGAGTTTTTCTTTATGTTTAATTAAAAAGTTTTCTTTAAATAACTGTTGATATTCTTCTGAAATTAACCCCTCAGCAGTTCTTAGTGATAACATAATAAACTCTTCTTTCTTTTCGTTTAGAGTGAGTTTATGTGCACTTGCAACAGGTGGTTTATTTTTCTTTTCTATACAATCGTTATATAAATTAAATTTCTCTGTATTAGAAAATCTAACTCCGTCAATATAAGAGTGCGCTGCGACACCTAGACCTAAATAATCTTCTCTTTTCCAGTAAACTAAATTATGTTTACAAGTAAAACCGGGTTTTGCGAAGTTTGATATTTCATACCTTATATAACCATTTTTGTGTAGTGTATTATGTACGGTTTGGTACATTTTTAATACTTGACTTTCTTTTGGTAGAAACTTAACCCCCTTATCTACCATTAGTTGAAGAGGTGTTCCTTCTTCTACTGAAAGCATATATGATGAAATGTGTGGTATATTAAGTTTTAATAAGTGTTCAAGTGTATCTGTAACATTTTTTAATGTTTGATTTGGGTAACCTAGCATAATATCTGCATTGATATTGCTGATACCATGATTTCGTATTAATTCAATTGCATTATCAAAATCATTTGGAGTGTGTGTTCGCCCCATTTCGGTAAGAACTGATTGGTTAAAGCACTGTAGGCCAATACTAAAACGATTAACTCCAGAAAGAATATACTCTCTTACTTTTTCACTTGTGATTGTGTTTGGGTTTAATTCTATTGTAATTTCTGCATCATTTTGAACATGAAAATATTTGTAAATGGTTTGCATTAGGTCTTTAATTTGCCCGATTTTTAAACTTGATGGAGTTCCCCCTCCAATGTAGATAGAGCGAATATTATAAAAACTATTATACTCTTTTGCTCTATATATAATTTCTTTTTTTAGGTTTTTCATGTATCTAGTTTTTTCATCATCACTGGCAACATGCGAAATAAAATTACAATAGTTACATTTGCTATTGCAGAAAGGAATATGAATATATAAACTTATGTCTTTTTTCATAATTTCTCCTTATTTTTGCAAAAATTAAGTATTTTTACAGTTTTTATTGGTATATTTTGCGTTTTTTTTACATTATACAAATATTGCTAATCAATTTTTAAAATACTCATAAAAGCTTCGCTTGGAAGTTCTACAGAGCCGAGTTTTCTCATTCTCTTTTTACCTTCTTTTTGTTTTTCAAGAAGTTTTCTTTTTCTGGAAATGTCGCCACCATAGCATTTAGCAATAACATCTTTTCTTAAAGCTCTAACAGTTTCTCTTGCAATTACTTTGTTGCCAATACATGCTTGAATAGGAATTTCAAAAAGTTGTCTTGGAACAACATCTTTTAATTTTTCAGCAATTCCCCTACCTCTTTCATATGCCTTTTCTCTATGAACAATTAAGCTAAGTGCATCACAAACTTCACCGTTTAACATTACGTCAAGTTTTACCATATCGCTTTCTTTATATCCGTTTTGTTCGTAATCTAAGCTTGCATATCCATGAGAAATACTTTTTAGCTTGTCAAAGAAATCGTATACGATTTCTGCAAGTGGCATATCATAAGTTATTTTTACTCTTTTTTCTTCTAGGTATTGTAGATTTTCAAAAACGCCTCTTTTGTTTGTGCATAAATCCATTATCGCTCCAGCATATTCAGGAGGTGTAAAAAGGTTTGCTTTTAACATTGGTTCTTCAATTCTATCAATTTCCTGAACAGAAGGAAGATTGCTTGGGTTTGATATTTCTAAAACGTCTCCATTTGTTTTATAAACCTTATATGACACACTAGGAGCTGTTGTTATTAGGTCTAGATTAAATTCTCTTTCAAGCCTTTGTGTAATAATGTCCATATGAAGAAGTCCTAAAAATCCACATCTAAAGCCATAGCCTAAAGCTGAAGAGGTTTCAGGAGAATATGTTAATGATGCGTCAGATAATTTTAATTTTTCAAGAGCATCTTTTAAAAGATTGTATTTATCCCCTTCAATTGGGAATATTCCACTATATACAACGGGCATAACTTCTTTATAGCCAGGCAACGCTTCAGCTTCATTTCCAACTTCTGTTATAGTATCACCAACACAAATATCAGATACTGTTTTTATACTGGCTGATATATAACCAACGTCACCAGCTTCAAGAATGTCTTTCTGTGTTGCTTTTGGTGTAAAAATACCAACTTCAACTGTATCAAAGACTTTGCCAGTTTGCATCATTTTAATTTTTGTTCCAGATTTAACTCTTCCGTTCATTATTCTTACAAGACAAATTGCGCCTTTATAGTTATCGTAATAACTGTCGAAAATTAATGCTTGAAGAGGAGCTTCAGTATCGCCTTTAGGAGCTGGTACTTTATCTACAATTACATCTAAAACATCAGTAATGTTTAATCCTTCTTTTGCGGATATTAAAGGTGCATAACTAGTATCTAAGCCTATTAAGTCTTCTACTTCGAGTTTAACTTCTTCAGGCCTTGCGCTTGGCAAGTCGATTTTGTTAATTACTGGAAATATAAAAAGGTCGTTTTCAAGAGCTAAATACACGTTTGCAAGAGTTTGAGCTTCAACACCTTGACTTGCATCAACAACTAAAACAGCACCCTCACAAGCGGCAAGAGAGCGGCTTACTTCATATGTAAAATCGACATGTCCTGGGGTGTCAATTAAGTTAAGTGTATACTCTTTTCCGTCTTTTTTATACTTCATGGTAACAGGTGTTAATTTAATTGTTATTCCTCTTTCTCTTTCAAGGTCCATAGAGTCTAAAAGCTGGTCTTGTTTATCTCTTGAAGAGATTGTGTTTGTGACTTCCATAAGTCTATCAGCAAGTGTGCTTTTACCATGATCAATATGTGCGATAATAGAAAAGTTTCTAATGTTTTCAAGTTCTTTTTTCATTTTCTTAATTTGCTCCGATTGATAAGTTATATTTATTTTACTTTTATAAATTAAGTTTATAATAAATACAGAAAATTTGCAATCAATATTTATTTTTTGCTAATTCTTTTTTATAAAAACAATTGTTAAATAGTAAAATTTTGGTTAAAAGATGTATTTTTTGTCATATTTTTTGAAAAAATATTTAAAAAACATTAGTTATTTTTATAAATCTGTTGTATTATTATGTAAATAATTATATACTTTAAAAA
This sequence comes from Clostridia bacterium, assembly GCA_045534555.1. Taxonomy (GTDB): domain Bacteria; phylum Bacillota; class Clostridia; order Christensenellales; family UBA1242; genus UMGS2069. The sequence continues at coordinate 3,579 of JAZSJW010000005.1, forward strand.
AAATATTGGAGTGATTTTATGAATATTTTTGATACTTGGCTTTGTAACAAATACATTGCACATAGAGGTCTTCACAACGAAAATATCCCAGAGAATTCAATTGCCTCGTTTAAAAATGCGATTGATAAAAATTATGCAATAGAAATTGATGTTCGTCCTTTAGCAGATGGTACAGTAGTCGTTTTTCATGATGAAACATTAGGTAGAATGACTGGTGCTGATGGTTTTATTTCAAATTATACTTATGACGATATTAAAGATTTGAAACTATTAAAAACAAAGGAACATATCCCTACTCTTGATGAAGTTTTATCTGTTGTTGATGGAAAAACACCGCTTCTTATTGAGATTAAAAACATGGGTAAAGTTGATTTTGAGAAAAATGTTTGGAAGTCATTATCAAGCTATAAAGGGGAATTTGCTATTCAGTCTTTTAATCCTTACAGTCTAGAATGGTTCAAGATTAATGCTCCGCATGTAAAAAGAGGTCAATTGTCTTCGTTCTTTAGAGGTGAATTGTCAATTGGTTTTGCTAAGAGGTTTGCATTAAAAAGAATGTTGTTAAACAAGAAAGTCTCTGAACCTAACTTTATTGGATATCAAGCAGAAAACTTACCAAATAGATATGTTAAAAAATATAAAGACTTACCTGTTTTAGCATGGTGTGTTCGCTCTGAAGAAGCTTTTAATAAAGTTAGAAAACATTGTGATAATATAATTTTTGAAAATATCGACCCAAATTCAATAATTAACAAATAAGAAAAGCCACATAACGTGGCTTTTTTCTATTCAAACAATTCCCTCTTTTTGTTATTTTTCAATTAACAACTGATTTAATTTAAGGTGTTTAAATCAGATTTGAAAAAAAAGACAACAAAAAAACCAACAAAAAAGCCAGTGCTACAGCACCGGCTTTTTCTTGTCTTTTTATGTTTATCTATAGTTTAGATTAACGAATTTTAGTAATTTCTACATTAACTTTTTGGTAATCGTTACCCCAGTCAATTGTATATTTACCAATGTTAGAACTGTCATCAGCTAATACAACTACAGCGAAGTCTCTGTATGCGCCAGCATCAAGAGTTACATCGAAAGCTTCGATATAATCAACAAATTCGTTGATGCTATAATCATATACTTTAACATATGTGTACTTGCCTAAAAGAGTGTCTTTGTCATAAGTAACGTCAACCTCTGCGGTAATTTGGTATCCGTAATTATTGGTTACTCTAAATGGAACAACTTTGATTTTTGTAGAGATTGATTCGTCTGCATAAACGATTTCATCTTGATAAGTAGTACCATTGAACCAAACTGCTTGATTTTCAGCATCGTCAGACCAAACAACAGCACTTGATGGTTGGAAAACAATATCTTCTTTTAGTGACAATGTATCGCCGTCTTTAGAGATTAAAGAATTGTTCTCATAGTTAAATGCATAATCATATCTTACAACACCTGTAGCAACAACTGGGTCAGCAAGTGTCATAAATACGCCGAAAGTAACGGCAAGACTAGCAACAAGAGTTACAGCTGATGTGATAAACATAGCAAGGATTCTCTTTTCTTTCATAATTCTTTCCTCCAATAACTTGAAAAATTTTCTTTTCAAGATGCAAGTTCTTTTCACTTACAAACAGATTATACAATAAATTCTATTGATTGTCAATACCCTATTTAACATTTTTTTAAATATATTAATAAAATTCCGCGATGTGTGTGCACGTGCGCATGTGACACATGTGTGCACGTATGCATGTATGCATGTGACGTACGAGAGCGTGTGTATGCACGAGATGTGTGCGGACGTGTGTGAACATGAGTGTAAACATAAGTATTAGAGTTGTGTTTGCATATAGATGCTAAAACACAGTTGTTAATTATTTTTGTAAAATTTTGAAAAATATTTAAAGATATTTGACAATATTTTTAAAAAATAATAAAATTCTGTTTAGAAAATTGGAGTGGCTAAATGGATTTTATTGAAGCAGAGTTTTATTTAAGAGAGTATATGAAAGATGTTGTTGAAGAAAAATATTTAGCATCATCGGGCATAGTTTTTCTTGAGTTGAAAAATAAATTTGATTTTAGTGATGCTGACCTATTTAAAATTTGTTACACGTGTCCGAGTGTTTTAACAAAAAATAGGCTAGTTTTTTTCAACAACTTAAATACCCTATCCCAATATTTTAACCTGAAAGATATTGAGATGAAATATTTAATTTTAAAACTTCCGTTTATTTTGATAATGAATGAAAGTTTTTTAAGAAAACAAACAGAATTGATTTCTAATGTTTTTGGTTGTTCATTTAAAGATGTTTTGAAATTGTTTTACCAAAACCCAGAACTTTTGTTTTTGTCAAAAAGCTTTATTAAGGCTCAAGTTGAGATGCTTGCAACAGAACTTAATGAATATGGGTTAAAAATAAGAACTCTATTAAGGCAAGAGCCAAATATAATTTTTTATGACAAGGCTGAAATTGAAGATGTAAAAAAATATTTAATGAAAGCTTTTACTTTGTCAGAGGAAGAAAGTTTGTTGGTAATAAAAACAAACCCACATGTAGTATATTTTGGTGTTGAATGGTTATCTAAAAAATTTGATTTTTATTATCAGCATTATTTTATTAAACGGGATTTAAAAGAGATTTTAATTAAATGTCCAGAGTTTATAATGTTGGATACAAATGAGGTTTTTGGCAAAATTGAGCAATTAATGCGTGTTTTTAACGTTGAAAAAAAGAAAATTTGCGATTTTATACGATTAGAACCAAGTGTTTTGTTTTTTGATTTCCCTGTAAATAGGATTAGGAATTTTTTGAAATACAATATAAATTTAAGCTATGTTTTATCTGCTCCGAGTTTGTGTGTTACACCAGAGATTAGTATTCCGTTAAAATTTATAATAACAAGAATGTTGGCTTTAGAAGATAGATTTAATGAAGTTTGTGAAATGGATTTTAATCTATTTATTTCAAGATTTTTATTTATGCAAAGTTATGGTTTTTATGACCATAAAGACCTTCTTGAAACTGAAGAATTTTTTAAAGAAAAGTATCACATTAGTTCGAGGTTGCTATTGATATCATATAAGCTTGATTATGAAGCTTTATCGAATTTGTGTTTGTCTTATGTTAACATGAAGGACGAGATTAAACATTGGAGCGATTTGTTCTTCCCTACTTATGAAGATATTTTGAAATATTCTCATAGTGGTTTTGATAAAAATAAGAAAATACATACAGGATATATTGTTTCTAGAGATGATTTGTTGTTTACAAAAAGAATGTTTGATGTTTATTATGCTTTATCGGATTTGCAATTAAACAACGAAGAGATACTTATGATAATGAAAAAGAATTTTAGTTTTAATAAATTTAATGGCACCGATGTGAAGAAGTTGATGGTTGAAATTTGTAAATATGGTTTTACCCAAGAGCAAATTATTAAATTGCTTATAAACAGGCCTCAGCTTTTTAATTGTGGATTAAGAGATTTTGAAATGTTATTAAAAGAAATCTGTGAGCATGAAGAATGTGATGAATTTACTGCTATATTAAAATATATGTAAAAAAAACCAACCGAAATGGTTGGTTTTTTTATGAGTTTTTATTTATATCTATTTGCTTGTTCCATATTAGTTTTTGATATTTTCTTCTTAATTTAATAATTTTATTAATTTTAACATTTCGTATGGCAAGAATTTCTCCCCCATTTACAGCAATTTTTCTATACATACTTTTCCACATGCTGTATCCGTAGAATGAGTTTGCAAGGCAAGCAAAAGTTGATATAAGGGCTGGAAGTTCAATTAAACTTATTCCTCCGCTAGAAGCGCTTGTAATCATTACTTGTATCCACATGCCTGTATTAATTAAGTTTGATGCGATGTTGAAAAGCCAACTTTCTTTATATCTTAATCCATTTAGGATTTTATTAAAGATTGTACAAGTTAATGCTCCAGCACTGAATATTAAAGCACTGGTCTTTAATAATTGTAATCCAAAATAAGAACCAACGTATATAGTTAAGAAAACTAAAGGCATCCACCAAAAATTTGATTTGTTTAATTTTCTGATTACTACTGCATTATCATCATCTTTTTTCTTGTATGAGGTGTTTTTTTGTTCCTTAAGGTTTTTCATCCAGCTGGCAACAGTGAATATGTTTAAAGGTATGTTTATTATAAACATTTTAATAACTTCACCATAAAGCCCTGATATAAAACATATATATGAGTACATAAAACATTCAATTATACCAATATAAATGCCGATAAGTTTTCCTTGTGAAGCAAGGTCAATATTTATCATTAGTACATATAGGTCTAATACATAAAACCAACAACTAGGTTCAATAATTAAACATGCAATACCGAGTAGAAAAAATGTGATATACCAAATAAGTCTAAACTTATTTTGTTTTTCTAAAGCTCTCAATACCTCAATTCTATTTGCAGCTAATCCATAAACCATGGTTAAATTATCTGGGTTTCTTATTCCTGCAGTTGCGGTAACTTTACCACTAATCAATTTTCGTGAATAGTTGTGTGAAGCATCAATATCTTCTCTTAGGTTTCTATTTCTTGACATTTGTATTAATCCTTTCTTTTATGATTTTTACTATGTTCTTCTTCTACTGTTTTATCCCATTTTAAATTTAAGAATTTTCGTCTTAGCTTAATTACTTTATTTATTTTTACGTTTTTCTTCACGTAAATACCGCCATTAGTTACACTTTTTCTGTAAATACTTTTCCAAACTAGAATACCGTAAATATTATTAAGAATAGCAGCAAGAGAAGAAAGTGCGAATGGTAAACTAAATAATTGCTCGGAAGATGAAGTTGAAACGAAAGCCCACATTAAAAGCCCAATAATATTTCCGGCTAAGTTAAACCACCAAAATTCTTTAAATCTCAAATTTCTAATAATTAAAGCAGTTAGAAAAAATGATATACTCAAAGCATTAAGTAGAGGGTAAACTTGACTTGGTATAAAGTAAAGAACTAGGAATATCAAGCAGCAACCAACTAAAAGAGCTATTAAGGTTAATATCCAACTTTTAAAATTGAGTGCACGAACATTGAGTTCATTAGAGTTTTTATTTATATTCTTCTTAAAATTTATTACAGCGATTATATCAAGAGGTATATATAGTAAGACGTTTATTAAAACTTCACCATACACTTTTGATATAAAAGAAACAATTGTATATAAACTTGCTGAAATTATACTTAGTATTATTCCCAACTGTTTTCCGTTGGCAAGCAGGTTGTTTGAAAACAAGTAAATTAAGAAACTTGCAACAGCAAAACATAATTCAAAGTTGAAGGGTTTTATAAATATTAAACAAGCAATAGCTGCTAATATAAAAATTGGATACCATAATTTTTCAAACCAACTAGACTTTTGTAAGGCAA
>JAZSJW010000042.1:0-22583 GCA_045534555.1 Clostridia bacterium
TTAAATCTTTACAGCCTTTATCTTTAAAAGATTTAAAGGAAACTCCTACCCCGAATTTTTTTTATGCCTTGTCTATCACATAAATCTTAACTCTTATTTGTCCTTCTTTAATTTTTTTGATTTGGATTTTTTTTATGCCTCGCCTAGCATTCAAATCTCAACATTATTTAGGTTAATTTACATTATTTGTAACAAATAAAATTAGCAGGGATATATTCCCTGCTTTTTATAATTATAATTCTATGTTTTCTTCCTCTGTTGGTTGTGTTAAATTGGAATTAATTACATCTTTTGCTAAATTTTTAAATAAATTTAAATGCTCAGTTTGTGCGTTTGCTTTTGCTTGTATTTTATCAGTTTGTTGTTGTAATTTTTCAATTTCTTTTTCTGCTTTATCTTGAATAGTATTTATTTCATCAGTAACAACAGAATAAATTGTGTGTGCATTGTTTGGGTATTTTTCAAGCCTTGCTTTAAGCCAATCAAGAGAGTAATCTTGAGCTTTTAACATTGTTTTGCCATTTTGGCTTATGATACCCAATTCGAAAGTTGTTTCGTTGACGTTAATTCCAATAGACACGTCAACATTTTTATCACCTTCCATTATTTTTGCGTTTGCAAATATTATAAAGTATGAAGAATTTATAATTTCTCCATTCCAAATAATTCCTTTTGTAAGTAAAAAATTTTGAACATCTTCAATTTTATATGGTGTAAATTTATTTTTCATAATTTTCTCCTTAATAATATTTCTTATTCTTCTCCAGGTTCTGGTGTAGTTTCTTTTTTAGGAAGTCTGTTTTGTTTTTGCTTGTCTAACATTTTTTGAATATCGTCTGATAGAGTTTTGAAATTATGACTTTTACAAATGGAATAGAAAGTATGAAAATCATTTTGAGTTCTGTCTGTCCAAACAAAGGGTTCATCATCTTTTTTTTCTAAAAATCTAATTGTTTCGTGATTTCTAGACATTCTAAATAAAATGAAAGGAACTCTTTTACCAAATTCATCAGTATTAATGTTTTCCTTTTCAATATGGTGATTAATTATGATTGGAACTAATTCTTTTAAATGATAAAAATCTTGTTCATTCTTTAAAATTAAACAAACATTACTTCCTTCGTTTGATATTCTAGATAAATCTTTAACTGTTCTTTCTGTGTGGAAAGTTAAAACTGTTCCTATTTCAGGTGCTAATTCGCTTTTAGGACTAGGAATAAATGCAAGTTTATGAATTCCATACTTTTTATCATTATGTGTTAATTTATTATAAAGAGTAGCGTCATTAGTGAGAACGATTAAACCTTTACTTTCGTATAAAAAAACATTTTCATTACTATCTTGCATAAAATCTTCAAATAGTATTTGTGGATAATTTCCCATAAATTATTCTCCTTAAGTAGATTGATTTTACTATACTGTTAATTAAAAGTCAATACCTTATTTCTTGGTGGATTTTTACCCTCTTGATTTATTTAATTTGTGTGTTATAATCTTGCTGAGGATTAGTTATGAGAGATTTAAGAAGTTTAAGCGAATATAAAAAGATTTTAAAAGAATTTAAAGATTATTATTATGATGAGACTTGCGAAGGAATGTTCGAGATTGCTATTAACGGAAATACATATTTTATTATTGCTTCTGTTGATGAGGGGTGGCAACACGTTTCCGTCTCTGGTCTTTATAATGTTATGCCTTCGTGGGATATTATGGAAATAATTAAAAATAAGTTTTTTAATGATGACGAATTTGTTGTTGAATTTCACCCTAAAAAAGAGGATTATGTAAATAATAAAGAAAATTGCTTACACATGTGGTCACCGCTAAGTTATGAGTTGCCTTATCCAGATTTAATCAGTATAAAAAAGAATAAGCCTAAAGTTGTTAATAAAAAAGCATTTAATGTTGGCGGAACACCTTATAGTTATGAGCATTTTGTATCAGATAGTTTTGAGTATGTTGTTGTAACAAGTGGATTTAATAAAAGGCCAACATGGGATGCAGCTTGTAAAATTAAACAAGAGGTTTTTGGTGATACTGTTGCTGTTAGCTATCACGCAAAGAAGGGTGACCCATTATATAAACAAAATAAAAATAAATTAGACCAATTAATTATTTGGAGGCCAACTAAAGAACAATTATTAACACCAGATAGTAGTTTGGTTGGTGTTAAAGGCAAAACTGAAGAAGAGGTTAAAGATTTGTCTTATGAGGAAGTTTTAGAAATGTTATAAAAAAGTAGGGATTGCTCCCTACTTTTTAATTTTGTTTATTCATTAATTTTCTTTTGTTTCTTAACAAATAGTTTTAGAAACCCTCGCAAAAATTTTGGTGCTTTAATACACATTATGGTCATATTATTCTCTCCTTTCCTTTCTTAATGCCATAATATGAAAGTTTTTATTTTTGTGTTAAAAATTATTTTTCTTGCTCTGATGGAAATAAAACGTTTAAGGCTTGATCTTGATATTCAAGAGACCTAGCTTCTGTTTCATACTCTTCTTTAAAATATTTTGAATAAAGATCATCTTTTTGTTCTTTTAATTTATATAATATTTCTTGGTCAATATAGTTTAAATCTAAAGTATTCATTAATTTTGCAATTTTAAGAACATCATCAGATAAAGAAAAGTCGTGAGTAAGTGAATATTGAGTTATTGTTCCAACAACAGGAAGGGCACACAAACCACCAACTCTCTGATCTTTTCTTTTTAATTTTGTGTAAATATTTCGTAGATTTTCAATGTTTAACTTTTCGTTTTTCTTTAACAAACTATTAATTGTTGCTAAAACTTTATCAAATTTTTGTTCTGCAAATTTTTCAGGCTCAATCATATTATATTCTCCTATTTAATCCTTTTTGAAAAAGCTACAAATTATGTCTTTACCTTTTAGGGCTCTAATTGTTTTTTTCATGTTTCTAGCATTAAATATTGTTGAACTTGAAACGAGAATGTCGGCACCCATTTTTCTTAAAATTTTAGCATTTTTAAGATTAACACCACCGTCTATTTCTATATAAGTTGATTTATTAAATTCATGAATTTCTGCTAGTTTTTCTGCTGAGCCAGGGATAAAGGCTTGACCGTAAGCACCTGGTTCAACACCCATAACTAAAACGACATCAGCTAAGCCTTGAGAAACAATGTCTTTAATCTTATAAGCGGGTGTTTTAGGGCTAATAGAAATACCTGCTAAAATATTTTTATCCTTAATCTTTTTAAGAAGAGCTTTTGCATCTTTTGTTGCTTCGTAGTGGAAAGTAAGGATATCAACACCAAGTTTAATATAGTCGTCAACTACAGCTTCTGGGTTTTCTACCATTAAATGCACATCAAGCATTAGACTTGTATTTTCCTTTACGAAATTAACAAGATTGTGGTCAAAAGTTTTTCTTTCAACAAACTTTCCGTCCATAACGTCAAGATGGACAAAGTCTGCCCCTGCTTTTTCAACGTCTTTTAAAGCAAGCTTTAAAATGTCTTTATTATTATAATCTAAACATAGAATTGATGCAGATATTCTCTTAAACATAATTATTCTCCTTTTTTATATTGTATATTTATTAATTAGATATATCAAATGTTTTTTTAATTATTCTTGAATTTCAGATAAAACTCTACGGCGAAGTTGACCACAAGCTCCATCAATATCAGCACCAAGAGTTCTTCTAGTTGTTGCAGATATTCCATGTGCTTTAAGTTCTTCAAAAAACTCTCTTATTTTTTCTTGACTTGCAGGAACGAGAGGGCTTGTTGGTGTCTTATTAATTGGTATCATGTTAACATGGTTGCTTAAACCTTTAACTAAAGAGGCTAATCTTCTTCCGTCTGCTTTAGAAACATTTCCTTTAGATAAAATATATTCATATACTATTCTTCTATTGGTTTTTTTATAATAGTATTGAATTGCCTCGATTAAGTCAGCTAGGCTATAAGCATTAGCGATATTCATTATAGCTTTTCTGTTATCATCTGTTGTTGCGTGAAGAGATATTGTTAAGGTTATTCCCAAATCTTCGTCAGCAAGTTTTTTAATTTTTGGAGCAATTCCGCAAGTTGAAAGAGAAATGTTTCTTTGGCTGATATTAATACCTTCACTAGACGATATTAATTTAATAAATTTAACAACATTGTCATAATTATCAAGAGGTTCTCCACTTCCCATTAAAACAATATTTGTTATTTTTCTATCATCTTTCATTCCGCCGCCAAGATATTTATTTGCAATTAAAACTTCAGAGACTAATTCCCCAGCGGACAAATCTCTAACCTTACCATCAATACCTGAAGCACAAAACACACAACCCATTCTACAACCAACTTGAGTAGAAATGCAAAGAGTATTGCCATACTTATATTGCATGAGTACTGCCTCAACAATATTTCCGTCTGGTAAAAGATATAAAAATTTAATAGTTCCGTCTTTACTTTTAAATTCTTTATAAATGCTAATTGGTGTTGAAGTAAATTCTTGTTTTAGTTCTTCCCTCAACTCTTTAGGAAGATTACTCATTTCATCAATAGGAGTATAAGAATTAGCAAAGGAAAAAATCTGTTCCGCTCTAAAACGCTTAACAGCTCTTTTATCCATTTCTTCTTTTAATTCTTTAAGTGAATATTCTTGTAAAATCTTCATATGTTTAATCCATTTAGTTTTGAGCGTCTTTAGGGTAAGATATTGGCTCAAATTGCATGCCAACAGCAAACTTTCTACCGCTCATTAAAGTTTTAGCATCTACAGCCTTACCACCAGCAAGTTGAGCTTCGATGATTTCTACAACACCTTGACCGCATTGAACAAAAACACCTAATTTTGCACTACTAGGCTCAATAATAGTTCCGGGCTCTTTATCTGTGCTAGGTACTGAAGCGACTTTTGCTCTTAAAATTCTTACCAACCCGTCATTCAATATTGTTTTTGCGATTGGGTCTGGATTAGAGCCTAAAATCAAGCATTTAATTTGTTTAGCAGATTTATTCCAGTTAATCATACATTCTTCTTTAGTGATTTTTTTAGTTATGGTTGCATCTGCATGATGTTGTTTTGTTCTTTGGGTGGTACCTTCTTCAATTTTAGTTAATGTTTCTAAAAGAAGTGTGCTACCAAGCTCTGCAAGTCTTTCCATAAGCTCACCTGAAGTTTCGTCTTCATTAATAGGGGTTGTAACAGTACTTAATATATCTCCAGTATCAAGACCTGCTTCAGTTTGCATAATAGTAATACCAGTTACACTATCTCCATTGATAACAGCAGTTTGTACAGGTGATGCTCCTCTATATTTTGGAAGAAGTGACCCATGAACATTAATAATTCCGTATTTTGGCACATCAATAATTGCTTGGCTTAAAATTTGACCATAAGCTGCAGTAATCATAATGTCTGGATTTAATTTTTTAATATCTTCTAACCCATCTCTAGAAATTTTTTCATATTGAAATACTTGAATATTGTTTTTAATTGCAAGCTCTTTAACAGGAGATGCTTTTAGTTTGTTTCCCCTACCAGATGGTCTGTCTTGTTGAGTAATTACAGCAACAACTTCGTGCTTTGATGCAATTAGCTTTTCAAGACTTGGGATTGCAAATTCAGGTGTACCTAAAAATATAATTCTCATTAAGACTTGTTCTCCTTTTCTTTTTTCTTAGCTTCTTTTCTTTCTCTTTTTTCTTTTAGTCTAAAGTATTCATCATAACTTTTATACATTTTTTTTGCCTTGTCTTTATATAATATTCCATCAAGATGGTCGTATTCATGGCAGAAGGTTTTAGCTTGAAAAGCAGTAAAAGTTTTTTCTTGTTTTTTTCCGTTTATATCTTGATAGGTAACAACAACTTCATTTGGTCTTTCAACTTCTCCGCAAATTTCAGGAAGAGATAAACAGCCCTCTAATAAATATTTGTTTACACCACTTTCAGAAATAATTTCAGGGTTAATAACCCAAACAGGTTTATGATTTTTATCAAGCATAACAAAGCATCTTTTTAAAATGCCAACTTGAGGTGCAGCAAGTCCTGCTCCGTCATTTTTTTTCATTGTTTCTTCCATATCTGTTAGTAATTCCTTAAGTTTGTCATCAAAAACCATTATTGGTTTAGATTTCTTTCTTAAAAGTTCATCACCATCTAATAAAATTTTTCTTGTAGCCATTTTTACTCCCTCTAGCTTAATGAAGTCGGATTTATTTCAACGAAAATTGAAACATCTTTAAACTTAGTTTGGTCAACTTCTTCATAAATTTTCTTAATTATCTCATCTGAATTATTGTTTTTAATTCTCATTAATATTTGATAACGATATTTGTCTTGAATTCTACCCATTGGGGATTTCATTACACCAAGATAAATAAAATCTTTTTGAAATACTGATGCTATTTCTCTTACCTTATCATAATACACTTTTGTAGCATCTTTGGCAAGGTCTTCAGACGAGCTTGTAAATAAAAGTCTAATAATTTTGGCGAATGGTGGATAAGATGTAACTTCTCGTAAGTTAATTTCTTTTCGGTAGAAGCCTGCATAATCATATTTTGAAACAAGCCTATATATATAATTTCTTGGTGCATAAGTTTGAAGTATTATTTCACCTGCTCTATCTGCCCTACCAGCTCTACCCGCCACCTGAGTTATAAGGTTAAAAGTTCTTTCTGGTGCCATGTATGAACTTTGATGCAAACTAACATCGGCATCAATAATACCAACAAGAGTAACACTTGGAAAATCGTGACCTTTAGCAATCATTTGGGTTCCAACTAATATTTGTGCTTTCTTCTCTCTAAATTCGTTAAGGATTTTAGCATGAGCACCTTTGTTTTTAGTTGTGTCATTATCCATTCTTAAAACTTTTACATTTGGGAATAATTCATTAAGTTTATCAACTACTTGCTGAGTACCAAGATTACCGTGTTTTATATTGTCACTATGACATTCAGGGCAAACGTCAAAAACTCTATATCTTTTATCACAGTAATGGCATTTTAAAGCTTTGTCAAACTTATGATAAACAAGAGATACATCACAACTTTCACATTTTGCAACCCAGCCGCACTCTTTGCACATAATAAATGATGCAAACCCACGTCTGTTGATAAATAGCATTGCCTGATTTCCCTCTTGTATAGTTTTTTCAAGTGATTGAATTAGGTTTCGAGAGAATATTTCAGGGTTACCGTCTTTAACTTCTCTGCACATATCAACTATTTGAATTGGTGGAAGGGCTTTTTTGTTTATTCTTTCTGTCATTTCAATTAGCTCATACTCGCCAACTATAGCTTTATGATAACTTTCAATACTAGGAGTTGCACTACCTAATACCAAAGAACAAGAAGAAAGCTCCGCCCTTTTTATAGCAACATCAATAGTATTGTATCGAGGGTTGCTTTCAGAAACATAAGAGCCATCATGCTCTTCATCTATAACAATTAAGCCAATATTTTTTAAAGGTGCAAAAATTGCAGAGCGAGCCCCGACAACTATTTTTGCTTCCCCCATCAAAATTCTTTTCCATTCATCAAATCTTTCACCTGCTGAAAGGCCGCTGTGAAGCAGTGCCACATTATCACCAAATCTAGCCCTAAAGTTACCTAAAACTTGTGGTGTTAAGGATATTTCTGGAACCAGCATTATGGCTGTTTTATTATTATTTATAACGTCCTCTATAGTAGACATGTACACTTCGGTTTTTCCACTACCTGTAACACCATGAAGTAAATATTTGTATGGTTTATTAAGAATAGTTTCTTTTGCTTTAGACTGAGCATTAGTAAGTGTTACAGATTTTGATAAAAGTGCTGTATCTTTTAAAGGAATTCTTCTCACAGATTTTATTCTAGATAATAAAATTTCCTTTTCTTTTAATTTATTGATAGCACTATTTCCAAACTTTTTATTAAGCTCAGCTTGAGAAAAACTTCCATGCTCCAACATGAAAAGAATGGCAGCTTCTTGCTTTAGTGAGTTTTTTCTAAGTTCACTTAAGTAGGCTGTAGCTTTATCTTTATCTAATAAGTATAGTTCAATTTCTTCAAGCTCTTTAACTTTTCCCGATCTCATTTCTGCTGGTAAAAAAAGTCTAAGAGCATCACACATACCAATATTATATTTAGTTTTCATAAAAGCTGCTATTTTTAATTGGTCAGGTAAAATTACAGGAAAGTTTTCTAAAGGTCGAATAATTGGTTTTACTTTACTTGCTTCATAATTACAAGTTTCAGAAATTTCAATAATGTACCCTTCCATTACTCTATTTCCAAAAGGAACCAAAACTCTCATTCCTGTTTGATAGTTATTTTGCTCGTCAAAAGAATAGTCGAATACTTTATCGACTAAGCTAGAAGCAATATCAACTATAACTTTTGCGAACATAATTTCTCCCTTATATATATTAAATATATCAAATAAATATATATTTTACAAATAATTATAAAAATTAATAAAAAAAAGATTAGCACAAAAGAGTGCTAATCTTGTATATCAAACAAAGATTAATCAATTTTAGTTCTTTCTATTGAGAATTTTCCATCAAAGAATTCGTTGCTTGCAAGTTCGATAGGTTTAACTTTTTGATTTTCTTTGAAAAATTCAGGACGTTCAACCAAAAGTTCCTTAGCTTTTTTAGATACAGCAGTAACTAAAGCATATCTACTATTAGCTTTTTCAATCATAACTTCAATTGGTGGGTTAATCATTGCCATAAATAAATTTCTCCTTAAACTTGAAAGTATTATAGCACACCTTATAGGTGGACTTACAAATGATTTTTCAAATTTTTTAATTTAAAATTTTAAATATTTCTTAAACTCATCTTCGGTAAGAGTTTTTACTCCTAGAGATAAAGCTTTTGTTAGTTTACTGCCAGCATCTTCACCAACAATAACATAATCTGTGTTTTTGCTAACTGAGCTAACAATCTCTGCCCCAGCCTCTTCAAGCATTTTGCTTGCTTCGTTTCTAGAGATTGATAAGGTTCCAGTTAAAACAACTTTTTTACCAGAAAAGAAAGTTTCCTTACTAGAGGCTATTGATTGGTGGTCTTTTATAACAATACCAACATCAAACAACCTTTCAATTTCTTCAATATTTGCAGGATTGTTTACAAAGTCTACAATACAAGAGGCTACAATTTCGCCAATGTCATTTAAAGTGATGAGTTCTTCTATGGTAGCTTTTCTAAAGTTCTCAAAAGTTTTGAAATGAGATGCGAGTTGTTTAGCTGTTTTTATACCAACATTATCAATGCCTAAAGCAAAAATAAATCTAAAAAGTTCTGGATTTTTGCTTTCCTCAATGCTTTTCATTACTAAATTTACTTTTTTGTCTTTAAAGCTTTCTAAAGTATATAGTTGTTCTTCTGTTAATTTGTAAATATCAGAAAATGAATTTATTTTATAAAGCTCGTATAATTTTTCTATTGTTTTACGACTAAAATTCATTATATTCATTGCATTTTTATTTGCAAAGAATGTAAGTCTTTCAATAATTTGTTTTGGGCAACCAAAGTGATTAGGACAAACGGTTTCAAACTTTTCCCAAATGAGTTTATTGTTACATGATGGGCAAACTGTTGGTCTTTCGATTTCTTTAGAGTTTTCAAAGTCTTGAGCAAGCCCTAGAACTTCAGGAATAACTTCGTTGCTTCGTCTAACAAAAACTGATGAGCCAATTTTTATTTTTTTTCTAACAATTTCACTGTAATTATTAAGAGTTGCTCTAGAAACTGTTACACCAGCAAGATCTACAGGTTCTAAGTGGGCCACAGGTGTTAATCGTCCACTTCTTGAAACTTGCCATTCAACATCTAGAAGAGTGGTTGTTGTTTCAAGAGCTTCAAATTTATAAGCAAGCATTCCTCTAGGGAATTTTATAGTGTCACCAAGTTCTTCTCTAGTTGCAATATTATTAATCTTTAATACCATGCCATCAATTAAAAAGTCATATCCAGCTTTTTCTTTATCAACTTGATCAATAAGCGCTTTAACATCATTAATTGAATTAACAATTTTAAATAAAGGGTCTACCATAAAACCATTTTCTATTAGGAAGTTGTGTTCTTCTTCTTGTGTTTTAAATGTGATGTTTTCGATATAGTTAATATTATAGGCGAAGAAATCAAGATTTCTAGTTTTTGTAATTTTCGGGTCTAAATTTCTAATAGCACCCGCCGCCGCATTACGAGCATTCTTTAATTTTTCTTCATTTGATTTGTTGTATTTATCAAGTTCAGAAAGTTTCATAATACCCTCACCTTGAATAACAACAGTGCCTTTATATTTAATTGTTAAAGGAATAGTTCTAATTGTCTTTACTTGCTCGGTAACGTTTTCGCCAATTTCACCATTACCACGAGTTGCACCCATTACAAGATTTCCATTCTCATAAGTTAAGGCAAGGCTAAGACCATCAAATTTATGCTCAACTGAAAATTCAGTTTTAAAACTAATAAGTTTTTGGTTTCTGTCGTTCCATTCAAAAATCTCTTCAAAACTTTGAGCTTTATCAAGGCTCATGAGTTTTCTTTTATGTGTTACCTTTTCAAACTTTGAAAGAGGGTTTCCACCAACCTTTTGACTTGGTGAAGATGGTAAAATTATGCCAGTTTCTTTTTCAAGTCTAATTAGTTCATCATACATTTTATCCCATTCTTTATCAGAGATGGTTGGGTTGTCAAGAACATAATAATTGTAGTTAGCGGCTAGTAATTTGTCTATAAGTTCTTGCATTCTTTCATTGGTTGTTTTTTGCATAATTTTCTCCATTTTTAAGTATTTTTAACAATATTTTAAGTAATTATAATATAAAATTGCATTTTTTATAAAATTTCAAGATCTGCGTATTTTAGTGATAATGTCTTAATGCCAACGGTGTCAAATTTAATTGTGATAAATGCTGCCGAGAAGTCTGTAACCTCTACTGTAACTATGCCAGTTCCAAAGTGTGGGTGTTTAACAACTGTACCTTTTTTATAAAGTGAATAATCTTTTTTAGGTTTTTGTTGAGCAACTGTGTTTTGAGTTTTAATGCTAGAATTAACACCAAAAATATTTGCTCTAGTCGAAACAGAATAGTCAATTCTATTTTCTATATTTTCGTCTCTTTCATAGTTATCATCATAATCAAATCTTGGCTCTCTAGTTCTTGTTTCTTTGTTTTCTTGATTAACAGTTGCTATTGCTTCTTTTAAAAATCTAGATGGCGAAGTGTATTCAGTGCTTCTGGTTTTAAAGTTAAATCTAGTTTTTGCTCTTGTCAAAAATAACCTTTCTTTTGCTCTAGTGATGGCAACATACATTAATCGTCTTTCTTCTTCTAGTTCGTTAGGGTCAGAGCTCTCTACTGCTCTTGATAATGGGAATAATCCATCATTAAGACCAATAATAAATACAACTTTAAATTCAAGACCTTTTGCCGCATGCACAGTTATTAAGCTAACATTATCATCTTCCTCATTCATGCTATCAATATCTCTTAAAAGAGTAATTGATTGCAAATATTCTTCAAGATTTGCGGTCGTGTTTGCATCAGAATATTCTTTAACAGATAATAAGAAGTCATCTACATTCATTTGTTTGTTGACGTCTTCATCGGTTTTGTCACCAATAGCACCTTTAAAGTCAACTTTGTCAATTGCATACTCAACAAATTCATATAAAGGCATAGTGTCAGCTTTTTCTTTTAAGTCTAAAAGAAGTTCTTTCACTGGTTCAAATTTCTTGCCTGCACTACCCGGTAAAAGTGATTGCGTTATACAATCATACATGCTTTTACCTGTTTCTTCTGATACAACAGAGAGTTGAGCAATTGAAGCATCACCAATACCTCTTTTAGGGAATGTGAGCATTCTTCTTGTTGCTTCGTCATCATGAGGGTTGTGAATTAATCTTAAATAAGATAAAACATCTTTAATTTCTTTTCTTTCAAAGAATTTAAAACCACCATACAATTTGTATGGTACTCCATATGTAATCATTTTTTCTTCGATAGCACGTGATAGTGCGTTAACTCTCATTAAAACAGCGAAATCATTATATTTGTAACTTGAATAGTTGACTAAACTTTTTATAGTGTTAGCTACGTACTCCGCTTCGTCACTTTCGTTATAACAAGAGAATTCTTCTACCCTAGCACCGTCATCATTTTCTGTCCAAAGTTTTTTTTCAAGTCTGTTTTGATTTTGTTTGATTACTTTATTTGCAATATTTAATATTTTCTTAGTTGAACGATAATTTTGTTCAAGTTTAAACACTTTACAACCATCAAAATCTTTTGTGAATGATATTACATTAGTTACATCAGCCCCACGCCAAGAATAAATACATTGGTCCTCATCACCAACAGCAAAAACATTATTATGTTTAGCGGATAGTAATCTAACTAGTTCGTATTGAGATTTGTTGGTATCTTGAAACTCGTCAACATGAATAAACTGAAATTTATTCTGATAATATTCTAAAGTTTCTTTTGATTGATTAAATAAGTCGTAAGTTTTGTTAAGTAAATCATCAAAATCAAGTGCATTACATTTTTTTAGTTCGTGCTCATACTCATTAAAACAAGAAATTATAATTTCTCTTTTTCTTGGGTCAATAATATTAGGTGCATATTCGTCAGGTGTCATAAGGTGATTTTTTGCATTAGAAATATGCCACATTACAGTATCTGCGGTTATGTTTGTATTTTTTGGCTCTAGTAGTCTTTTAACAGTTCTAGTTTTTTCAACATCTGTATATATGGAAAAATTACTAGTATAACCTAGTTTATCGATATCTCTTCTTAGTATCCTAGAACACATAGCATGGAATGTGCAAATCCACATGTCACTAGCATCACCAATCATTTTTTCAAGCCTTTCTTTCATTTCATTAGCGGCTTTATTTGTGAAAGTGATAGCTAAAATGTTATATGGCCTAACATTCATATCAAAAACAAGATGGGCAATTCTGTGAGTAAGCATTCTAGTTTTACCACTACCTGCTCCTGCAGTAACTAAAACTGGTCCATAAGTTGCCTCTGCTGGTGTTCGTTGCTCTAAACTTAAATTGTCTAAAATCTTACTTTCCATAACTTCCTCTTGTTGTGATTAAATATATCTTATATATTTTATCACATGAGCAAATTTAAGGCAAAGATTTTTAACAATTAATTAAAGAGATGAACTACTTTCTTCACTAATTTCTTTTAATACTTGCTCTTTAATATCAATATATCTTTTACTTAATTTATACATATATTTTTCTTTTTGAGTGTCTGATAAATTATCATAAATATCATGTTCAATAATTTGTGCTAAAGGGTTTATTACATCAACATCTTTTATTAACATTCGTTTTATTTTATTGTATAAAGGGTCGTCTTGAATTTTCTTTTGTGAAGCAATAATTGCATATTGAATTCTTGCAGATAAACATGCTTCGCCATATGTTTTTGGTTTTGATATTTCTTCTTCTGTTTTATCAGTTGATATTGCTTTTAATCTATATTTTGCCTTTTGTGCTAATAGTCTAAGTGAACTCATAATTATTTCTCCTTAAATTTGAAATGCCTAAATATCATAGCAAATATAGAAAAGAAAAAATGTAATTAGCAAAAACTCCCTAATAAAAATAAAATGATGTTTTTATTGACAAATTAATAAAAAATATTCGACCATAATAAGCATATAATAGAAAATGTTTTCAAAATTTTGCAATAAAAAAGGTAACACGATTTGTGTTACCTTATGCTTTCTAACCCTTACGATTTCTCTTTTGGGCAGCTTCTGATTTTTTCTTACGAGCAACGCTTGGTTTAACATAACATTCTTTCTTTCTAATGTCGCCAATAATTCCGTCTTTTTGACATTTACGTTTAAATCTTTTGATAGCGCTCTCTAAGCTTTCGTTTTCACCTACTTTAACGGTTGACATCTCTTTCACCTCCCCAAAAGAACCTAATGGTCCACTAAATTCTTTAATATATTATCACTTAAAAAAACAAAAGTCAATGATTTGTTGCAAGTTGATTACTTAATTTTTAATATGTTACACATATCTTCTAAGTTAAAGTTATGTTCGCTTCCCTCAGAAAACAATTTAACCCCATCATTATTTT
Organism: Clostridia bacterium; assembly: GCA_045534555.1. Taxonomy (GTDB): domain Bacteria; phylum Bacillota; class Clostridia; order Christensenellales; family UBA1242; genus UMGS2069. The sequence goes on from JAZSJW010000042.1 coordinate 14,085, forward strand.
TTCTTGGGATTACGTGGAAATGAAGATGCATTACAGATTGACCAGCACATTCTTCATTATTGTTAAATGTGTTAACTCCATCAAATCCACAATTATCAACGTAATGTTTGCTAATTTTTTGAACTGTATTCATTATATTATTTAATTCATTTTCTGGAATGTCTAAAATGTTTTTATAATGTTTTTTTGGCAACACTAATGTGTGACCGTATATGTCTTTAGATATGTCTAAAAAAGCTAAAACATTTTCATCTTCATAGATTTTATAATTAGGTATATCACCCTTGATTATTTTACAAAAAATGCAATTTTCCATAAATATCTCCTTAATTTTGGTTTATTTTTGTATAAAATGTGGTTAATAAGTGTGAAAAATACAACTTATTACACTATTTTTGCAATAGCTCCGTCCATATAGGGTTGTAATATTTTTACTTTTATTATGCGGTTTGATAATAGTTTTTCTTCTGTTTCAATATAGCATTTAATGTAGTTTTCGGTATGCCCCTCATAGTAGTTTCCGTTCTTTCTTTCTACTATAACGTTAAAGGTTTTATTTCTACAACTAGTTATATAATCATTTTGCATCTTTTTATCTAGTTCGCATAATTTTTGAACTCTTTCTTTTACGTTGGTTGCAACATTTTTCATTTTTGCAGCGACAGTTCCGCTTCTAACAGAGTATGGGAAAATGTGCATTTTAGCGAAAGCACATTTTTTAGCAAAGTTGTAACTATCATAAAAATCTTCTTCTGTTTCTGTTGGAAAGCCAACAATAATATCTGTGGTAATTGCTGGATTTTTAAAATATTTTCTGATTAGTTTTACTTTGCTATAAAATTCATCTGAAGTATATTTTCTATTCATAAATTTTAGAGTTTTGGTTGACCCGCTTTGTAAACTTAAGTGAAAGTGTGGTGCAAAGTTTGGTGTTTTTGATAATATCTTTAAAAATTCATCAGTTATAATATTTTGTTCAAGAGAACTAAATCTAAATCTAATGCTTGGGTAATTTTGCATTAGAGTTGCAATATCTTTTAGTGATGAACCATCATTAAAGTCAGTTCCCCAGTTTGAGAGGTTAATGCCGGTAAAGATTATTTCACTTATGCCAAGTTTAGTTTCAACTTCCCTTTTAATGCTTTCAAAAGTTCTACTTCGTTCCCTACCTCTAAGATATGGTATCAAACAGTAAGAACAGAAATTGTTACAACCTTCTTGTATTTTTATAACAGACCTAGTTCTATCGTCTTTTGCTGGATAATCGTCTTGGTAAGATGGGCTTATGTCAGTGTTTACAAATAAATCTTGGCTATGCTTATTAAAATAATTAAGGATTTTATCAGCAATATTAATTTTTGATGATGTTCCAATAATAGTGTTGACTTTTTCAAATTTTTCAAATTTTTTATGGTCATTTTGTGAAGAACAGCCACAAACAAAAATTGGTGCATCTGTTGATATTTTTCTAATTTTGGCAACAATACCTCTAGATTTTTTTTCAGCCTCATTAGTTACTGCACATGTGTTTAATACATAGGCATCTGCATTTTCTAAATCAAAGGATACATCAATATTGTTATCCTCTAGTTTTTTTGCAATTTGCCCACTTTCATATTAATTGACTTTGCAGCCGAGTGTTATTATTGATACTTTTTTTCTATCCATATTTATCCTACTTTTCACAGGCGAAAATTATTGTGCTTGTTCCAGCAATTGCTGCGGTTTCTGTTCTTAAAATTCTTTTTCCTAGAGATATAATTTCAAAGTTGTTATCGCTTAAAACTTTGATTTCTTCTTCAGAAAAACCGCCTTCTGCGCCAATAATTAAGCCAATATTGTTATAATTTGCATTTTTATTTAATGAGTTAAATAAAGTAATTCCGTCTGCATTTTCATAAGCGACATAAACTTTGTCTAGTTTTTTAGCTTCGCTAACCATATCTTTAAAAGATATAACTCCATTAATGTTTAATGTTGAACTTCTTCCACATTGTTTACATGCGGACACGCAAACTCTATCAAGTTTGTCAAGCTTGCTTGTTTTATCTTTTATGTCTGTAAATTGGCTATAAAAAACTGTTAAATTTGAAGCACCAAGTTCTGTTATTTTTTGTGTGATTAAAGAAAGTTTTTCACCTTTTGCAACTGCTTGAAAGAGTGTAAAGTTAATTTTTGGTTCACTTTGGTTTTCTTCAATTTTTTCAATGTAAAGGCTAGCTGAATTTTTATCAATTGACTTTACAATAGCTTCAGCATTAATAGTTGTTCCGTTAAATAGTTCCACTCTATCCCCAATTCTTGTTCTCATAACGTTTTTTAAATGGTGGAACTCTTCGCCCTCTAAATATACAGTGGTATTTTTATTTAATTCGTTTTCAATATAATATCTTTTTAATTTCATATCTATCACCTAAAATTATTTTAGCATAAAAAAATAAAAGACACAATCACTTGTGCCTTTATTATTTGTTTTTATTTAATAAATGAATTTTAATTTAATTTATCATTATATTGTTTTTTCTTGTTATATTGATTTGATTTAATGTCTTGGTCAAGCTTTTCAATAAGAAGTCTTTGTGCTTTATCAAGTGATTTAGGTAGTTCAACAACAACAGTAACAATCAAGTCTCCATAGCCATTTTTATTTAATATTTTAGTACCTTTTCCTTTTACTGTGATTTTGTTTCCAGTTTGAGTAAACTCAGGAATAACAACTGTGATGTTTTCGTTAATACCAGCAACTTGAATTTTAGTACCTAATATGCTTTCAGTAAAAGTGATAGGAACTTCAGTATAAACATTAAAGCCTTCTCTAGTTAAGGTCTTATGTTTTTTGACATTTATCACAATATGCATATCTCCAGCTATACCACCATTTATGCCAGCTTCGCCTTGACCTCGAAGTGTTAAAACTTGTTCGTCATCAATACCGCCCGGGATATTAATTTCGATATTTCTATTCTTTCTAACAACACCAATTCCAGAACATGAAGAACACTTATCTTTAATGATTTTACCCTTACCTGAACATTCTGGACATACGCTTTGAGTGCTCATTCTGCCAAACATGGTGTTTTGTACTGTTTGAATATAGCCGCTTCCATTACATCTAGAGCAAGTGGTTGCATTGGTTCCGGGTTTAGCACCTGTACCATGACAAGTTTCACATTGTTCATTTCTGTTGAGGTTGATGTTTTTCTTGGTTCCAAATGCAGCTTCTTCAAAAGAAAGGTCAATACGGACATCTATATCTGCCCCATCTTGAGCCATGCTTTTTCTTTGTCTTCCGCCAAAGCCACCGAAACCGCCGCCAAACATATTAAAAATATCTTCAAAGCCGCCAAATCCACCAAAGCCACCACCAGTGCTACCGCCAAAGCCACCAGCCATACCGTTAGGGTCGCCATAATTATCGTAGTTAGAGCGTTTTGTTTTATCAGATAAAACCTCAAAAGCTTCATTAACTTCTTTTAGTTTTTCTGCTGCTTCGGGGCTATTTTGATTAAGGTCTGGGTGATATTTTTTGGCAAGACTTCTGTATGCTTTTTTGATTTCTTCATCGCTAGCAGATTTAGAAACCCCCAATATCTCATAATAATTTTTTGATGCCATTTTTATCTCTCTTTATCAAATTTTAACTCGCAAGCAACAAGCTTGCGAGTTAATCAAATAATATAATATATTCTACTATTTTGTAGTGTAATCGCCAAAGTTATTAGGGTCTGTGTTTCCATTAGAACCTTGGTCGCCATTTGCTCCATTTGGGTTAGTTTGAGCGTAAAGTTTTGTAAAAATCTCATTTGAAACTTTTGTTAAACTCTCTAGTGCTGCTTTTAGTTTTTCAACATCATCACTATTTTTGTAAACTTCTTTAGCATTTTCCATTTCTGTATTTAATTTTGTTTTATCTTCTTCAGAAATTTTGTCACCACTTTCTCTTAAGATTTTTTCAATACCTGCAATCATTTGGTCTAAACTGTTTTTAGCATCAACAACTTCTTTTCTCTTCTTATCTTCTTCAGCATATTTTTCAGCTTCTTTAACAGCTTTGTCAATTTCATCATCTGAAAGATTAGAAGATGCAGTAATTGTTATGTCTTGAGATTTGCCAGTTCCTAAATCTTTAGCTGAAACATGAACGATACCGTTTGCATCGATATCAAATGTTACTTCAATTTGTGGAACACCTCTTGGTGCTGGTGGAATACCTGTAAGTTCAAATCTACCAATAGTTTTGTTGTATGCAGCAAGTTCTCTTTCACCTTGAAGAACATGAATGTCAACACCAGGTTGATTATCTGCAGCAGTAGAGAAAATTTGAGATTTCTTTGTTGGGATTGTTGTATTTCTTTCAATAAGTTTTGTGAATACTCCGCCCATTGTTTCAATACCAAGTGATAATGGAGTTACGTCTAGAAGAAGAATGTCTTTAACTTCCCCACCTAAAACACCTGCTTGAATAGCAGCACCAATAGCAACACATTCATCAGGGTTGATGCCCTTAAATGGTTCTTTACCACAGAAATTTTTAACTTCTTCTGAAACCATTGGAACTCTTGAAGAGCCACCAACCATAATAACTTTTGCAATATCATTATTTGTTACTTTTGCATCGTTCATAGCTTTTTTAACAAGAGAAATTGTTTCTTTAACTAAATCTTCGATTAAGCTTTCAAATTTAGCACGAGTAATTGTAATTTCCATGTGTTTTGGACCGTTAGCATCTGCAGTAATAAATGGAAGAGATACTGTTGAAGAGTTAACTCCAGAAAGTTCGATTTTAGCTTTTTCAGCAGCTTCTTTTAATCTTTGCATAGCCATTTTATCTTTAGATAAATCAACATTATCGCTCTTTTTAAACTCTTCAACAAGATAATTCATAATTCTTTCATCAAAGTCGTCACCGCCAAGTTTGTTGTTACCAGCAGTAGCTAAAACTTGAAAAACTCCATCTGCAATTTCTAGAACTGAAATATCGAATGTACCGCCACCGAGGTCGTATACAAGAATTTTTTGTCCGTCAGCATTGTCGGCTTTATCAAGACCATATGCTAGTGCTGCAGCAGTTGGTTCGTTGATAATTCTTAAAACTTCAAGGCCTGCTATTTTACCAGCATCTTTAGTTGCTTGACGTTGAGAGTCTGTAAAATATGCAGGTACTGTGATAACAGCTTGAGTTACCTTATCTCCTAAATATTTTTCAGCATCTGCTTTTAATTTTCCTAGAACCATAGCAGAAATTTCTGGAGCAGACCAGTTTTTTCCGCCAGCGGTTACTTTTTTATCAGAGCCCATATCTCTTTTAATAGATTGAACTGTATTGTCGGCATTAGCAACAGCTTGACGTTTTGCTACTTGACCAACAAGTCTTTCTCCATCTTTTGTGAAACCAACTACTGAAGGTGTTGTTCTTGCTCCTTCTGCATTTGGAATAACGGTTGGTTCGCCACCTTCCATTACAGCAACGCATGAGTTAGTAGTTCCTAAGTCGATACCTATAATTTTTCCCATAATTTTTTTACCTCTTTTTATTTATTTTATTAATTTTTGTTTATATTAATCTAGTCTAATAGATAGATTTCAACCATACTATGACGAATTACTTTTCCATTCTCTCCTGCCATCTTATAACCTTTTTGGTAAACAGAAGCGATTTTATTATCTTTCTTTTTATCTTTAGTTCTTACTTTAGATACTGCATTGTGGAAGTTTGGATTAAATTCTTCATCAAAAGTGTCAATTTCTTCAATACCTAAAGAATTGACCGCATTTTTAAGCATTCCTTCAATCATTACAAAACCTTTTAAAACTTTTGGGTCACCAGTTACTTTTAAAGCTTGTTCAAAATTATCAAGAATTGGAATTAATTTATCTGCAACATTTTCGATAGCATTTATTTTTAATGTTTCTTCTTGTTCTTTAGTTCTTTCTTTATATCTTTCTAAATCTTTTTTGAAAGATATGGCAAGTCTTTCATTTTCATCAGCTTTCTTTTTGGTTTCTTGAAGTTCTTTGTCAACCTTGATTAAAGCTTGTTCAAATTGGTTAAATGCAATTTCATATCTTTGTAAAAGTTCATCTTTACTTAGGTGTTCGTGTCCGCATCCACAGTCACATTCATCTTCATGACAATGGCAATCGTCACCACAGTCATAATGGTTGTGGCCACAATCACAGTCGTCACCACAAGTGCACTCTTCACCGTCTAAACAGCCACAGTTTTTTTCGTGGTTATGGCAACCACAGGTGCAGTTATCACCACAGTCACAGTTGTCCCCGCAAGTACACTCTTCGCCATCTAAGCAGCCACAGTTTTTTGTATGTTTATTGTCGTGGCAACCACAGTGACAATCTTTGTCCCCGCAAGTACATTCTTCTCCTTCTTGACAGCCGCAGTCACAGTCTTTATTACAGTTGCATTTTGTTTCTTTTTCTTTATCCATTTATAATCTCCTTTACTCTTTGTCAAATACATCTTCTTCTAAAATTTGAGTTACATTTTTTAAAATTGATACAATTTTGCTGTAATCCATACGCATAGGTCCAACAACACCTGCGGAACCAATAGTTTTACCTTTTGATTTATAAGTTGCAGTTACTATTGAGCAGTCTGTAATACCAAGATTTTCGTCACCACCAATTTTTACAGATATTTCAAGGTCACCGTTGTTTTCTGTAAGTAGTGGATATAAAACATCTTTTTGCTCAAGTAAAGTGATAGTTTTTTTGAGTTTATCAAAGTCATGATATTCAGGATAATTTAATAATTTATCTTTTCCTGAAACAGCAATACTTTTATCAAGATCGTCATCTCTAGTAGTAATGATATTGATAATACAATCAAATATATCTTTATATTCCAACAGTTTTTCTCTTAAAAGAATTGTGTTATCTTCAATATCTTCAAGATTTTTACCTGCGAACGTGTTTGTTAAAATGCTACTAGCCTTTTTAAGTTCTTCTTCAGAAGAAATAATTGCTGAAGTGTCTCTTTTTAAAACTCCAAGGTCTGTAACTACAACTACAAGGGTTCTTCTCTCATTCAATTTTAATAAAACAATATTTTCAACTTTTGCAGTGCCAGAAATTCCATAATAAACCATAGATGCACAGTTTGTGGCTTCGCTTATTGTTTTTGCTGCTTTTTGAAGAACATCATCTAAGCTGATAAGTGATTGACCAAAAGAGGCTTTTAACAAATCTGCTTCATTTTTGCTGAGTTTCTTAACAGTCATTAATTCTTCAACGTATTTTTTATAACCCTCAGCGGTTGGTATTCTTCCTGCAGATGTGTGAGGCTGATACAAATACCCCATTTCTTCAAGTGCCATAAGTTCGTTTCTGATTGTTGCAGAAGAAACGTCTTGTATGTATTTTTCTTGCAAAGCTTTGCTGCCAACGGGTTCTGCGGTTTTAATACTTTCGTCAACAACAGCACTTAAGATCTTCTTTTTTCTTTCACTTAAATTCACTTTTATCACCTTCTTATGCTATAATCTATATTATGCCAAAAAGCAATTGTTTTATACAATTTTTTAGCAATCTTTTGTTTTGAGTGCTAACAAACAAGAATATATCACTGCTAAATGGTTTGGTCAAGTAATTTATGACATTTTTTTAAAATTTTTTGTCGATAAATAAAGTTTTATAAATTTTGTGTAAACTATTTTAATTTTATCGTTGTTGTGCTATAATGAATATATATGGAGGAAAATAATATGTCAAGACTACTATTTACTCATAATGCAGATATTGATGGTATGGGTTGTGCTATCCTAGCGAAACTCGCTTTTAAGGAAGATAATTTAGATATTATCTATTCTACTCCAAAAGATGTTAATAATGATTTTATAAAACATTTTGAAATTGAAAAAGTGTATGATTATGACTTGGAACAAGATACATATAATGTCAATAGTAATCAAAAACTTCATAGTTATGATAAAATTTATATAACGGACCTAGCCTTAACTGGTGAAATTTTATCAAGAATTGGAAAAAGTAGTGTTGCTTCTTCTAGGGTAAGAATTTTTGACCATCATGAATTTGCATTGAAAAGTGGTGTTGGAAACTTTTTATTTTCTAAGGTTTTGGTTAAGGATAATAAAGGTTTGTGTTGTGGAACAAGTCTATTTTATGAATATTTACAAGAAAAAAAGTTATTAATAGGTTCAAGAATTTTAAACAGTTTTGTAGAGCTTGTTCGTAGGCAAGATACATGGGAGTGGAAAACTATTTATAATGACAATATTGCTGATGACCTAGCTCAACTTTTTAATGCTGTTGGAATAGATAATTTTGTAAACTCAATGGTTGAAAAACTAAGTAACAATCCTGATGAACAGTTTTTCTTTACTAATGATGAAAGAATGTATATTGAAATATATAAACAGAAAATACAAGCAGCTTGTGAAAATTGTTATAAAAATATGAAGTTTGTTCAAGTTGGAAAAACAATGTTTGGAGTTGGTAATATTCCTTACAAGTATAGAAATG